>JAFAYM010000091.1 GCA_019240395.1 Acidisphaera sp. | reverse complement strand
GAGCACGGCGCCAACATGGCCCTGGAGCCGCGCGACGATTTGCGTTTCGAGGTTGTGGTGGATGCGGTGGCGCCGGCGGGCGATGGCGGGCTGCGCGCCGTGGGTGCTGCGATGCGCAGCCTGCAGATCGCGGGCGCGCTGCTGCGGGTGACGGCGATGACGACGCGCTATGCGCAGGACCGGGTGCAGTTCGGCCGCCCCATCGGCAAGTTCCAGGCGATCCAGCAACACATCGCGACGATGGCGGCGCAGACCGCGGCGGCGGTCGCCGCGGCCGATCTCGCGGCCGAGGCCGTGGCGGACGGGGTGCGCGTGCTGCCGATCGCCGCCGCCAAGGCGCGCACCGGCGAGGCGGCGAGCCTGGTGGCCGGCCTGGCGCATCAGGTGCATGGCGCCATCGGGTTCACCTATGAGCATGCGCTGCATTTCTCGACCAAGCGGCTGTGGTCGTGGCGCGACGAATTCGGCTCGGAGGCAGAATGGAGCGCCGTGCTGGGCCGGCACGTCGCCGGTGCCGGCGCCGCGCGTCTGTGGGAGGAGCTTACGGCGTGGTGAAGCGTTCCCAGCATCGCCGTCCGTGGGGGTGAGCGCGTGGAAGCCCTGAGCTACGCGCCGCCGCCGCCCTCTCCCGAGGCCGAAGCGCTGCGGACGGAAGTGCGGGCGTTCCTGGCCGCGGAACTGGCGCACCGCACGCCACTGGCGCGGGCGGAGAGCTGGACGGGGTTCGATCCGGCGTTCAGCCGCAAGATGGGCGAGCGCGGCTGGATCGGCATGACCTGGCCCCGGCCCTATGGCGGGCATGAGCGCAGTGCGCTCGAACGCTACGTCGTGCTCGAGGAGGCGCTCGCCGCCGGGGCGCCGGTTTCGGCGCACTGGATCGCCGACCGGCAGAGCGGGCCGAGCATCCTGCGGCATGGCAGCGAGGCGCAGAAGCAGTCGATCCTGCCGCGCATCGCCGCCGGCCAATGCTTCTTCTGCATCGGCATGAGCGAGCCGGACAGCGGTTCCGATCTCGCCTCGGTGCGGACCCGCGCGACACCGGTGCAGGGCGGCTATCTCGTCAACGGCACCAAGCTCTGGACCTCGCATGCGCATCACGCGCACTACATGATCCTGTTCTGCCGCACCGGCGGCGCCGAGGGCGACCGGCATGGCGGCACCAGCCAGTTCCTGGTCGACCTGTCGCTGCCCGGCATCAGGATCCGGCCGGTGCTGGCGCTGACCGGCGAGCATCATTTCAACGAAGTGGTGTTCGAGGACTTCTTCTTGCCGGAGACGGCGCTGCTGGGCCGCGAGGGCGAGGGCTGGAGCCAGGTCACCGGCGAGCTGGCCTTCGAGCGCAGCGGGCCGGAGCGTTTTCTCTCATCCTTCCAGCTGCTGGTCGAGCTGGTGCGGGCACTCGGGCCGGAGCCGTCGGAGCGCGGGGCGATCGCCATCGGGCGGCTGACCGCGCATATCCTGACCCTGCGGCGGCTGTCGCGATCGGTTGCGGGAATGCTGCAGAACGGCGAGAACCCGGCGCTGCAGGCGGCCCTGGTGAAGGATCTCGGGGCGCTGCTGGAGCAGGAGATCCCCGAGATCGCCCGCCAGCTCATCGCCGCCGAGCCGACGACGCAATCGACGCAGGATTTTTCCGCCGTGCTGGCCTACACGATCATGCACGCGCCGTCGTTCTCGCTGCGCGGCGGCACGCGCGAGATCCTGCGCGGCATGGTGGCGCGCGGCCTCGGCCTGCGCTGAGAGACCGTTGACAATGCTACTACGGCGGCCATCTGACGCGGCTTTCTGCGCTTCCGGTGCTCACGGCCCCACAAGGCCGCTCCGCTCCGGTTCTCGAAAGCCACGCCAGCTGACTCGCCGTAGCGCATTCTCGAACGGTCTCTGAAACGCGGGAGAGAGAGAGATGGCAGAGCCGGTGCTGTACGAAGAAGCGGACGGGATCGTCGTCCTGACGCTCAACAATCCGGACATGCGCAACCCGATTTCCGAACGCGGGACGGTGGATGCGCTGGTCGCCGCGCTGGAACGGCTCGACGCCGATCCGGCGGTGCGCGTGGCGATCCTGACCGGCGCCGGCACGGCGTTTTCCTCCGGCGGCGATCTGCGCAAGATGGCGGCGGAGGCCGAGGGGCGGGCGCAGCAGCCGGCGCTGACGCCGCGCTACTACAAGCGGGGCATCCAGCGCATTCCGCTCGCCTTCGAGCGGCTGGAAGTGCCGGTGATCGCCGCGGTGAACGGGCCGGCGATCGGCGCCGGCTGCGATCTCGCCTGCATGTGCGACATCCGCATCGCGGCGGAAAGCGCGCGCTTCGCCGAGAGCTTCGTCAAGGTGGGCATCGTCGCCGGCGACGGCGGCGCCTGGCTGCTGCCGCGCGTGGTCGGGTTTTCCAAGGCCTGCGAAATGGCGTTCACCGGCGACATGCTGGATGCGCGCGAGGCGCTGTCCTGCGGCCTGGTGTCGCGGGTGGTGCCGGACGGCGAGCTGCTGGCAGCCGCGCGGGCGCTCGCCTCGCGGATCGCCGCCAACCCGCCGCACGCCGTGCGGATGACCAAGCGGCTGCTGCGCGAAGGGCAGCACGTGCGGATGGACACGCTGCTGGAGATGGCCGCGGCGATGCAGGGGCTGGCGCACACCACGGCCGATCATCGCGAGGCGGTAACGGCCTTCCTGTCCAAGCGAACGCCCGCGTTCAAGGGAGAGTAGCAGGACACGCCCTGGCGGCGCTCACCGAACTCTCTCATTGATGTGTCTTGACCATGTTGGAGTCGTCCCAAAGCCTGCCGGCTTCGGAGTGCCAGGGCAGACCAGCATGACCATTTCCACTCGCCGGCAGCTGCTGGCCAGCGCCGCGATCATCGTCTTCTCCCGCGCCGCCTTCGGCCACACCATCCTCGGCAAGCTGCCGTGGCGGCCGAACGAGGTGTATCCTCCGGAGCCGCTCGGGTCGCCGGGCTGGCATTTCTTCACGCCGGGCGAAGCGGCGACGGTCGATGCCATGGTCGATCGTTTCATTCCCGCCGACGAGCTCGGGCCGGGCGGCAAGCAGGCCGGCTGCACGGTGTTCATCGATCGGCAGCTCTCCGGGCCATACGGCACGTATGAGTGGCTCTATATGAAGGGCCCGTTCCCGGCCGATCCGCTGCCCTCGCAAGGCCTGCAAAGCCCGCTCACGCCGCGCCAGCAGTATCGCCTCGGCCTCGCCGCGCTGAATGCCTATTGCCGCGGCAAGTACGACAACCGGGCGTTTGCGCAACTCGATGCCGATGCGCAGGACAAGCTGCTCGACGGCATGGAAAAGGGCGAGGTCCAGCTGCCGGAGTTCAGCGCCCGCATGCTGTTCGGCACCGTGCTCGCCAACACCATGGAAGGCTTCTTCGCCGACCCGATCTATGGCGGCAATCGCGACATGGCGGGCTGGAAGCTGATCGGCTTTCCCGGGACGCGCTACGACTATCGGGATGTCATGCAGAACCCGAACAAGCCCTACAGCTTGCCGCCGGTCGGTCTGAAGGGCCGCGTCTCCGCCGATCGGAGCCCGACATGACGCAGCGTCTGCCGGCCAAGGATGTCGTCGTCGTCGGCCTCGGATGGACGGGGTCGATCCTCTCCTATGAGCTTGCCCGCTCCGGCCTTGAAGTGGTGGCGATCGAGCGCGGACCGTGGCGCGACACCGCGGCGGATTTCAACATCACCACCGCGCCGGACGAGCTGCGCTACGGCATAAGGCTGGAGATGTTCCTGCGGCCGGCGCAGGAAACCGTGACGATGCGCAACACGCCGGAGCAGCGGGCACTGCCGATCCGGCGGTTCGGCAGCTTCCTGCCGCCGAACGGGGTGGGTGGCGCCGGCATGCACTGGAACGGCCAGACCTGGCGCTTCCTGCCGACCGACTTCGTGATCCGCTCGCACTACGCGCAGCGCTACGGTGCCGGTTTCCTGCCGGAGGGCAATCAGATCCAGGATTGGGGCGTCACCTACGACGAACTGGAGCCGTTCTACGACGCGTTCGAATACTGCGCCGGCATTTCCGGAGAAGCCGGCAATCTGCAAGGCAAGATCCAGCCGGGCGGCAACCCGTTCGAGGGGCCGCGGTCGCGACCCTACCCCACGCCGCCGCAGCTTCAGGGCTACGCGCAACAACTGTTCGCGCAGGCGTCGGCGGGAAAGGGGCTGCATCCGTTCCCGCGGCCTTCGGCCAACATCTCCACAGCCTATACCAATCCCTATGGCGTCCGCATGGCGCCGTGCACCTATTGCGGCTTCTGCGAGCGGTTCGGCTGCGCCAATTATTCCAAGGCGAGCCCGCAGACCTGCGTTCTGCCGGCGCTGGTCCGCCAGCCCGGCTTCGAGGCGCGCACGGAATGCGAGGTGCTGAAAGTCAATCTCACGCCGGACGGCAAGCACGCCACCGGCGTGACCTATATCGATACGCAAGGCCAGCAATGGGAGCAGCCGGCCGACCTCGTGCTGCTCTGCGCCTTCTCGTTCTTCAACGTGCGTCTGCTGCTGCTCTCCGGCATCGGCAAGCCGTACGACCACGCCGCCGGCGAAGGTGTCGTCGGGCGCAACTATGCCTATCAGACGGGATCGGGCTCGACCGGCTATTTCGGCGAGGGTACGCATTTCAATCCGTTCGCCGCCTCCGGCTCGCTCGGCGTCGCGGTGGATGACTACAACAGCGACAATTTCGACCATGGCTCCGTCGGCTTCGTCGGCGGCGCCTCGATCACCTGCGCCTACACGAACGGGCGGCCGATCGCCTACCGGCCGACCCTGCCGGGCACTCCGAACTGGGGCAGCGCCTGGAAGCGCGGCGTGAAGACCATGTACAACCGGGCGATGGGGGTCGGCGCGCAGGGCAGCGTGATGAGCTATCGCGACAACTATCTCGATCTCGATCCGACGTACAAGGACGATTATGGCCGGCCGCTGCTGCGGATGACCTTCAACTACCAGCCAAACGAACAGAAGATGGCCAACTGGATGGCCGATCGCTGTGACGAGATCGTCAAGGCGATGGGCGCGCAGCAGACCCGCATCGGCCATCTCGGCGTGCCCTGGTCGGTGGTGCCTTACCAGACCACGCACAACACCGGCGGCGCGGTGATGGGCACGGATCCGAAAACCAGCGCGCTGAATCGCTACCTGCAGAGCTGGGACGTCTCGAACGTGTTCGTCATGGGGGCGAGCGCATTTCCGCAGAACGCCGGTTACAACCCGACGGGAACGGTGGGTGCGCTGACCTATTGGTCGCTGAACGCCATCCGCGAGCAATATCTGAAGGCACCTGGCCCGCTGGTGCAGATATGAGGCGCCTTTTCCTGGTGCTCGCGGCGGCACTGCTGCCGATCGCCGCGCTGCCGTTTACCGCGGGCGCCGCGCCGGATGACTACACGCAGGTGGAGCGTGGCCGCTATCTCGCGATAGGGGGAGACTGTGTTGCCTGCCATACCATTCCCGGCGGCACGCAATGGGCCGGAGGGCGCGGCATCCAGACGCCGTTCGGCGACATCGTCACGCCGAATCTGACGCCGGACGAGGAAACCGGCATCGGCCACTGGTCGGCGGACGATTTCTATCGGGCCATGCACACCGGCGTCATGCCGAGCGGCGCGCATCTCTATCCGGCTTTTCCCTATACCTACTACACGAAGGTCACCCGCGCCGACAGCGACGCGATCTACGCCTTCCTGCGGACGCTGCCGGCCGTGCACAATGCCGTCGATCGCGACACCCTGCCCTTCCCCTTCAAGGTTCGCGCGCTGATGCTGGGCTGGAACGAGATGTTCTTCCGAGCCGGTACCTTCGAGGCGGACCCGCAGCGCTCGGCCGAATACAATCGCGGCGCCTATCTCGTGGAAGGGCTGGGCCATTGCGGCGCTTGCCACACGCCGATGAACTGGGCCGGGGCGAACGATGCCGCGCGCTACCTGCAGGGCAATGTCCTGCAGGCCTGGACCGACCCGAACATCACCGACGAACAGCGCATCGGCCTCGGCTCATGGTCGGTCGACGACATCGTGGAATACCTCAAGACCGGCCGCAACGCACGTGCCCAGGCGAGCGGGCCGATGGCCGAGGTGGTGGTGTACTCGACCAGCGGCATGAGCGATGCCGATCTGCACGCCATTGCCACCTATCTGAAGCAGCGCGGTGCGGCCGGCCCTGCCGCGCCGTCCCCGCGTCCAGCCGATGACGCGCAGATGCAATCGGGCGCCGTGGTCTACACCGACAATTGCTCGGCGTGCCACAAGCGCGACGGCACCGGGGTGGAGGCGATGTTCCCGCCCTTGCGGGGCGACCAGGTGGTGCAGCAGACAGATCCGACGACCGTGCTGCGCATCGTGCTGCAGGGGGCGCAGGGTGCGGCGACGGACGCGGCGCCGACCGCGCCGGCGATGCCGGCCTTCAGTTGGCGGCTGTCGGACCAGCAGGTGGCCGATGTGGTCACCTACATCCGCAACAGCTGGGGCAATACGGCGCAAGCGGTTCCGGCCTCGGATGCCGCGCGACTGCGCAAGCGTGTCGCTGACACCGCCGAATAATCCTACAAGCTCCGCCGTCCGAGTTGGCTGCTATGGGCCCGTCGGCTCGGCCCGGCCCAGGCAGTCCGCCAGCAGATCGAGTGCCGCCGCGGCGAAGGCCTGCATGTTGGCGAGGCGATCGGTGCTGCCGGTCTCGATGGTGATGGCGCGTTCGTCCCTGCCGACCGCAGCGATGCAGGCGTGACCGGCGGCGTCGCCGTAGCGGTTGCCGGTCGGGCCGGCGGCGCCGGTCTCGGCCAGGCTCCACGAGGCAGCGAAGCGCTCGCGGATGCTGCGGGCGAGCAGGCGGGCATAGGCCTCGGTGGAGGGACGGATGCCCTCGAGCGCCGCGGCGGTGATGCCGAGCAGGTTCTCGCGCGATTGCCGCGTGTACACCACGGCGCCGCCGAGGAAGAATGCGGAGGCGCCGGGCGTCGCCAGCAAGGCCGCGGAGATCAGCCCGCCCGCGGAGGACTCCGCGATGGCCACGGTCGCGCCCGAAACCTTCAGCATTTCGGCGACTTTTTCCGCGCGCGCGATCAGCTCGTGCATGTCAGCCGCCGGCGGCGGCGCGATCGACGAACCAGATGAGCTCGCCCTGCGGCCGCAGCCGCGCCGCCGGCACGTCCGCGCCGCCGTCGCGCACCTGTGCGAGGATCTGCGCCTTGCCGGCGCCGGCTATCAGGAAGGCGACGACGGCGCTGCTCTCCAGCGCCGGATAGGTCAGCGTGATGCGCACCTCCGGCCGTCCCTGCCCGACGGCGGCGACCCATTTCGTCCGTTCGTTCAGCACGGGCTGGCCGGGGATCAGCGAGGCCGTGTGACCGTCTTCGCCGAGGCCGAGGAAGGTGACGTCGAACAGCGGTCGGGAAGGATCGAGCGCCTCGGCGCCGTAGGCCTGGCGCAGCGCCCGCTCATAACCCTGCGCCGCCTCCTCGGGGGTGCCGCCGGTCGGGATCGGATGGACATTGCCGGCGGGAATGGGCACGTGATCGAGCAGGGCGGCGCGGGTCATGCCGTAGTTGCTCTCGGGATGATCGTGCGGCACGAAGCGCTCGTCGCCCCACCAGAGCTCCAGCCGCTCCCACGGCATGCGGCGCGCGTAGTCGGGTGTGGCGAGCAGCGCAAACAGCGCCTTCGGTGTGGAGCCGCCGGAGAGCGCGATGGCGGTCTTTCCCGCTTTCGCCATCGCCCGATCGAGCAGCCAGTCCGCGACGTGCCGGGCGAGTGCTGCGGGATCGGGCTGGATGTCGAGCTTTCCCGTCATGGAAATTTTTCCAGCATGGCCTCGACGGCTTTGGCGAAACCCTCGTTCTCGGAATCGTCGGTGGTCGCGGTGGCCCGCTGCTTTACCGCGTCCGACGCGTTGCCCATCGCCACGCTGTAACCGGAGGGAATGAACATCAGCACGTCGTTGGGCTGGTCGCCGATCGTCGCGATCTCCTCCGGCGGGATGTTCAGATGCTTGGAGAGATAGGCCACCACGCCGCCCTTGTTGGCCTCGCGGTGGGTCACGTCGAGGTAGTAGGGCTGCGAGCGCGAGGCGGTGGCCCGGTCGCCGAACGCCTGCTGCGCGGCGGCCTCGCACTTGGCGACGAGGTCGTGATCGTCGCTGATGCCGACGATCTTCACCGCCTCTTCGAGCTTGTCCTGCATGTCGGGAACGCCGATCGGCTCGAACTTCACCGTCCAGGCCTCGCGATCGACATGCGGCGCGCGCCGGTCGCGCACGTACCAGTCATTGCCGGCATAGACCCAGAAATCCATCCCATGCGTGTCGATGATCTCGATCGCCTGCTGCGCGATTTCTTTGGGCAGGGTGCGCGCCTCGAGGATGGAGAGATCGCGGCGCACCATCATGCCGCCGTTGAAGCCGGCGATCGGCGTGTCGATGTCGAGCGGGTCGAACAGCATGGACATGCCGCGCGGCGGCCGCCCGCTGGTGATGGCGAAGCGGATGCCGCGCCGGCGCGCGGCCAGCACCGCCTGGCGCGCCCGCTCGGTCAGCACCTTGTCGCGGGTAACCAGCGTGCCGTCCACATCGGCGAGCAGCAGCGAGATTTTCGTCATGACAGCGCCCGCCACGCGCGGCCATCGCGCCGCAGCAGCGCGTCGGCGGCCGCCGGTCCCTGGCTGAAGGACGGATAATTCGGAAAGTCTGCCGGCCGGGTCGCCCCCCAGGCGTCCAGCACCGGCTGCACGACGCGCCAGCCGGCTTCGACGAAATCGGCGCGCTGGAACAGCGTGGCGTCGCCGATCATCACGTCATAGAGCAGGGTTTCATAACCGGTGCTCGGCGCCTCGGAGAAGAAGTCGCCGTAGCGGAAATCCATGCGCACGCCGCTGGCCTGCACCGCCGGACCGGGATTCTTGGCGTTGAAATGCAGCGAAATCCCCTCGTTCGGCTGGATGTGCAGGACCAGCCGGTTCGAGGCGAGCGTCTCGGTCGGCGTGTCGCGAAACAGCGCGAAGGGCGGGGCGCGGAACTGCAGCACGATCTCCGTCTTGCGCAGCTTCAGGTGCTTGCCGGTGCGCAGATAGAACGGCACGCCGCCCCAGCGCCAGTTGTCCACCATCAGCTTGGCCGCGACGTAGGTCTCGGTGACCGAGTTCGTATCGACGTCCGGCTCCTCGCGATACGCGACGGAGCCGTCGCCCGCGCCGTACTGGCCGCGTACCGTGTTGCGCAGTGCCGCCTCGCCGGCTTCCAGGCCGTGGACCGCCTGCAGCACCTTGGCCTTTTCCGCGCGCACCGCATCCGCGTCGAAGGAGACCGGCGGCTCCATGGCGGTCACCGCCAGCAGCTGCAGGACGTGGTTGGGTACCATGTCGCGCAGCGCGCCGGTCTGGTCGTAGAACTTGCCGCGCCGCTCGACGCCGACGCGCTCCGCCGCGGTGATCTGCACGTGATCGACATGCAGGCGGTTCCAGAGGTTCTCGAAGGCACCGTTGCCGAAGCGCAGCATCATGATGTTCTGGACGGTTTCCTTGCCGAGGAAATGGTCCATCCGATAGATCTGATCCTCGGTGAGGACCTTCGCGATCCGCTGGTTCAGCGCGATGGCGGAGGGCAGGTCGTGGCCGAACGGCTTCTCGATCACCACCCGCCGCCACGGACCGTCCTCCTCCTGGCGGGTGAGCCCGGCGGCGCCCAGCTGCTCGACGATCGGGCCGAAGAAGCGGTCGGCGACGGCGAGATAGAACAGGCGGTTGCCGCCGCCGTTCTCCTGCTCGGCCAGACGGCTGGCCAGCGCGCCATAGAACTCGGGATTGCTGAAATCGCCGCGCATGTACTGCATGCGCGCCGCCAGCGATGACCATGCCGCCTGGTCCATGTCGCTGCGCGCGAGCTCGGTGCGGCCCTTGGCGACGAACTCGCGCAGCATGTCCGCCAGCGCATCGCGCCACGCCGCGTCGGAAAGGTCGGCGAGATCGAGGCCGATGATGCGAAACCCGTCGGGCAGCATGCCGGCGAGCGTGAGATTGTAGAGCGCCGGCGTGATCAGCCGCTTGGTGAGGTCGCCGGCGGCGCCGAAGATCACCAGCGTGCAGGGGGGCGCCGGTTCGTAGCGGCCCAAAGTCTCACCGGATGCGGTTTCGCCCGATGTGATCTCGCCGGATGCGGTCTCGCCGGATGCGGTCTCGCCGGACATGCGCGTGTCCTAGCTGCCGCTCTTTTCCACGTGGCCGCCGAAGCCGAAGCGCATGGCGGAGAGCAGCTTCTCGCCGAAAGTGTGCTGCTGGCGCGAGCGGAAGCGGGTGTAGAGCGCGGCGGAGAGCACGTTCGCCGGCACCGCCTCCTCGATGGCGGCATTGATCGTCCAGCGGCCTTCGCCGGAATCCTCGACCGAGCCGCTGAACGTGTCGAGCTCGGGATGCTCCGCCAGCGCCATGGCGGTCAGATCGAGCAGCCAGGAGGAGATGACGCTGCCGCGCCGCCAGACCTCGGCGATGTCGGCCATGTTCAGGGCGTAGCGCTCGTCTTGCGGCAGTTCGTCGGAGTTCTTGCGCTGGAGCACCTCGAACCCCTCGGCATAGGCCTGCATCAGGCCGTATTCGATGCCGTTATGCACCATCTTGACAAAATGCCCGGCGCCGCTCGGTCCGGCATGGATGTAGCCCTGCTCGGCCCGCGCATCGAGTTTCTCGCGGTGCGGCGTGCGCGAAATATCGCCGATCCCCGGCGCCAGCGTGCGGAAGATCGGATCGAGATGGTCGACCGCCTCGCGCTCTCCGCCGATCATCATGCAATAGCCGCGCTCCAGGCCCCAGACGCCGCCGGAGGTGCCGACATCGACGTAGCGGATGCCCTTCTCCGCCAGCATCTTCGCCCGGCGGATGTCGTCCTTGTAGAAGGAATTGCCGCCGTCGATGATGATGTCGCCGGCCTCGAACAATCCGGCGAGCGTGTTCACCGTTTCCTCGGTGATGTGCCCGGCGGGCAGCATCACCCAGGCGACTCGCGGCTTGTCGAGCGCCTTGACGAAGGCCTCGAGCGACGCGGACCCCGTCGCACCCTCGCCGGCGAGCTTTTCCACCGCCTGCGCCGCCTGGTCGAACACCACGGCGGTATGACCGTCGCGCATCAAGCGGCGCACGATGTTGCCGCCCATCCGGCCCAAGCCGATCATGCCGAGTTGCATCTCTGTCGCCCCCCTAAAGACAGCAAGGCGAGGGCTCTGCCCTCGACCCGCTGGGGGCAGCGGCCCCCAGACCCCATGACTTAGTTCTAGGCGAGCGCCTGATCGATGGCTTCGCCGAGCGCGCGCAACCCCGCCTGCAGGTCGGAGCCGAGATGCACGCGCAGGGCGCGGCGGCCGCGCTCGGCCAGCACGTCGAAATCGCCGCGGGCCTGCGCCGCCTTGACCAGGCTGAAGCCGTATTTCTGGCCCGGCACCGCAAGGTCCTGCGCGTCGTCGCAGGTGATCTGCAGGAACACGCCGCTGTTCGGTCCCCCCTTGTAGGCCTGGCCCGTCGAGTGCAGGAACCGCGGCCCGAAGCCGAGCACGGTCGCCACGCGCTTGCCGTCGCGCAGCTTTTCGCGCATCGCCTGCAACGCCTCGGTGTTGGCCTCGTCGCGCTGGATGTAGGCGAGCAGGGCAGCATAGTCGCCGGCGCCGATGCGGTCGAAATGCGCCTTCAGATAGGCCTGCAGCGTGTTGTTGCGGCCGAGTGCGGCGGCGTTCTTCTGGTCGGCGTAGAGTGCCGTGCCGTTCTGCCGGAAGATCGGCGTTTCCTCGGGCAGGCTGCCGGTCTTTTCGTACGCGTCGGTCAGCTCGCGGGTCTTCACCTTGCTGGCCTCGACATCCGGCTGGTCGAACGGGTTGATGCCGATCACCGCGCCGGCCACCGCCGTCGCCATCTCCCACCGGAAGAACTCCTGGCCGATATGCAGCTTGTCCTTGACCCGGATGCGCACGACGGGCTGGCCGGCTTTCTCCAGCGCCTCGACCTTGTCGCGCTGCCCCGGATCGGGCCCGTCATCCAGTTCGAGATAGACGAACAGGCGGTCGCGGCCGTACACCTCGGGCGGTCCGAGCGGTTCGGCGGCGACCGGGATCAGCCCCTTGCCCTGCTTGCCGGTGCTCTCCGCCATCAGCTGTTCCAGCCACGCCCCGATGTCGCCGATGCCGGGCGAGGCGATCAGCGTCACCTTGTCGCGGCCCTCCCTGGCGAGCACGCCCATGGCGAGGCCGAGCGCCACGCCGGGGTTGACCGAGGGCGGCATGTACGGGCCGCAGGACCGCACCATCTGCTGCGTCGTGCGCAGGAACGCCGCCATGTCGATGCCCATGGTGGCGGCCGGCACCATGCCGAATTTCGACAGCACGGAATAGCGCCCGCCGATCGATTTCACGCCGTGGAAGATGTGCGCGAATCCCGCTTCCCCCGCGGCCTTCTCCATCGCCGAGCCGGGGTCCGTCACCGCCACGAAATGCTTTCCCGGATTGTCAACGGTCTGCTGCATGCGCCCGAAGAAATACTGCTTGAAGATGTTCGGCTCGAGCGTGCTGCCGGACTTGCTGGAGACGATGAACAGCGTGCTCGGCAGCGTCACCGCCGCCTCGATGGCGCGCACCTGCGCCGGATCGGTGCTGTCGAGCATATGGAAGTGCGGCCAGCCCTTCCGGTGTCCAAACGTCTCGGCCAGCACCTCCGGCCCCAGGCTGGAGCCGCCCATGCCGAGCAGCACGACATCGGTATAGCCGGCCTCCTGCACTTCGCGCCCGAAGGCCCGCAGGGTGTCGAGGTCGGCGGTCTCCTGTTCCACGATGCCGAGCCAGCCCGTCCACTTGTCCTCGTCGGCGCCGCTCCACAGCGTCTTGTCGCCGGCCCACAGCCGGCGGATCAGGCCGTCATGGCGCCAGCGCTCGGCTTCCGCGGCGACCGCCTCCTCCAGCCCCTTGTCGCCGAGCGTGATCGTCTGGCGCGATGTGGCGCCGTCGAGCACCTCGGCGCGCCGCCTGGCCACCGCCTCATAGAGCGCGTCCGCGGCATCGGCGAATTGCTGCACCCCGGCGGTCACCAGGTCGTTGGTGATCCGCTCCATGGAAATGCCGACGCGTTCGAGCAGCGCCATGGTGGCGCGCGCGCCTTCGATATCGGTCTCCAGCGTGTCGGCGACGTGACCGTGGTCGCGCACCGCGTCCATCGTCGCCGGGGGCATGGTGTTGACGGTGTCGGGCCCGATCAGCTCGTCGACATAGATGGTGTCCGGCAGGTCCTTGCTCTTGGTTCCCGTGGACGCCCAGAGCAGCCGCTGCGGCCGCGCCCCCTTCGCCGACAGCGCCTGCCAGCGCGGCGACGCGAGCAGCTCCTTGTAGAGCTGATAGGCGAGCTTGGCGTTGGCAATGGCAACCTTGCTCCGGAGCTGCAGCAGCAAAGCGGCGTCCGCTGCCGAGGCGTCCTTCAGCTTCGCGTCGATCGCTTTCTCGACAGAGGTGTCGATACGGCTGACGAAGAAGCTGGCGACGCTGGCGACGCGGCTGACATCGCCGCCGTTGCCGGCGAAAGTCTCGAGCCCGTCCATGTAGGCTTCCGCGACCGTCCTGTAGGCGGAGGTCGAGAACAGCAGGGTGACGTTGACGTTGATCCCCTCACTGATAAGGGTGCGGATCGCCGGGCCGCCTTCGGCGGTGCCGGGAACCTTGATCATCAGGTTCTCGCGCCCGACGGCCTTCCACAGCCGGCGCGCCTCGGCCACCGTGTCCTCGGTCTTCAGCGCGAGATACGGCGACACCTCGAGGCTGATATAGCCGTCCACCCGGCCGGTCCTCTCATAGACCGGCCGCAGCACGTCTGCGGCGTGGCGGATGTCGGTGACCGCCAGGTGCTCGAACAGCGCCGCGACGTCCTGGTCGCCTTCGCGCTGAAAGGCAGTGAGGTCGGCGTCGTATTCGTGGCTGTGGCCGATCGCCTTCTCGAAGATGCTGGGGTTGGAGGTGACGCCGCGCAGGTCGTCCTCCTCGACGAGCCGCTGCAGCTCGCCCTTGTCGAGGAGCGAGCGGCTGACGAAGTCGAGCCACACCGACTGGCCGTGCTGCGGCAATTGCTGAAGCGGGTTCATGGCACGGATTTCCTGAGGGGTAAGGGTCATTTCCTGTCGGCGATCTGCTTGCGCGCGGCCTCGGCGACGGCGTCCGGCGTGAAGCCGAATTTCGTGAGCAGCGATTTCAGCGGCGCCGAGGCACCGAAGGTGTGCATACCGATCACCGCGCCGCGGCGTCCGGCGTAGCGGTCCCAGCCGATCGTCGCGGCCTGCTCGACGGCGACGCGCGCCAGGATTTCCGGCGGCATCACCTCGGCACGATAGGCCTCGTCCTGCTGCTCGAAAAGCTCCCAGCTCGGCATCGAAACGACGCGGCTGCGCACGCCTTCGCCGGCCAGCGCCTCATAGGCGCCGAGGCAGAGCTGCACCTCGCTGCCGGTGGCGATCAGCAGCACCTCGGGCTTGCCGTCCGGCGGGTCGGCCAGCACGTAGGCGCCCTTCGCCACGCCGGCAGCCGGGCGATACTTCTCGCGGTCGAAGGTCGGCAGCGGCTGGCGGGACAGCACGATGCAGGCGGGCTGGTGCTTGAGCTGCAGCACCAGGCGATAGGCTTCCACCACCTCGTTGGCATCGGCCGGGCGCAGCACGATGAGGCCGGGAATGGAGCGCAGGCTGAGCAGCTGCTCGACGGGCTGGTGGGTGGGCCCGTCCTCGCCGACGCCGATGCTGTCATGGGTGAAGATGAACAGCGTCGGCAGCTCCATGATCGCCGACAACCGGATCGCCGGCTTCATGTAGTCGCTGAAGATCAGGAACCCCGAGCCGAACGGCCGCAGCTTGGACAACGCCAATCCGTTGCAGACCGCGCCCATGGCGTGCTCGCGCACCCCGAAATGCATATTCCGCCCGCCGGGGCTGTCCGCCTCCAGCTCGCCGGCGCCCGGGAAAGTGAAGTTGGTCTTTGTCGAAGGCGAAAGATCCGCGGCCCCGCCGAGCAGCCAGGGCAGATTGGGGGCGACGGCGTTGAGCACCTTGCCCGAGGCCTCGCGGCCGGCCATGCCTTTGGCGTCCGGCGGGAAGGTCGGCATGTCCTTGTCCCAGCCGGGCGGCAGCTCGCGCCGCTCCATCGCCTCGATCTGCCGGGCCTCGTCGGGGAATTGCTGGCGGTAGCGCTCGAACAGCGACTTCCAGGCGGCGTTGCGCACCGCCCCGCGGGCGCCGATGCCCTGCGCGAAATGATCATAGACGCCGTCCGGCACCAGGAACTTCGCGTCCTCCGGCCAGCCGTAGAATTTCTTGGTGAGCCGGATCTCTTCCTCGCCGAGCGGCTCGCCATGCGCCGCCGCGGTGTCCTGCTTGTGCGGCGCGCCCCAGGCGATGGTGCTGCGCACGACGATGAAGGTCGGCCGCTGCTCCCCGCCCGAGGCGAAACGATCGAGCAGCGCGTCGAGCGCCGGACGGTCGTTGGCGTCCTCGATATGCGCGACATTCCAGCCATAGGCCTGGAAACGCGCCCCGACATCCTCGGAGAACGCCAGCGTGGTGTGCCCCTCGATGCTGATGCGGTTGCTGTCGTAGATCCAGCAAAGATTGGACAGCTTGAGGTGGGCGGCGAGCGAGGCCGCCTCGCCGGAAACCCCCTCCATCATGTCGCCGTCGCCGCACAGCGCGTAGATGCGATAGTCGAACAGGTCGAAGCCGGGCCGGTTGTAGTGCGCGGCCAGCCAGCGCTGCGCGATCGCCATGCCGACGCTGGTCGCCACCCCCTGGCCGAGCGGACCGGTGGTGGTCTCGACGCCCGAGGTCAGGTGGTATTCCGGATGCCCGGGGCAATGACTGTCGAGCTGGCGGAACTGCTTGATGTCGTCGAGCGTGACGGAGGGGTGGCCGGCGTTGTTGTATTCGGAATCGACCGCCTCGACCCTGGTCAGGTGCAGCATCGAATAGAGCAGCATCGAGGCGTGACCGACGGAGAGCACGAAGCGGTCCCGGTTCGGCCAGATCGGGTCCGCCGGGTCGAAATTGAGATGATTCTGCCAGAGTGTGTAGACCACCGGCGCCATCGCCATGGGCGTGCCGGGATGGCCCGAATTGGCCTTCTGCACCGCATCCATCGCCAGGGTGCGGATGGTGTTGACCGCCAGGGTGTCGATATCGGGGGGGACATGGGTATCCATCAGCCCGCTCCATCGCTCATGGCAGCATCTCCTTGCATTGCGGCGAGCCGTCCGGGGGCCGACGGGCTTGCGCGACCGGGCCATCCCGGCGTTCATGTCGCGCGTGCCCCGGCGTGGCGCAAGGCCCTCCGGTCGCCGCCCGAGCAATTGCGGGAGGGTCATGAGCCGGGACGAGTTGAAGCGGCAGGCGGCCGAGGCGGCGGCGGCGGAGGTCGCCGACGGCATGGTGGTCGGGCTGGGCACCGGCTCGACCGCCGCCTTCCTCATCGAGGCGCTGATCCGCCGCGTCGGCGAGGGGCTGCGCATCCAGGCGATCCCGACCTCCGAGCGCAGCGCCGCGCAGGCCCGCGCCGGGGGCATCCCCCTGACCGATTTCGAGAGCCATCCCGCCATCGACCTGACCATCGACGGCGCCGACCAGGTGCAGGTCGGCCGGCTCGACCTGATCAAGGGCATGGGCGGCGCCCTGCTGCGCGAGAAGATCGTCGCCGCGGCGAGCAGCCGGCTGCTGATCGTCGTCGACGAGGGCAAGCTCGCCGCGCGCCTGGCCCTGCCGATCCCCGTCGAGGTGGTCGCCTTCGGCTGGCAGGCGACGGCGCGGCGGATCGCCGCCCTGGGCGGCCGGCCGGTGCGGCGGGACTTCGTCACCGACGGGGGCAACCTCATCCTGGACTGCGATTTCGGCACGCTTGCCGACGCTGCCGATCTCGACCGCGGACTGCGCGCCATCGTCGGCGTGATCGAGACCGGTCTGTTCATCGGCCGGGCCGACGCGGTGCTGGTGGGTGGCGCCGCCGGCGTACGCCGGCTCACCCCATGAAGCCGGCCGTCATCGCGGTGATGGGGGTGTCCGGCTCCGGCAAGACGACGCTCGGCCGCGCCATGGCGGCGCAGCTGGGCTGGGCCTTTCAGGAGGGTGACGAGCTGCACCCGCCCGAGAACGTGGCGAAGATGCATGCCGGCATTCCGCTGGACGATGCCGATCGGCTGCCCTGGCTGCGCAAGATCGCGGCCTGGGTGGATGCGCGGATCGCCGCGGGAGAGCCGGGGATTTTTACCTGCTCGCTGCTCAAACGCGCCTATCGCGACATCGTCATCGGCGGCCGCCCTGATGTGCGGCTGCTGTATCTGCACGGCGAGCCGGCGGTGCTCCGCGAGCGGATGGCCCGCCGGCACGGCCATTTCATGCCCGCGACCCTGCTGGACAGCCAGCTCGCGACCCTGGAGGAGCCGGGTGCGGACGAGCACGCGGTCTCCGTGGAAGCCGGGGGAACCGTGGAGCAGACGGTGGCGAGTGCGATGGCGGCGCTGGAGAAGTAAGAAAGCTTCATACGAGGTCCCACAGGGCGCCACCCAGTATCGTCACCCCCGCTTATCGTCATTCCCGGGAAAGCGGGGGTCCCCGCCGCACATGGCTTCCCGCTTCGCTGATATGACGGCCATGAGTCGGCGCGCCCGAGAACTGGTATTACTCGGCGGCGCCTTGATACAGCGCGGAGTTGGCGCCGTGCTCGCGCACCTCGACGGATTCGAGCCAGACCCGCCCGTGCGTCTGCTCGGCGACGAAGCCGGCGACATGCTCGAAACTGTGTCGGGCGACCGCCTCGCAGCCGACCGCGGGAAGCACGCGCAGCGCCACCAGGCCCTGCTCGGCCAGCTCGGCGAAGCGGGGGAGCTGCGGATCGTCCTGCGCCACCAGCATGGTGTGGTCGAACATGTCGTGCAGCCAGAGCTTGACCGGTTTCAGGCCGCCGAAATCGAGGCACCAGTTGCGCGCATCGAGGTCGCGCGTCGCGAACACGAAGCGGAACGCCAGGGCGTAGCCGTGCAGCAGCCGGCAATGCGAGTGGGTCGCTCGCCACTGCCGAAAGCAGCAGGACAGGCCCTCGTTGTGGTCGTAGGTCTTTGTCGAGCGATAGAGGCCGCCCTGCGGCCGCGGCCGCCCCGCATCTGCGGAGCGCGGGTCGGCCTGCGGCTGGGCGAACAGGAGATCCCCGCCGTCGTTCACAGCGGCGCGCGCTCCAGGCCGATGCATTCCTGCAGGAACTCTTCCTTGAGCCGCCGGTCGCGGAGCATCTCGCCGTAATAGGCGCTGTTGACCATCCGGCCGCGATGCGTGCCGCGCACCCCGCGCTGCGTCTTGCACATGTGGACGGCGCTCACCCGCACCGCGAGACCGCGCGGCGCTGTCACGTCCACCAGGTACTGGCCGATCTGCTTGACCAGCTCCTCCTGGATCTGCAGCCGCGAGGCGAAATACTCGACGACGCGATCGTATTTGGACAGGCCGATGATCTTGCTGTCCACCGAGGGCAGCACACCGATGAAGACATGGCCATAGATCGGCATGAGGTGGTGCGCGCAGGTAGAGCGCAGTTCGATCGGGCCGGTGACCAGCAGGCCGTCGACGCCGTGGACGTTGTCGAACTCGGTGATGCGCGGCGGCGCGGAGTAGCGGCCGGAGAGTGTCTCCTCGACGAACATCTTCGCCACCCGCGTCGGCGTCTCGCGGGTGTTGTGGTCGTTGCGGTAATCGATCTGCAAGGTGTCGAACAGCTCCTCCAGCTTGCCGGCGGCCGCCTGGATCATCTGCGCCCGCTCGCTGTCCGCCAGTGGCGTGGCGAGCGCCTCGTTGCACAGCGCCAGACGCTTCAGCCGGTGGATGCTCACGCTCATTTTCTTCGTACTACCTCAGATCTACGGACGCCGGAGCACGTCCCAGGGGTCGCCGCCGGAAGCGGCCCACCGACATTCACTTATCGGGATTGAGGCTTTGTTACCGGGCCTCGTCCACTTAACGATGATCTTCGTCAATGCACGGCGGGGCCCGACTCCCCGGCCGGACCGCTTCACGCTTCCTTCATCGAAGCCGCGCAGGGTTAACATCGCACCGCTCCAGGGAGAGAGAACATGCACACTGGCATAAGCAGGCGTCGGTTCGCCGGCTTGCTGAGCGCCGCCGCGACCCTCGCCGCCACCCGATTGGCCGAGGCGGCGGTGCCGGCGCAGCCCCCCGCATTGGCGCAGCCCGAGGACAAGACGATCCTCACCGTCTCGGGCAAGATCAGCGTCTTCAACAAGGACGACACCGCGCAGTTCGACCGCGGCATGCTGGAAGCTCTCGGCATGGTCAGCTTCAGCACCACGACGCCCTGGTACAACGGTCCGGTGACGTTCGAGGGTGTTCCCATGGTCAAGCTGCTGAAGGCGGTCGGCGCGTCTGGGGATCACGTCACCGCACTCGCGCTGAACGACTACAGCACCGATATCCCGATCGAGGATTTCGCCAAATACAACGTGATCCTGGCGCTCAAGCGAGACGGCAATTACATGCCGGTGCGCGACAAGGGCCCGCTGTTCATCGTCTATCCCTTCGACAGCAACCCCGAGCTGCAGGAGCACAAATACTACGCCCGCGCCGCCTGGCAGGTGTCACGGCTGGTGGTGAAATAGCGCGGATCGTCCCGCCCGCGGCGAGCACACGGCATGGACGGCGCGTCAGAGGGAAAAGGCTTGCGCGCCATCAAGCTGGCGCTCGGCTGCATCATTGCCTTCTTCGCGGTGGCGGCGATCTATTCGTCCGTGCTCATCGTACAGCGTCAGCACGCGCTGCAGCAGGTGTCGCGCTACAACGTCACCTGGCTGACCAGCCAGGCAGCGCTCGAGCTGGCCCGGCTGGAGCAGAGGGTCGCCGCCTACAAGGTGGCCGGCAGCGGCGTCGACCAGGACGAGGTGCAGCTGCGGCTGGATATCGTGGCCAACCGGGTCCGCCTGCTCAGCGCCGGCGAGGTCGAGGAGTTCATCAAGCAGAACCCCGAGCTGCGGGCCACGGTCGTGCAGCTCAAGGCGGCGGTGGATCGGGCGCAGCCGCTGGTCGATGCCATCGACCAGAGCGGCTCGGTCAAGCAGCTCATCGAGCTGTTGCAGCCGCTCGACGCAAAGCTGGCGCAGCTGGCCGCGGCGGCGAACAATGCCGGCGGCGAGCGCGTCGCCCAGGACCAGGCGGAGCTGAGCTGGCTGCACTGGATCTTCTCCGGCATCCTGGTCGGCGTGATCGGCTGCGGCGTCGCGCTGATCGGCCTCCTGGCGTGGCACTACCGGCTGCTGCAACGCGCCCACGCCAGGCTGCACGGCCTGGCCAGCAACCTGCAGACCACCAGCGAGGAGCTGGCGGAGGCCAACCGCGCGGTCAGCGCCGCCTATGACGACCTGCAGGTGCAGAACCGCATCCTGAAAGAGCGCGACCATGAGCTGCACACGCAGAACGAGCGCTTCGACGCGGCGCTGAACAACATGTCCCAGGCGCTCTGCATGGTCGATGCGGAGCAGCGGCTCATCGTCTGCAACAGCCGCTATCTCGAGCTCTTCGGCCTCTCTGCCGGGGTCGTGCGGCAGGGCAGCCTGCTCGCCGACGTGTTCCGGGCGATCTCGGCGATCGGCCAATACACCGGCGAGCTGCTCTCGAGCATCTACGAGGAGCAGCAGACGCTGATCCGCGAGCACCAGTCCGGCAGCTTCTTCCAGGAGGACCCCGAAGGCCGCGCCCTGGCGGTGGCGCACGAGCCGATGAGCGGCGGCGGCTGGGTCGCCACCTATGAGGACATCACCGAGCGGCGGCGTGTCGAGGCGCGGATCAGCCACATGGCACACCACGACGCGCTGACCAGCCTGCCGAACCGCGTGCTGTTCCGCGAGCGGATGGAGCAGGCGCTCGGCAAGCTGCACCGGCAGAACGACAGCCTGGCGGTGCTGTGCCTGGATCTCGACCACTTCAAGGACGTCAACGACACGCTGGGCCACCCCGCCGGGGACGCCCTGCTCGAGGAGGTGGCGAAGCGGCTGCAGGATTGCGTCCGCGACGCCGATGTCGTCGCCCGGCTGGGCGGCGACGAATTCGCCATCCTGCAGTCCGGCGCCACGCAGCCCGATCACGCCTCCGCCCTGGCGCAACGCATCGTCGAGACGGTCGGTCAGGCCTACGAACTGGAGGGCCAGCGCGTCATCGTCACCGTCAGCCTCGGCATCGCCATCGCGCCGATGGACGGCAGCAGCGCCGATCAGCTGCTGAAGAATGCCGACATGGCGATGTACCGCGCCAAGGCCGACGGCCGCGGCACCTACCGCTTCTTCGAAGCCGAGATGGACGCCCAGCTGCAGGCGCGGCGCGCCATCGAAATGGATCTGCGCGAGGCCCTGCCGCACCAGCAGCTCGAGGTGTTCTACCAGTCGCTGTTCAATCTCGGCGCCAACCGGGTCAGCGGCTTCGAGGCGTTGCTGCGCTGGCGGCATCCCGAGAAGGGCATGATCTCGCCCGCCCAGTTCATCCCGGTCGCCGAGGATATCGGCCTGATCGGCGCCATCGGCGCCTGGGTGCTGCATCAGGCCTGCTGCGAGGCGGTGCGCTGGCCCGACCATGTCAAGGTGGCGGTTAACCTCTCGCCCGTGCAGTTCCGCGGCCAGGACCTGGTCGGCCGGGTCGCCGATGCCCTCGCCGCCTCCGGCCTGTCGCCCAACCGGCTGGAACTCGAAATCACCGAGTCTGTCCTGCTGCAGGACAACGAGGCGGTGCTGGCGACCCTGCACGAGCTGCGCGCCCTCGGCCTGCGGATCGCGCTGGATGATTTCGGCACCGGCTACTCCTCGCTCAGCTATCTCCGCAGCTTCCCCTTCGACAAGATCAAGATCGACCAGTCCTTCGTGCGCGAGATGGGCAAGCGGCCGGATTGCCTGGCGATCGTCAACTCGGTGTCGATGCTCGCCTGGGAGCTCGGCATGACCACCACCGCCGAGGGCGTCGAAACCGAGGAGCAGCTGCGGGTGCTGCGCACCGCCGGATGCACCGAGGTCCAGGGGTTCTTCATCGACCGGCCGAAGCCGGCGGCGGACGTCATGCTCATGTTCGGGGCCTCGGCGCCGGTGCTCGAACTGTCCGGCTGAACCCTGCCGGGGTGCCTTGCTTCAGCGTTTGGGGGTCCGCCTCTCGCCTGTCGCTGCACAGAGCCCGGCCGCATTGCCATACGGCGGAGAGGCGCCCATTTAAGGGGCACCCCGAATGCCACAGGAAAGGCCATGGCGCGGCTGCGTCGCTGCCTTTGCATCGCTTCCCTCGCCGCCGCTTCCGGCTGGCTGATCGCCGCGGCGGGGGCAGCCGGACCGCAGCAGACGCTGCTCGCCGCCTCCGATCCGGTCGAGCTGGGTGCAGCACCGGTGCGCGTGGCGCTGAGCGGCCCGGCGTCGCTGCCAAGTGGGCGGCAGGTCTATCTCGTGCTGCACGACCTGCGGGCGACGGCGCAGCCGGGCGTGGTGTACGACGTCTATCTCGGCCTGCCCGCAACGGGCGCCGCCCCCGGGCCGGCCGATCCGCGCTATGTCGGCACGATCAACTTCTTCGCCGCCGGCCCCCCGGCGAACGCCGGCCGCACGGTCAGCTACGAGGTGACGCGCATGCTGCGCCGGCTCCAGGCGGAGGGGGCGCTGCGGTCCGGTATCAGCGCGACCATCGCCCCGGAAGGCGTGCCGGAGGCGGCGGGCGCGACGATCGGCCGCATCGAGCTGGTCGCGCAGTAAGCATCAGCTTGTTTCAGCTACGTTCCGATTGACTGCGCCGGCATTCTGCCTGACCATTCCGCTCGCAGAAGAAGCGCCGTCAGGAGGATTGCCATGCCTCGCCCGACCCGTCGTGCCGTGCTCGCCGGTCTTGGCGCCGGCGCTGCCGCCATCCCGTTCGACCGCTGGCTGGCGGAGCGGGCCTGGGCCGGGCCGGCGCGGGTGCGCTACGAAGCCACGAGCCCGCAGGGGCAGCAAATGGTGACGAAATACGCCACGGCGGTGCAGAAGATGATGCAGACCGCCGAGGGCAAGCCCTGCTCCTGGACCTTCCAGTGGTACACCCACTGGACCAAGGGCTCGACCACCAAGGCCGCCGAACTCACGCGGATCTACCCGCAGGCCACACCCGACAAGGCGCTCGCCCAGGACATGTGGGACACCTGCCAGGCGCACGGTCCGGGCGAAGACGAGAACATGTTCCTGCCCTGGCACCGCATGTTCGTGTTCTACTTCGAGGACATCATCCGCACGGTGCTGAACGACGCTGCGTTCACCCTGCCCTACTGGAACTATTCCGCGGCGGCGACGCGGGCGATGCCCGCGCCGTTCCGCGCCAGCGGCTCGCCGCTGTTCCGCACCAGCCGCAACGCCGGCCCGAATGGCGGCCAGGGCATCCCCACCAACCAGGTGGCGCTGACGGCGCTGCAACAGGCCAGCTACGGGCCGCAGGGAGCGGCGCAGGGCTTCTGCGCGACGCTCGACTTCGGCCTGCACGGCAACGTGCATGTCTGGGTCGGCAATTCCCAGGGCATGGGCCAGATCCCGTGGGCCGCCTATGACCCGATCTTCTGGATGCACCACTGCAACATCGACCGGCTGTGGGCGAGCTGGAACAAGGGCGGGCGGGCCAACCCGACCGGCGCCTGGCTGCAGCAGGGGTTCACCTTCGCCGATGCGCAGTGCGCGAAGGTCACCGCGAAGGTCGGCGACGTCGATGACATCGCGAAGCTGAACTACAGCTATGACCGGCTCGAGCCGGTGCCCGCCATACGCGAGCCGGTCCGGCCGGCCGCGGCCGTGGTGCATCTGGCCACCCCCGCCGCGGCCGGGCCTTCGATCGCGCTCGGCGCCGGGCCGGTGCGGGTCGCTCTGCAGCCGGCCGGCGGGGCGGGTGCCGCGGCGCCGCGGCTGAGCACCCGGCTTGCCGCCCTGCCCGCCGGCCGGAGCCTCTATCTGGTGCTGGAGAATGCGATGGCGGACGCGCAGCCGGGCGTCGTCTATGACGTCTACCTCGATCTGCCGCAGGGCGCCGCCGCCACACCGGCCAGTCCGTATTTCGCGGGGACCATCAACTTCTTCGCCGCCGCCCATCCGATGGGGGCGGCTGCCGGTGCCATGCCGGCGCGGACCTTCAGCCTGGACGTGACCGGTATGGCCAAGGGCCTGGCGGCGCGCGGTCAGCTCACCGGCACGCCTTCGGTCACCATCGTCCCCGCGGGCCAGCCCGATGCCGCCGCCAGGCCGGTGATCGGCGCCGTGCGTCTCGTCGAGCAATGAAGCGCGGGCCGGGGTCCGCTGACCCTGGCCCTACCTGCTCTTACGCTACCGCCTCGTAGCTGAGCCGCTTGACGCCATCCAGGTTGGTCCCCTCGATGCGGATCAGTCGGGTCGGCCCGTCGCGTCGCGGGGAGTGGAGCTCCCCCTCGTTGTAGAGATAGGCCATTCCCGGCGTCAGCTTATAGGTGCGGGCGAGGCGGACCTTGCCGGGCCGGTCGGGTGCGGCGGGTTCGAGCAGCGACCAATCGCTCATCGTGGTCTCGCCCCGCGCCTGGCCGTAGATCGCCCAGGACGGGCCGTGGTCGTGCGGCCTCGTGTCCTTGGCGCCCTGGTAGTTGTGCGCGAGGATGCAGAAGCCGAGCTCGGGATCCTGGTAGATCACCTTGCGTTCCGGGACATCGTCGGTGAGCGTCGTGTCGACGAAGTCCTCGTCCTTCAGCGCCTGCTCGAGCAGGGCGCAGACCCGCTTGCGACCGGCCTCACCGGGGTCGCTTGCGAGGATGCGATGGCATTCCGCCGAGAATTGTTCGACCGTCATACTCATGGTTGGCTCCTTGGCCACGGGGCATGGGTCCGCTGGACATAGCGCCGAAAGACATAGCTCCGGGCAGGATGTCGGGCCAGCCGACATTTGCGGCAAGCGTAGGAGGAGACCATGGACGAGAAGAAGCCGGGAAAGGCCGGCGCACCCGGGGTGGCGGCGCGGCTGCGTGATGCGATCGACCGCGGCAGGACCGGGGACAAGGTGAAGGCCGACGATCCCGCCGCGGCGCCGCTCGGCACCGACGCGGAAGCCGGAAGCTCGCACGACGAAGAAGGATTGCGGGTGGCGCGCGAGGCCGGCCGGAAGCCTCCTTCCGCGTAGTCCCGTGCCGGCCGGACTGCGCTGCCTGCGGCGGGCGGAGCTGCCGGCCGACACGGCGGCGCTCGCCTGCTTCCTGCTGGGCAAGATCGTCGTCCGCGAACTGCCCGAATGTGTCTGCAGCGGCCGGATCGTCGAGACCGAGGCCTATATTCCGGGCGACGCGGCTTGCCATGCGTTTCGCGGCGAGACCCTGCGCAACCGCTCGCTGTTCCTCGAGCGCGGCACTGCGTACGTCTATCTCGCGTACGGCACGTCGTTCATGCTGAACGTGGCGAGCGAGCGTCCGGGGATCGGCGCCGGCGTGCTGATCCGTGCGCTCGAGCCGCTGGAGGGCGTCGCGCTGATGCAAGGCAACCGCGGCGCCGCGCGGCCGGCCGATCTGCTGCGCGGGCCGGGGCGGCTGGCGACGGCGCTGCGCATCGACCGCGCGCTGGATGGGCTCGATCTGTGCCGCCGGGGGGCGCTGTGGCTCGCCGACGATGGGCAGCCGGGGCCGGAGATCGGCACCAGCGTGCGCATCGGCATCACCCGCGACAGCGAACGGCCGCTGCGCTTCTTCGTGCGCGGCAGCCGCTATCTCAGCGGGCCGGGGCGGCTGAACGGCCGCGCCAGAGGAGCGCGTCCCGGCTGAACCGGCCGAGGAACCCGGGCGTCACGCGCGGGAGGCGGCCGCGCCGCCCTGCGACCCGCGGCGCGGCGCGGCGGCGGACGGCGTGCGGGCGAGCAGCAGCCATGTCGCAATGGCCGCGTTAAGCAGGTTCCACAACACGCCGTTGGCAAACGCCGCCTCATAGGACCCGGTCAGATCGAAGATGACACCAGACATCCAGCCGCCGAGCGCCATGCCGAACAGGCTCGCCATGAGCACCAGGCCGATCCGCGCGCCGGCCTCGCCGGGTGGAAAATACTCGCGCACCACGAAGGCGTAGCTCGGGATGATGCCGCCCTGCACGAGGCCGAACGCTGCGGAAATCGCGTAGAGAGAGGTGAGGCTGTCGAAGCCGAGATACAGCACCAGGGTGAGGCATTGCAGTGCCGAGCTCAGCAGCAGGGTCGGCAGCCCGCCGATCATGTCGGCGATCCAGCCCGAGGCGACGCGGCTGACGACGCCGCAGCCCAGCATGAGCGACAGCATGGCGGCGCCGTGGGCGACGCCATAGCCGAGATCGCCGCAATAGGCGACGATGTGGACCTGCGGCATCGCCATCGCCATGCAGCAGGCGACGCCGGCGATGCACAGCAGCGCGGTGAGCGCGTTGGTGGAGATCGCAAGCTTAAGCGGCGGGGGCGGCGCGTGGGCGTGATCATGGGCGCCGGCGCCGCCCATGCGGGCGCGCAGCACCATCAGCAGCAGCGTCATGGTGACCGCGCAGAACAGGCCGATTGCGACATGCGTGGCTCGCCAGCCGATCCGCTGCAGGCCGAGATTGATCAGCGGCGGCCACACCGTCCCGGCGACGTAGTTGCCGGCGGCGACGATGGTCACCGCGAGGCCGCGATAGCGGCTGAACCAGTGCGAAGCTTCCGCCATCAGCGGCGCGAAGGTCGCCGACGTGCCGAGCCCGATCAGGAAATAGACCGCCTGGAACTGCCACAACGTGACCGAGGCGCCGGCGAGCAGATAGGCGATGCCGGTGCAGACGATGCTCAGGGACATCGCGGTGACGATGCCGAAGCGGTCGGTGATGCGGCCGACGATGATGCCGCCGAGGCCGAAGCCGAACATGGTCAGCGTGTAGGCCAGTGACACCGCGCCGCGGGACGCCGCGAACTCGGCCTGCACGCCCGGCAGCACCACCACGACCGACCACATGCCGACGCCGCCGATCGAGGCAATCAGAAGCGCCAAAGCCAGCCGGCTCCAGGCCTGACGCGAATCCGGAACGAAGGCGGATGTCTGTTCGGATCGCATAGGGGGCGAATGCATGGGAGCGTTCTTCGAGGCGAAGGGGGGAGCCGGTTCGCGTCAAGAAAACGCGTCCAAGTGGGTGCAAATTCCCCGGCTGCTCCGGCGCGGTCAACCGCCAATGCCGCAATATTGGGCATGCAGAAGCAGTGCAACA
>JAFAYM010000063.1 GCA_019240395.1 Acidisphaera sp. | reverse complement strand
TGCGGCCCATCCCGATGTGGCGGAATGCGCCGTGGTCGGCGTCCGCGACACGCTGAAGGGTCAGCTGCCGCTCGGCCTCGCCGTGCTCAAGGCGGGGGTCGGCCGGCCGCCCGAGGCGATCGTTGCGGAACTGGTGGCCCTGGTGCGCGAGCGGATCGGGCCGGTGGCGGCGTTCAAGGATGCGCGCATCGTGGCGCGGCTGCCGAAGACACGGTCAGGCAAGATCCTGCGCGCCAGCATCCGGCGGATCGCCGACGGTGAGCCGGCGGCGCCGCCTCCTACGATCGACGATCCGGCTTGCCTGGACGAGATCGCTCAGGTGCTCACCGACAAACAGTAAGCAAGCAAGCCGGGGCTTTGCCCCGGACCCCACCAGGGGCCGAGCCCCTGGACCTCAATCGGCGAAGGCGCCTTCGAGGTTGCCGAGCTCCACGGCGGTGATCGGTTCGCGGATGATGACGAAATAGCAGATCGCCGAGGCCACGCCGATGCCGGCGCCGACCGCCAGCGCCGGCACGAAAGAGCCGGTCGCCTGCACGATGAAGCCGGTCACGGTGGGCGCCAGGGCGCCACCGAGATAGCCGCCGAAATTCTGCATCGAGCCGAGCGAGGCCGTGCAGTTGGTCGGCGCCGCCACCGAGACCATCGCCCAGGCGGTGCTGCTCGAGACGTAGCCGAGGAACATCGCCGCCGAGATGCAGGCGACCGCCGCTACGTTGCTCGGCACGTAGGCCGCGGCGAGCGTGAATCCGGCCATGCCGAGCAGCGACAGCGCCATCGGATATTTCCGGCTGTTGATCGGCGAGAGGCCGCGCCGCACCAGCCAGTCCACCACCCAGCCGCCCCAGATCGCCCCGACAACACCGCAGACCGCCGGGATCGCCGCGGTCCAGCCGGTCTTCAGGATGCTCATGTGCCGGTCCATCTCGAGATAGCCCGGCAGCCAGCTGTTGTAGATCCAGGTGATGTAGACGGTGCCGAAGAACCCCAGGATCATGCCCCAGGTGGTGCGGCAGCCGAACAGCAGCTGCCACTCCCGGAAGGTCACCCGCTCCGCCTCGCCGTTGGTGTCGCCTTCCGTGAGGAAGTGGCGCTCCTGCTCGGTCAGCGCGACGTCCCCGGGGTCGCGGTAGATGACGTACCAGACCACCGCGACGGCGATGCCGGCGGCGCCCATGATCATGAACATCCAGCGCCAGCCGAAGGTCAGCATCAGCCCGGTCAGCAGCGGTGCGGCGATCGCGGTGCCGAGCGTCGAGGCGCAGTTGAAGATGCCGGTTCCCGTGCCGCGCTGGCCGACGTTGAACCAGTCGCGCACGACCCGCGCACCCGTCGGGAACTGCGGCGCTTCGCCCATGCCGAGCGCGACTCGGGCGCAGAAGAACTGCGTGAGGCTGGTCACGACGCCGCCGCAGAACTGGGCGAGCGACCAGAGGCCGAGACCCAGGCTGAGCAGCCGGCGGGGCCCGAGCCGGTCGATCAGCGCGCCGGCCGGCAGCTGCGAAAACGCGTAGGCCCAGAGGAAGGCCGAGAGCAGCAGCCCCATGTCGCCGATGGAGACGCCGAGATCCTGGCGGATCAGCGGATTGGCGACGGCCAGGGTGGCGCGGTCGATGTAGTTCACCACGCCGCTCACCACGAGCATGGTCAGTGCCGTGCGCTGGATGGTCCTGATCCGCGGCGTCATGTGTTCCTCCCTCGTCTTCTGCTTACCTTACTCGATTTCCCAGGTCCGGTTGCGCAGCACCTTGGTCACCGTCCGCGCGCGCCGTTCCGCTTCGGGCAGCGCCAGGTATTCGAGCAGCTGCTCGAGTACGCCGCGGGTCGCCGTCGCCAAGTCCAGCGCCAACGCCTCCTGAGGATCGTAATAGCGCAGCCCTTCCAGTTCGCCCGAGCCGGCGAGGCTGCCCGAGACGTGCGCCGCCTCGACCACCAGGAAGCGTGCATCGAAACGGATGGCGCTCCTGGCTGGGGTGACGGCGCGGCAGAGATAGTCGATCCCGTCCAGATGCGGCGGGCGGCCAAGGCTGAGCCCGGTCTCCTCTTCCAGCTCGCGCGAGGCTGCAATCGCCAGCGCCAGGGCCAGCCGCGAATTGGAGACCTTCTCGAGGCGGCGCAGCACCTCCGGACGCAACGGCGAGGCGACGCGCGCTCGGTAGTCCGCCCGGTCCACCCGCCCGCCCGGAAACAC
The DNA here is from genome assembly GCA_019240395.1 of Acidisphaera sp. Taxonomy (GTDB): domain Bacteria; phylum Pseudomonadota; class Alphaproteobacteria; order Acetobacterales; family Acetobacteraceae; genus JAFAYA01. The sequence continues at coordinate 9,870 of JAFAYM010000063.1, read as the reverse complement.
CAGCCGGTTCGGCATGAAGCGGTGCCGCGCTCCGCGCAATCCCATCAGCACCTCCGGCCCCTGCGTCCCGGGGCGCAGCACCAGCAGGCTCGCCGCGTGGCTGGGGCGGACCGCTCGGGGGCGCTTCGGCCGGGTGTCGGGAACGGGAAAGGCGTCGGGCATCTCAGGGCTCCTGATGCAGGCGCAGCAGCGCATCGGCGACGACGATGCCGGCGCCTTCGCCCAGCACGATCACCGGGTTGATCTCCGCCTCGGCGACCCGGGGCAGCCCGGCGAGGCGGGAGAAGGCGGAGACGGCGCGGGCGAGCGCGGCCAGGTCGCCGCGCGGCAGGTGGCGATAGCCGCGCGCCGGGGCCAGGCCGCGGACCTCGGCGATCATTGCCCCGGCCGTGTCCTCGTCCACCGGCGCCGGACGGAGCACGACATCCCGGTAGATCTCCGCCAGCACGCCGCCGGCACCGAGAGCCACCACCGGGCCGACCAGCGCGTCCCGCCGGTAGCCGAGGATCGCCTCGGCGACGCCGCGCGCCATGCTCTGGGCGATGAAGCCGGTGATGGCCGCGCCGAGCCGCGCCCGCATCTCCCGCGCCGCCGCCAGCACCGCCGCCGGATCGGCCAGACCGAGGGCGACCGCGCCCGCCTCGGTCTTGTGCGCGATCGAAGGCGACACCGCCTTCAGCACCACGGGATAGCCGAGCGCCGGCGGTGCCTCCGGATCGAGGCGCACCGCCCCGTCCGGCAGGCCCAGTGCCGCGAACACGGCGCGCGCTCCGGGCTCATCGCCTGCGTCGTCGAGCAGCGCCTCGGCGGTCCGCAGACCGCCGCTCTCCGGCCTCCGCCCTGGCACCCGCCACTCCAGATAGCCGCGCACCGCGTCGGCGCAGCTTTCCGGGGTGCGGAAGCCGGCGATGCCCGCCTCGGCGAGCAGGCGCAGCGACGAGGTCGCCTCGGGCAGCAGGAAGGCGCCGAGCGGCTTCTCGCCGCGCGAGGCGATGACGCCGGCCAATGCCGCCTCCGGCTGGAACTGCGCCGAACTGCCGATCACCGCGATCGCCAGGTCGGCATCCTCCGTGGCGCGTGCGGCATCGAGCGCGTCCGCGACCTTGTCCATGCCGGCGAGCGTCGTGTCGTGCATGTCGGCGGTGGCGATGCCGAGCACGCCGAGCCGATCGACCACCATGGCGCCGCCGCCGCCGGTTGTGGTCACGACGCGCACCGCCCGCCGCGGCGCCGGCGGCGGTCGACGCCCCTGCAGGAGCATCGGCAGCTCGAACAGCGTCTCCAGCAGCTCGACACGGACGATGCCGAGATCGCGCAGGAATGCATCGGCCGCCGCGTCCGAGCCGGCGATCGCCCCGGTATGGCCGACGGCGAGTGCCGCTCCCGCCGCCGATCGGCCGAGCTTGTAGGCCACCACCGGCTTGCCCGCCGCATGTGCCCGGCGCGCCGCCGCCTCCAGCTGCCCGGGTGCCCGGATGGTCTCCAGGAACAGCAGGATGACATCCGTCGCCGGATCGTCGGCGAGCAGGCCGGCGACCTCGCCGGCGGTGAGGTCGGCCTCGTTGCCCGTGGAGATGAGCTTGGCGAAGCCGAAGCCCCGCGCCGCGGCGCGCGACAGCAGCGTGCCGAGCATGCTGCCGGACTGCGACACCAGCGACCATCGCCCGGCGGGCAGATGCTCCATGTCGAGCGTCGCATTCACCGTGCAGGCGATGCCGGCGGGCGGGTTGATCACGCCCATGCTGTTGGGCCCGAGCAGGCGCACGCCCCCTGCCCGCGCCGCCGCCGCTACCCGGGCTTGCCGCGCCGCGCCCTCCGGCCCGGCTTCGGAAAACCCGTCGGCCAGGATGCAGGCGACCGCCACGCCGGCCTCCGCGCAGGCTTCCACCGCGCCCTCGACCTGCTCGGTGCCGACCAGGATGTAGGCGAATTCGACCGGCTCGGGCAGCGCCGCGAGGCTCGGCCAGGCGGGCTCGCCCTGCACCGTCGCGGCGCGCGGGTTGATCGGGTAGAGAGCGCCGCGAAACCCGTGACGGCGGAGGTAGCGCTGCGCCCGCGCGGTCAGCCGCCGTTCATCGGCCGAGGCGCCAACCAGGGCGATGCGCCCCGGCTCCAGCAAGGCCCGGCCGAGCGTCGGGCTCAGACCGGATCCCAGGAAAACACCTCGCCGCTGCGGTCGAGCGGCATGAAGGCGGATTTCAGCGCCGGGAGGGCGTGCTCGGCGATCAGCTCCGGCGTCCAGCCCTCGCCGCGGTGCACGCCGCGGATCGGCCGCGGCGAGCTCATCAGGAAGATCTCGTTGTGGCGCGTCGCGAAGACCTGGCCGGACACCCCCCGGGCGGCGTCGGAGGCCAGGAACACCGCCATCGGCGCGTTCTTGTCGGGCGTCATCTGCTGAATCCTCGCCACCCGTGCCTGCTGCTCGGGGGTGCCGGCCGGGATCGAGCTGGTCATCCGGCTCCAGGCGAAGGGCGCGATGCAGTTCGAACGCACGTTGTATCGCTGCATGTCGAGCGCGATCGACTTGGAGAGCGCCGTCATGCCGAGCTTGGCCGCGGAATAGTTGGCCTGGCCGAAATTGCCGATCAGCCCCGAGGTGCTGCTCATGTGGACGAAGGCGCCGCTTTCCTGACGGCGGAAATGCTCGGCGGCGGCGCGGCTGACGAAAAAGCTGCCGTTGAGGTGCACGTTGATCACCGCGGTCCAGTCATCCGCGCTCATCTTGTGGAAGATGACGTCGCGCAGGATGCCGGCGTTGTTCACCACGACGTCGATCCGCCCGAAGCTGTCGAGCGCGCATTGCACGATCTTCTGCGCGCTGCTCCAGTCGGCGACACTGTCGGTGTTGATTACGGCTTGGCCGCCGGCCTGCTCGATGATCTGGCGCGTCTGCTCGGCGGGTGTCGAGGAGAGGCCCTCGCCGGCGAGCGAGGCGCCGATGTCGTTGATGACCACCCTCGCCCCGGCATCGGCCATGGCCACCGCAATGGCGCGCCCGATGCCGCCGCCCGATCCGGTCACCACCGCGACTTTGCCGTCGAGCATGCGCTGCTCCGCCATGAGCCTGCCTCCCCTGTCTCCGCCGGGACGTTAGGCGGGCCTTGCCGCGCCGGCTAGGGTGGGGCGGGACCTCCACAAAGATGCACTTGGGATATTGCTTTGGCGGGGACGCCCTGCTAAGCAGTATCGGCAATGCTGCTTTGGAGGGGATGGTGAACCACATTCTCCAGGTCTTCATGCTTCCCGGCGAGATGGTCGGCCGGCTGCTCGGAGCGCGCGCAACGGAAGACCGGATGATGATCCGCACGCTGATCAACATGCTGGTGTGGAATGCCGTCGTCGTCATCGGCGCCTTCCTGATCTTCCGATGACGCCGGACGAGGCTGGCGCGGCGCGGCGGAGCGCGGCAATGGGGGGCGCGGTCGTCGATGAGGCGGCGATCGCGCTGCTGATCGACACCTTCTACGCCAGGGTGCGCAAGGACGCGGTGCTGGGCCCGGTCTTCGAGCGCGCCGTCGCCGAGACGGAGTGGCCCGCGCATCTCGCGAGAATGCGCGCCTTCTGGTCCTCGGTGATGCTGACCTCGGGGCGCTACAAGGGCGAGCCGGTGGCGGCGCATCGCGCGGTCAGCGGCATCGCGCCGGACATGTTCGGCCGCTGGCTCGACGTGTTCGAGGCGACGGCGGACGAGCTGTTCGTGCCGGAGGTGGCCGAGCGGTTCGCCGACAAGGCGCGCCGCATCGGCGAGAGCCTGAAGCTGGCGCTGTTCTTCCGCGCCGCCGAACCCTGGCCCGACGATCTGCGGAAACGCGGACGGGGAACGCCGGCATGCGGCTGACCGCCTTCACCGATTTCAGCTTGCGGACGCTGATCTACCTGGCATTGCGACAGGACCGGCTGGCGACGATCGCCGACATCGCCGCCAGCTACGGCGTCTCCGCCAATCACCTGATGAAGGTCGTGCACCAGCTCGGGGTGGCGGGGGACATCGAGACGGTGCGCGGCCAGCGCGGCGGCATCCGGCTGGCCCGGCCGCCCGAGGCGATCAATCTCGGCGCGGTCGTGCGGCGGACCGAGCCGGACCTCGAGCTCGTGCCCTGCTTCGCCGGCGGCGGACGCTGCGCCATCCAGCCGGCTTGCGTGCTGCAGCGAGCCCTTGGCGAGGCGCTCGACGCGTTTCTGCGCGTGCTCGACCGCTACACCCTGGCCGACCTCGTGGGGCCGGAGCGCGCCCTGGCGGGATTGCTGGATATCCACCTCCCGCCGACCCGGCCGGAGCTGCCCGCGGCTGCTCGAAAACTGATGGGTTAAAAACCTCCGGGGAAGCAGCCGCCCGGGCCTTCCAGGCCTTGACCTCCGCCGCCGGCCGGACCATTTGCCAATCAGGACCGCGGCAGTCCTTTAACACCATCAGGCTTGTCATCATCCGGCTATCGGCGGGGCGCCATGCTCAGGCTTTCCAGGCTAACCGACTATGCCGTCGTGGTGATGGTCCGCCTTGGCGGCGGTGACGCGGTGCAGACCTCGCCCGGCATCGCGCGCGCCACCGGCATCCCCGAGCCGACGGTCGCGAAGGTCCTGAAGATCCTCGCCGCGGGCGGGCTGGTCGCCTCGCAGCGCGGTCCGCATGGCGGCTATCGTCTGCGGCGGCCACTCGCCGCCGTGCCGATCTGCGACGTGATCACGGCGGTCGAAGGGCCGATCGCGCTGACCGCCTGCGTCGACGGCTCGCACGGCACGTGCGAGTCGGTCGGGCTCTGTCCGGTGCGCGGCCGCTGGGATCAGGTGAACGACGCGGTCCAGCTTGCGTTGTCCAACATCACTCTCGCCGACATGGCAGAGCCGGCGGCGCCGCGCCGTCCGGCCCCGATCTTCATCGCCGCACCCGCCGAGCAGAAAGCTTGGGCCGAATAGGAAGAGTTGCATGCCAGCCGTCGCCGAAACCCTCGACACCGTCCAGTCCGTCACCCAGTCCGCCTACAAATGGGGCTTCGAGACCAACGTGGAGATGGAGTTCGCGCCGAAGGGCCTGAACGAGGACATCATCCGCCTGATCTCCGACAAGAAGGGCGAGCCGGATTGGCTGCTGGAGTGGCGGCTCAAGGCGTTCGCCGCCTGGCAGACCATGCAGGAGCCGCATTGGGCAAAGGTCGGCTATCCCCGGATCGACTACCAGGATCTGCACTACTACGCCGCGCCGAAGCGCCGCGCCGGGCCGCAGCGGCTGGAGGATGTCGACCCCGAGCTGCTGCGCATGTACGAGAAGCTCGGCATTCCCCTGAAGGAGCGGGCGATCCTGGCCGGTGTCGAGGGCGCCGGCCTGCCGGGCCCGATCGAGGGCCGCGCCGATGTCGCGGTGGATGCGGTGTTCGACAGCGTCTCGGTCGCCACCACCTTCCGCGAGACGCTGGCCCGCGCCGGCGTGATCTTCTGCCCGATCAGCGAGGCGGTGCGCGAGCATCCCGAGCTGGTGCGCCAGTATCTCGGCAGCGTGGTGCCGCCGGCGGACAATTTCTACGCCGCGCTGAACAGCGCCGTGTTCACCGACGGCAGCTTCGTCTTCATCCCGCGCGGCGTGCGCTGCCCGATGGAGCTCTCCACCTATTTCCGCATCAATGCCCGCAACACCGGCCAGTTCGAGCGCACCCTGATCGTCGCCGAGGCCGGCAGCGCGGTCAGCTATCTCGAGGGCTGCACCGCCCCGCAGCGCGACGAAAACCAGCTGCACGCGGCGGTGGTCGAGCTGGTGGCGCTCGACGATGCGAGCATCAAATACAGCACGGTGCAGAACTGGTATCCCGGCGATGCCGAGGGCCGCGGCGGCATCTACAACTTCGTCACGAAGCGCGGCGCCTGCCGCGGCGCGCGCAGCAAGATCAGCTGGACGCAGGTGGAGACGGGCTCGGCGATCACCTGGAAATATCCCTCCTGCGTGCTGCAGGGCGAAGGCAGCATCGGCGAGTTCTATTCGGTGGCCGTCACCACCAACCGCCAGCAGGCCGACACCGGCACCAAGATGATCCATATCGGCGCCAACACGCGCAGCACCATCGTCTCCAAGGGCATCAGCGCCGGCCGGTCCAACAACACCTATCGCGGCTTGGTGCGCGTGCTGCCGCAGGCCAGGGGCGCGCGCAACCACACGCAATGCGACAGCCTGCTGATCGGCGAGGAGTGCGGCGCCCACACCGTGCCGTACATCGAGAGCCGCAACCCGACGGCGCGCGTGGAGCACGAGGCAACCACGTCGAAGATCGCCGAGGACCATCTGTTCTATTGCCGGCAGCGCGGGCTTTCGGAAGAGGACGCGGTGAACCTGATCGTCAACGGGTTCTGCAAGGAAGTGCTGAAGGAGCTGCCGATGGAGTTCGCTGTCGAGGCGCAGAAGCTGCTCGCAGTGAGCCTCGAAGGCTCGGTCGGCTGAGGCGGCGGACATGCTCGAGATCAAGGGCCTGAAGGCCGACGTCGACGGCACCGAGATCCTCAAAGGGATCGACCTGGCGGTGCCGACCGGCGAAGTGCACGCCGTCATGGGACCGAACGGCTCCGGCAAATCTACGCTGGCCTACGTGCTGGCCGGGCGCGACGACTATGCCGTCACCGGCGGCTCGGCGACCTTCGACGGCGTCGATCTGTTGTCGCTGGAGCCGGAAGCGCGCGCCGCCGCCGGGCTGTTCCTGGCATTCCAGTATCCCGTTGAGCTGCCCGGTGTCGGCAACGCGAATTTTCTGCGCACCGCCCTGAACGCCACCCGGCGCGCCCGCGGCGAACCGGAGCTCGACGCGGTGCAGTTCCTCAAGCTGGCGCGGGCGGAAACCAGGCGCCTGTCGGTGCCCGACGACATGCTCAAGCGCAACGTCAATGTCGGCTTCTCCGGCGGCGAGAAGAAGCGCAACGAAGTGTTGCAGATGGCGATCCTGCGACCGAAGCTGGCGATCCTCGACGAGACCGACAGCGGGCTCGATATCGACGCGCTGAAGATCGTCGCCCACGGCGTCAACACGCTGCGCGGCCCGGATTTCTCCGCCCTCGTCATCACCCACTATCAGCGCCTGCTCGATCACATCATCCCGGACCGCGTGCACGTGCTGGCGGGCGGGCGCATCGTGCGTTCGGGCGGGCCGGAGCTGGCGCACGAGCTGGAGGCGCACGGCTACGCCTCGGTGGCCGCAGAGGCTGCATGAGCGGGCGCGGCATGAGCGCGGCGGCGCAGCGCGAGGCCCGGGCCTCGCTCGCACAGAGCTTCCTCGCGCGCTTCGAGGGGCTGAAGGCGCGGCTGCCGGGTGACGCGCGGGCGCGCGAGGCGGCGGCGCTGGCCTTCGGCGAGCGCGGCCTGCCCGGGCCGCGTGACGAGGCGTGGAAATACACCAATCTGCGCGCCCTCGCCGGCATGGCCTTCCACGAACCGTTCACCGTGGTCGCCGGATGCAACGGTCTGCTCGATCGGCTGCCGGCGATCGCCGCTCCCCGCCTGGTGTTCGTGGACGGACGGTTGCGTCAGGACCTGTCGCGCCTGCCCGGCACGATGCGCGTCTCGGGCTTCGCGCAGACGCCGGATTTCGGTACCCTGGTCCACCCCGAGCGCGAGCCGCTCGCCGCGTTGAACACCATGCTGGCGCAGGACGGCGCGATGATCTCGGTCGCCGAGGGTGTCGATGCCGGAACCCTGGTCCTGGCGAGCCTGGCCGCCGACGTGCACGGCCGGCCGGTCGCCTTCCATCCGCGTCATCGCGTGCGGCTGGCCCGCGGCGCACGGCTGACCCTCATCGAGATATCCCTCGGTGAGGGCGTCTATCTGCACAACCCGGTGAGCGAAGTGCTGGTCGGGCAAGGCGCCGTGCTGACCCATGTGCGCCTGCAGGACGAGGCGCCCGGCGCCTTCCATCTCGCGACGCTCTACGCCGACATCGCGGCGCGCGGCACCTATGACGGGTTCGCGCTCAACATCGGCGCCCGAATTGCGCGCACCGAAATCCACGCCCGGCTCGGCGGCGAAAATGCCGTCGCGCATCTCAACGGCGCGCAACTGCTCGGCGGTACCCAGCACGCCGACTTCACCAGCGTCGTCTCGCACGAGGCGCCCTCCTGCACCTCGCGCCAGACCATCAAGAACGTGCTGTCCGGCAAGTCGCGGGGCGTCTTCCAGGGCCGCATCGAAGTGGCCCGCGGCGCGCAGAAGACCGACGGCTACCAGATGAACCAGGCGCTGCTGCTGTCGGCGGACGCCGAGATCGACAGCAAGCCGGAGCTCGAGATCTACGCCGACGACGTGAAATGCAGCCACGGCGCGACAGTCGGCGCCCTCGATGCCGATCAGATCTTTTACCTGCGCAGCCGCGGCGTGCCGGAGCCCGAGGCGCGTGCGTTGCTGGTGCGCGCCTTCCTGGCGGAGGCGCTGGACCCGATCGCCGACGAGACGGCGCGCACCTGCCTCGATGAGGCGGTGGAGCGCTGGTGGGAAAGGCAGGCGGCATGAATATCGACATCCCGCACGAAGCGCTGCACCCCGGGGCGCTGGACCAGGGATCGCTGGACGTGGCGCGGGTGCGCCGGGATTTTCCCATCCTGTCGCGCACCGTGCACGGCAAGCCGCTGGTGTTCCTCGACAGCGCCGCCTCGGCGCAAAAGCCGCGCGTGGTGATCGACACCATGGTCGCCACCATGGAGACGCAATACGCCAACGTGCATCGCGGCCTGCACTGGATGAGCGAACGCGCCACCGACGCGTACGAGAACGTCCGCGACAAGGCTGCCGGCCTGCTGAACGCGGCCGACCGGCACGAGGTGGTGTTCGTGCGCAACAGCACCGAGGCGATCAATCTCGTGGCGCACAGCTACGGCCGCGGCGTCATGCAGCCCGGCCAGGCCGTGGTGATCTCGGCGATGGAGCACCACTCCAACATCGTGCCCTGGCAGATGCTGCGCGAGGACCGCGGCATCGAGCTGCGCGTGGCGCCGATCAGCGACGCGGGGGAGCTCGACATCGACGCCTTCGAGTCGCTGCTGGCCGACGGACGCGTCGGGCTGGTCGCCATCACCCACATGTCCAACGTGCTCGGCACCTACACGCCGGCCGCCCGCATCACCGGCATCGCCCACGCCCATGGCGCGAAAGTGCTGTTCGACGGCTCGCAGGCGATCGTGCACCGGCGCGTCGACGTGCAGGCGATCGACGCCGATTTCTACGTCTTCACCGGCCACAAGCTGTATGGACCGACGGGCATCGGCGTGCTCTGGGCGCGGCGGGAACTGCTCGAGCGGATGCCGCCCTTCCTCGGCGGCGGCGAGATGATCTCCTCCGTGACCTACGAAAAGACCGAGTGGGCGGCGGTGCCGCACAAATTCGAGGCGGGCACGCCGGCGATCGTCGAGGCGATCGGCCTGGGTGCCGCAATCGACTACGTCGAAGACCTCGGCTACGAGGCGATCGCCGCGCACGAGGCCGCACTCACCGACCACGCCCTCGCCCGCCTCGCCGCGGTGCCGGGCATCGAGGTGCTCGGCCGGGCGCAGGATCGCGGCGGCTTGGTCAGCTTCACCCTGGATCGCGCGCACGCCCATGACGTGGCGACCCTGCTCGACCGGAACGGCATCGCCGTGCGCGCTGGCCACCACTGCGCCGAGCCGCTGATGCACCGCTTCGGGCTGCACAGCACCGCACGCGCCAGCTTCGGCGTCTACACCACGCATGCCGAGATCGACGCGCTGGCTGACACGCTGGCTCGGGTGCGGGAGTTCTTCGCGTGATGGCCGGCGCCGCATTCGACGATCTGCGCGACCTCTACCAGGAAGTCATTCTCGACCATGGCCGGCGCCCGCGCCACGCCGGCCGGCCGGCGCGGTATGACGCCACCGCCAAGGGCGACAATC
>JAFAYM010000005.1 GCA_019240395.1 Acidisphaera sp. | reverse complement strand
TCATCTTCGACAACTTCACCTCGTTCAATCCGTCGACCGAGTTCGCCTACACCCCCAACTACGGTTCGGTCCACGCCTGACGCCTCCGACCAACGCCTTCGCCTCACCGGCCTGCCCTGGCGCCACCGCGCCAGGGCAGGTTGTTTTTTGTGCGGCACTGTTCGCCGCGGGCCGACCCAAGAGCTCTTCTCGTCCCCGCCGCAGGATCAACGCCCCAGACACCGACGCGTGTCGCGCATGGGAACAGTGCATCCCGGGGCATAGTGGCCTCGCCCGCAGGGGTGCAGTCTCCTCCCGCGCCACCTGCACCCCGTAGCCGCCGGAGCCACCATGATGAGCATCGACCTGATGCTCGCCTTCACCGGGTTCGCCTTCGTCACCTCGATCACGCCCGGCCCGAACAACACGATGCTGCTCGCGTCGGGCGTGAATTTCGGCTTTCGCCGCACCCTGCCCCACATCACCGGCATCACCTTCGGTTGCCTGTTCATGGTGGTGATGGTCGGCCTGGGCCTCGGCAGCCTGTTCACCGCCTACCCTTTGCTCTACACCGTGCTGCGTTACGTCGGCGCCGCCTACATGCTCGTGCTCGCTTGGCACATCGCGCGCGCCGGGCCGCCGGGGACCGGCGGAGGAATGCGCCGGCCAATGCGCTTCATCGAAGCGGTGGCCTTCCAGTGGGTGAACCCGAAGGCCTGGGTCATCGTCCTCGGCGCCGTCACCACCTACACGCCGCGCGACGATTTCTTCCGCAACGTCGTGCTCGTGGCGCTGGCCTTCGCCGTGGTGAACGCGCCGAGCGTGGCGATCTGGGCCGGCTTCGGCGTGGCACTGCGCCGCTGGCTCAACCGACCCGGCCGCATCCGCATCTTCAACGTGACCATGGCGCTGCTGCTGGTGCTGTCGCTCTATCCGCTGGTCGAGAGTTCCGGCGGCTGACCGCGCCTCGGCCATTGCTGCATCTGCCGTCGTGATGAGCGCTATCACGAATAACCGCTGCTCCTGATACTGCGCCCGGTCCAGGATCGGCGGCCAGCTGAGGGAGTGGGTGAACATGCCGGCACCGGCCGAGACTGTCCGATCGCATTCGACCCGGACTGCGCGCGCGCGGGACCGAGCGAGCGCCTTCTGCGACCGCTTCGGCCTCCGCTTGCCAATCCTGGAGGCGCCGATGGCCGGGGCCTGCCCGGTCCCGCTCGCCGCCGCCGTCGCCAACGCCGGCGGGATGGGCGGCCTCGGCGCCCTGCTGACGACACCGGACGGCATCGCCGAGTGGGTCGCCGACTTCCGCGCCGAGAGCGACGGTGCGCTGCAAGCGAACCTCTGGGTGCCCGACCCGCCGCCCGTGCGCGACGCGACCTCGGAGGACCGGGTGCGCGCCTTCCTCCGAGGCTGGGGTCCGGAAGTGCCGCCCACCGCCGCGGACGCCGCCCCGCCGGATTTCGCTGCCCAGTGCCAGGCGCTCCTGGCGGCCGCACCGAACGCGGTCTCCTCCATCATGGGGCTCTACCCACCGGCCTTCGTCGTCGAGCTGAAGGCCAGGGGCATCGCCTGGTTCGCCTGCGCCACCACGCTGGCCGAGGCGCTGGCAGCCGAGGCGGCCGGCGCCGACGCGGTGGTCGCGCAGGGCTTCGAGGCCGGCGGCCATCGCGGGGCTTTCGACGCCGACGCTGCAGACCGGCAGGGCGTCGGCCTGCTGGCGCTGCTGCCGCGGCTGGCCGATCGGCTAACCGTCCCGGTGATCGCCACCGGCGGCATCGCCGACGAGCGCGGCGTCGCCGCAGCGCTGACCCTCGGAGCCAGCGCCGTGCAGATCGGCACCGCCCTCCTGCGCTGCCCCGAGGCACAGACCAACCCCGCCTGGGCCGACGCGCTCGCCGAGCTCGAACCGGAAGCCACCTGGCCGACCCGCGCCTTCAGCGGCCGCCTCGGGCGGGCGATCGCCGGCGGTTATGTCCGAGCCGCCGCGGCGCCGGACGCGCCGCCCCCCGCCCCTTACCCCGTGCAGCGCGGCCTCACCGCAGCGATGCGCCAGGAGGCGGCCCGCGTCCGCGATGTCGGCCGCATGCAGGCCTGGGCCGGCCAGGCCGCAGCCCTGGCCCGCCCCGAACCCGCCGGCGAGGTTGTCCGCCGCATCTGGCAGGAGGCTCAGCAGCTGCTACCGTGAGCCGCCGAAAGAGCCTCCGGGGCGCGACGCGATGGATGGATCGGACCTCAAAATCTTCGTCGCGGTGGTGCGCGCCGGCAGCATCGGCCGCGCGGCCATCGAGCTGAACACCGTCCAGTCCAACGTCACCGCACGCGTGCAGCTGCTCGAACGCGCGCTCGGCACGACGCTCTTTCATCGCCACAGCCGCGGCGTCACCCTGACCGCCGCGGGCTGCCGGCTGCTGCCCTTCGCCGAGCGCGTCGGCGACTTGCTGAAGCAGGCGCGCCGCGCCGTCGCCGACACCGGCACTCCGGCCGGACCGCTGGTCATCGGCAGCCTCGAAACCACAGCGGCATTGCGATTGCCGCCCGTCCTGTCGGCATTCGCCGCGGCAAACCCGGACGTCGACCTGACGATCACCACGAACACCAGCGCCTGCCTCCTCACCGAGCTGCTCGATCACCGACTCGACGGTGCGTTCGTCGCCGGGCCGGTCCACCACCCCGACCTGACGGAGGAGGTGGTGTTCCGCGAAGAGCTGGTGCTGATCACCGCACCGGGGGTGCGCAGTGTCGACGATCTGGCGCGACAGGCCCGGCTCAAGATCATTGTCTTCCGCGCCGGCTGCGCCTACCGCCACCGGCTCGAGGCGCTACTCGCGGCCCGCGGCCTGGTCGGCGTGCGCCATCTCGATTTCGGCACTCTCGGCGGGATCATCGGCTGCGTCGCCGCCGGTGTCGGGGTCAGCCTGCTGCCGCGCGCCGTGGTGGCCGAGGCAGTGCGCGACGGGCTGATCGTCGCCCATGAGTTGCCGCCCGCCGATGCCCGGGTCGATACCGTTTTCGTGCGGCGGAGCGATGCGCACGAGACCAGCGCCATGACCGCGTTTCTGCAGGTCGCGCGGCCGGCTCCGGTTCGATTGATGCAGGGAAGAAAGTGATTCGAGCGCAAGAGGCGGAGTGCGCGGGTGAAGCCGGCAGCCTAGTTTCGCGTCAACAGATAGGAGACGCGTCATGCACAGCGAAGCCGACAGGTGGAGCGCGGTTCGGCACCGGGACTCGGGCGCCGATGGGGCATTCTTCTACGCCGTCACCACCACCGGCGTTTACTGCCGGCCGTCCTGCGCGTCCCGGCCGGCGCGGCCGGAGAACGTCAGCTTCTTCGAGACCCGCATCGAGGCCGAGCGAGCCGGCTATCGCCCCTGCAAGCGCTGCCGCCCCGATCTCCCCCCACGGGCCGAGCGTGAGGCCGCATTGGTCACCGAGGCTTGCCGGCAGATCGAGACGGCGGAGAGCCTGCCGTCGCTCGCCGAACTCGCGGCAGCCTCCGGCCTCAGCCCTTTTCACTTCCACAAGCTGTTCAAGCGGATCGCCGGCATCACCCCGAAGGCCTACGCCAGCGCCCATCGCGCCGCCCGCGTGCAGCACGGTCTTCGCTCCGGCGCCAAGGTGACCGAGACGATCTATGATGCCGGTTTCAATTCAGCCGGCCGCTTCTACGACGCCGCCGACGGCATGCTCGGAATGACGCCCTCGGCCTTCCGCGCCGGCGGTCGCGGCGAGACCATCCGTCACGCCATCGGCCACAGTTCGCTCGGCAGCGTCCTTGTCGCCGCCACCGCGCGCGGGGTCTGCGCCATCCTCCTCGGCGACGATCCCGCCGACCTTCTCGGCGACCTCCGGCGCCGTTTTCCCGGCGCCCGCCTGGTCCCGGCCGAGGCCGATTTCGGCGGCTGTGTCGAGCGTGTGGTCGCCCTGGTGGACGCGCCGGGCAGCGGCGAGGGCCTCGGCCTGCCGCTCGACATCCGGGGCACCGCGTTCCAGCGCAAAGTCTGGGAAACGCTGCAGACGATCCCGGCCGGCGCCACGCTCAGCTACGCCGAACTGGCAGCGCGGGTCGGCAATCCCAAGGCGGTGCGCGCGGTCGCCGGGGCCTGCGCCGCCAACGCGCTCGCCGTGGCGGTGCCGTGCCACCGCGTGGTCGGCGCGCATGGCGGCCTGGCGGGCTATCGATGGGGTGTTGCGCGCAAGCGCCGCCTGCTCGAGCGGGAGCAGGCTTGATGCACATCGCGCACGCCCCGTCCGTGACCTCCCGGGTCGTCGGGTTGAACTGGCAGCGCATCGGCGCCGATCTCGATGCGCGCGGCTGCGCGGTGACGGGACCGCTGCTCACCGCCGGGGAATGCGCCGCCCTGGTCGGCGCCTACGATGCCGAGAGCGGCTTTCGCAGCCGCGTCGTCATGGCCCGGCACGGCTACGGCCAGGGCGAATACAAATACTTCGCCTATCCGCTCCCCGAGCAGGTCGCGTCGCTGCGCGCAGCGCTCTATCCGCACCTCGCCGTGGTCGCAAACCGCTGGGCGGACGCGCTGGGCCATCCCAGCGACTTCCCGCCGGAACACCAGGCCTTTCTCGCCCGCTGCCACGCCGCCGGACAGACCCGGCCGACGCCGCTGCTGCTGCGCTACGGCGCGGGGGACTTCAACTGCCTGCACCAGGACCTCTATGGCGACATCCATTTCCCGCTGCAGGTCGCCTTCCTGCTCAGCCGGCCGGGCGGCGATTTCACCGGCGGCGAGTTCGTGCTGACCGAACAGCGCCCACGCATGCAGACCCGACCGGATGTCGTCGCCCTGGAGCAAGGCGAGGGCGTGATCTTCGCCGTCAACCAGCGCCCGGTGCGCGGCACCCGCGGCGTCTATCGCGTCGCCATGCGCCACGGCGTGAGCCGGCTGCGCTCCGGCCACCGCCATACGCTCGGCATCATCTTCCACGATGCACGCTGACCTGCTGAGTGCGCTGCCGCAGAACGGCAGGCTGACGCTCGGCCCCGGCGCTTGGCTGCTGGCTGGCTTTGCGAGCAAGCGGGCGGACGAACTGGTGGCAGAGGTGCACCGTATCGCCGAGGCGGCGCCGTTTCGTTTCATGACCACCCGAGGCGGGCACACCATGTCCGTGGCGATGACCAATTGCGGCGACGTCGGATGGGTTACCGACCGCGCCGGTTATCGATACGCAGCGACCGATCCGCTGAGCGGACTGCACTGGCCGGCGATGCCGCCGCTCTTCCGTGAACTCGCGAAGCAGGCAGCGGCGGCGGGCGGTTTTCCCGATTTTTCGCCGGATGCGTGCCTGATCAACCGCTATGCCCCTGGTGCCCGCATGTCGCTGCACCAGGATCGCGACGAGCGGGATCTGGATGCGCCGATCGTTTCGGTATCACTGGGTCTGCCCGCGGCCTTTCTGTTCGGCGGTCAGCGGCGGAGCGACCGCCCCCGCCGTGTTCTGCTGCGCAGCGGCGACGTCGGAGTATGGGGCGGCCCGTCGCGGTTGGCCTTCCACGGGATCGGGCCACTGCCGCCGGGCAGCGACCCGTTATGTGGCCCGTATCGGTTCAACCTGACCTTCCGGACTGCGCTGTAGCGCCGCTGGCGTCGGCTTGCCCCCAATGGACCGCGGCGGCATGCTCCGGCACCCAAGCAGCGAGCCAAGGAAACGCCCGACATGACAAACTCCTCCGCGAGCTTGCGCCAGGTGCTGGCACGGCCCGGCATCCTGACCGTGCCCGGCGTGTTCGACGGCATCTCCGCCCGCGTCGCCGACGAAGCCGGTTTCCCCGTGCTCTACATGACCGGCTATGGCGTCGTCGCCTCCGCACTCGGCGTGCCGGATGCGGGGATGGCGACGTACAGCGAAATGCTCGACCGCGTGCGCGTCATCGCCTCGGCGATTTCCGTGCCGTTCATCGCCGACGGCGACACCGGCTATGGCGGCCTGCTCAACGTCGACCGCACGGTGCGCGGCTATGCGGCCGCGGGCGCCGCGGCGATCCAGATCGAGGACCAGGAATTTCCCAAGAAATGCGGCCACACCGAATTCCGCCGCGTCATCCCCGCCGAGGACGCCGTCGCCAAGATCCGCGTCGCCGTGGAAGCGCGGCCGAGTACCGAGTTCCTGATCGTCGCGCGCACCGATGCGCGCTACGCCCATGGCATCGACGAGGCGCTGCGCCGCGCCGAGCGCTTTCTCGAGGCCGGCGCCGACATCCTGTTCGTGGAGAGCCCGGAGAGCCTGGAGGAGATGCGCCGTGTCGCCGAGACGTTTCGCGGCGCGACCCTGCTCGCCAACATGGTGGAGGGCGGACGCACGCCCTATCTCTCCGGCGCCGAGCTCGAGGCGATGGGCTTCAAGCTGGCGCTGTTCCCCGGCACCGGCTTCCTTGCCGCCGCCGGCGCACTGCGCGCCACCTATGCGCATCTCAAGCAGGCCGGCATCGGCACCGGCGGCCCGACGCCGCTGCTGCCGTTCGCCGAGATGAACCGGCTCATGGGCTTCGGCCGGGTGCACGAATTCGAGGCGAAGTGGATGGAGAGCGCCCCCGCTTGAGAGCCTCGCCCATGAGCGCCCCCTCATGAGCGCCATCACCGGCGGCTCGGTCGCGGCGCGGCTGGACCGGCTGCCGATCCTGCCGTTCCACCGTCGGCTGCTCGGGCTGATCGGCGCCGGCATGTTCTTCGACAGCTTCGACATCTACCTCGCGGGATCGGTTCTCGGTGCCCTGATCAAGAGCGGCTGGTCGAACATCGACCTCAATGCGCGCTTCATCTCCGCCACCTTCGTCGGCATGCTGATCGGCGCCGCCGGCGCCGGCCTGCTCGGCGACCGGTTCGGCCGCAAATTCACCTACCAGTTCAACCTGGCCATCTTCGGCCTGGGCTCCTTCGCCGCCACCGCCGCGCCGAGCATGGGCTGGCTGATCGCCGCGCGCTTCATCGCCGGCATCGGGCTAGGCGCCGAGATCGTCATCGGCTACGGCCTGATGGTCGAGTTCGTTCCGCCGAGCCACCGCGGACGCTGGGCGGCGCTGCTGTCGCTGGTGACGAATTTCGGCCTGTTCGCCTCGACATTGCTGAGCTGGCTGGTGATCCCGAGCCTGGGATGGCGCGCCATGTTCATCATCGCCGGCATCGGCGCATTGATCGTGCTGTGGCTGCGCCGCGCCATTCCGGAATCGCCGCGCTGGCTGGAGAGCCAGGGCCGCCACGCCGAAGCCGACACGATCGTCTCGCGCATCGAGGCGCAGGCCGGCGCGGCGCTGCCCGCCAGGGTGGCTTCCTCGACAGCCCCGCCCGCGGCGCACGCCCACGTGTCGCTGTTGCAGATGCGTTTTCTGCGGCGTCTCGCGCTCGGCAGCCTGATGCACGCGGTGATGGGGGTGGCGATCTACGGCTTCGTCGCCTGGGTTCCCACGTTCCTCGTGCAGCACGGCATGGCGATCAACCGTTCGCTGGGACAGGCAGTGCTGATGTCCTTCGGCGGCCCCGCCGGCGCGCTGGTGGCGTTCCTGGTCAGCGACCGCATCGGCCGGCGGCCGGCGATCATCGGCGCCTCCGTGCTGGCGGCGATCGTCGGCACCGGCTTCGCGCAAGCCCCGAGCGAAGTCGCCGCCGTTGCCCTCGGCTTTCTGATGTTCTCGCTAATCTACTTCCTGGTCTCGGTCATCGTCGCCGGCTATGTGCCCGAGCTGTTTCCTACCGAAATGCGCATGCGCGGCAACGGCGTGTGCAACACCATCGGCCGGCTGACCACGATCTTCGTGCCGTTCGCCGTGGTGGCGCTGTATCGCGCCGGGGGCGTGACGGCGGTGCTGGCCGGCGTCACCCTGGCGCTGCTGCTGCAGGCGCTGGCGGCATGGACGACCGGCACCGAGACCAATCGACAGAGCCTGGAAGCCATCGCCGCAGGCTGAGCATGGCCCGGGCGGGCGGCTTCGTGCTAGCGTCGGCGGCTGCGAGAACAGGAAGATGGGAGACGTCGGGATGCCGAAGCTGTTTGCCATGGCGATGCGGGCCTGCCGTCTTGCCGCCCTCTGCCTCGCTGCGACCGGCGGGCTCTTGGCCGCCGCGGCGCGGGCCGACAATATCACCGTTACCCATTGGGGCGGCCAGTTCTACGGCGTGCCGTATGCCGTCGCCATGGACAAGGGCTTCTTCAAGGCGCACGGCGCCGACGTCACCGGCATCCTCACCGCGCCGGGCGGCGGCACCGCGGTGCGCAACACGCTGGCCGGCGGCATCCCGTTCGGCGAAGTGTCGCTTGCCGCCGCCGTGCAGGCGATCAATGCGGGGGAGAAGCTGATCATCGTCGCCGCCGGCACGCAGAGTGTGGCCGACCAGATGTGGGCGGTGAAGAAGGGCTCGCCGCTGCACGGCCTCAAGGATCTGGCGGGCAAGCGGATCGGCTACACCGCACCCGGCTCGGTCTCCAACATGATCATCCTGATGGCGCTGAAAGCCAATGGCATGACGGCGCAGCAGGTGCACCTGGTGCCGGCGGGCGATCTCGGCGCCAATCTCTCGGCGGTGACCACCGGCGCGCTCGACGCCGGGTTCAGCGATTCGCTGTTCTATGCGCAGAATCCCACCCTGATCGAGCCGGTGTTCTGGGTGAAGGACGTGATGTCGCCGCGGATGATGCAGACGGTGTGCATCACGACCGTCGAATTCGCTCACGCCCATCCCGACATCGTCCGCGGCATCATCGCCGCGCGCCGCGAAGGGCTCGACTATCTGCGCCAGCACACCGACGAGGCGGCCGACATCACCGCCCGGGCCTACAACAATCCGGACGTCAAGCTGTTCCGCGAGCACATGAAGGAGCTCGCCGGCCTGGATTACTGGAGCGACGGCAAATTCGATTATGACGGCATGAACCACATGGTCGAAGGCCTGCAGATCACCGGCCAGCTGAAGGCGGCGCCGGACTGGTCGAAGATGGTCGACACCTCGTTCCTGCCGGCCGACCAGCGCGCCGCCCGCTGATGCCTAAGCCCCAAGCGTCAGGTCAATCGGCCCACCGATAAAGGGCTAGTGCTCGGAGCGTCCGAGAAGCATAGGGGGACCGGAATGCCGAAGCTGTTTTCCAGGGCGATGCGGGCGTTCCGTCTTGTCGGCGTCCCGGCTCTCGCCTTCTGTCTCGCCGCACTCTGCGCCCCGGCCGTCGCCCGCGCGGAAACCATCACCGTCACCCATTGGGGCGGGCAGTTCTACGGCGCGCCCTATGCCGTCGCCATGGACAAGGGCTTCTTCAAAGCGCACGGCGCCGATGTCACCGGCATCCTCACCGCGCCGGGCGGCGGCACCGCCGTGCGCAACACGCTGGCCGGCGGCATCCCGTTCGGCGAGGTGTCGCTTGCCGCCGCCGTGCAGGCGATCAATGCGGGGGAGAAGCTGATCATCGTCGCCGCCGGCACGCAGAGTGTCGCCGACCAGATGTGGGTGGTGAAGAAGGGCTCGCCGCTGCACGGGCTCAAGGACCTCGCCGGCAAGCGCATCGGCTACACCGTGCCCGGCTCGGACTCCAACATGGTCATCCTGATGGCGCTGAAAGCCAACGGCATGACGGCGCAGCAGGTGCACCTCGTGCCGGCCGGCGATCTCGGCGCCAATCTCTCGGCGGTGCTCAGCGGTGCGCTGGACGCGGGCTTCAGCGATTCGCTGTTCTATGCGCAGAACCCGACGGTGATCCAGCCGATCTTCTGGGTGAAGGACGTGATCTCGCCGCGCATGATGCAATCCGTCTGCATCACGACCTCCGAATTCACCCACGCCCATCCCGACATCGTCCGCGGCATCATCGCCGCGCGGCGCGAAGGGCTCGACTATCTGCGCCAGCACGTCGACGAGGCCGCCGAGATCATGGCGCATGCCTACAGCAACCCGGATGTCGCGCTGTTCCGCACGCACATGCAAGAGCTGGTCGCCATGGAATACTGGAGCGACGGGAAGTTCGATTACGAGGGCATGAACCACATGGTCGAAGGCCTGCAGATCACCGGCCAGCTGAAGGCGGCGCCGGACTGGTCGAAGATGGTCGACACCTCGTTCCTGCCGGCGGATTTGCGCGCCGCCCGCTGATGTCGGCACCGCCCGCCGCCGCACTGCATGACAACCCACCGCATGCCAGCCTGCGCGGCGTGGTGCGCCGCTATGAGGGGCGGCAGACCGTGCACGCGCTGGGGCCGATCGACCTCGATCTCGCGGCGGGCGAATTCTTTGCCGTTGTCGGACCCTCGGGTTGCGGCAAGTCCACCCTGCTCGACGTGCTGTCCGGGCTCGGCGTTCCCACCGAAGGCAGCGTGACGCTCGAGGGCAAGCCGGTGCGCGGCCAGGTGCCGGACGGCGTCGGCGTGGTGTTCCAGGAGGATTCGAGCTTTCCCTGGCTCACCGTGCACGACAACGTGGCGTTCGGCCTGCGCCGCTCCGGGCTTGATCGGACGGAGGTGGCGCGGCGGGTGGACCACGCGGTCGGCTTCATGGGCCTGGCACAATTCGCCGGCCATTACCCCCCACAGCTCTCCGGCGGCATGCGCCAGCGCGTCTGCATCGCCCGCACCCTGGTGCAGCAGCCGCGCCTGATCCTGCTGGACGAGCCGTTCGGCGCACTCGATCAGCAGACCCGCCTGCTGATGGGCGACGAGCTGCTGCGCCTCTGGCGCGACACCGGTGCGACGGTGCTGCTCATCACCCATTCGCTCGATGAGGCGGCCATGCTGGCGGACCGCGTCGGCGTGATGTCGGCCCGGCCAGGGCGCTTCATCGACCTCGTCGAGACCGGCTGGCAGCGCGACCGCGACAGCCGGATCGTTTCCGACCCGGCATTCGGCCCGCTGACGGCGCGGCTTTGGACCTCGCTGCGCGCCGAGTCGCTGAAGACCATGGGGCGGGCGGCGTGAACCGCCGGATTGCGGTGCTGCTGGTGCGCGCGGCCGTGCTGGCCGTGCTGGTGCTGCTGCTCGAGGTGCTGTGCCGCACTGGAGTGATCGACCCGCTGACCATCCTGCCGCCGAGCGCCATGGTGGCAGCCATGATCGAGCAACTGGCCTCCGGCGATGTCACCGACGCCATGCTTCGCACCTTCTCCACCGTGGCGCTGGCATTCCTGGCCGCGGTGCTGCTCGGCACCGCGATCGGCGCGCTGGTGCACGCCGTGCCGCGGCTGCGGCGGGCGATCGAGCCGCTGCTGGCCTCCTACTACTCGGTGCCGACCTTCGTATTCTATCCCCTGCTGGTGGCGCTGCTCGGGCTCAGCATGGCGCCCCTGGTGGTGCTCGGGCTGCTCTCGGCGGCGCCGGCGGTGATGATCAGCACCCTGGCCGGGCTGGACAGCGTCTCGCCCGTGCTGCGCAAGGTCGCGCGGGTGCAGCGGCTGGATTTCTTCCGCACCTTGCGCTGGATCGTGCTGCCGGCGGCGATGCCGTCGCTGTTCAGCGGCTTCAAGCTGGCGCTGAGCTATTCGCTGATCGGGGTGATCGCCGGCGAGTTCATCCTTTCCGGCAACGGCCTCGGCTACGCCATTTCCTTCGCCTATCAGAGCTTTGACAACCGTGCGATGTACGGCCTGATGCTGTTCGTCCTGCTGGTCGCAATCGTCGCCAACGGCGTGCTCTACACCTACGAGGGGCGCCTCGCCCATCGCCGGCGACGGGGATGAACGGCATGGTCGTCGGGATTGGAGCGAGGCGGGCGCCCGCTCGGAATTGAGGGAGGCAAAATGCCGTCCACAAAAGACGACATGACAAACCACCCACCGCCTCTCCGGCCGCTGTATCGGCTCGCGCAAGCCGCGGCGGTGCAAGTCCTGCTCCTGCTGTCCGCCTGCCAGCCGGCGGTGCTGGACCCGCACGGTTTCGTCGGCAGGTCGGAAAGGACGATCCTGATCGACTCGCTCGCGATCATGCTCGCGATCGTCATCCCGACGGTGTGCGCCACCCTCGGCTTCGCCTGGTGGTTCCGCGCCTCGAATTCCCGGGCCAAATACCTGCCGGACTGGGCGTATTCCGGCGAGATCGAGCTGGTCGTCTGGGGCATCCCGCTGCTCACCATCCTGTTGCTTGGCGGGGTCGCTTGGCTGTCCTCGCATGAGCTCGACCCAGCCAACCCGGTCCCCTCCAACGCCAAGCCGATCGAGATCCAAGGCGTTTCGCTGGACTGGAAGTGGCTGTTCATCTACCCGGACCAGCATGTCGCCAGCGTGAACCAGCTCGTGGTCCCGGCCGGCGTGCCGCTGCACTTCCGGCTGACATCGGCAAGCGTGCTGAACGTATTCTTCGTCCCGCAGCTCGGCAGCATGATCTACACGATGAACGGAATGACCTCGACGCTGAACCTGATCGCCGACGATCCCGGCACGTTCCTCGGCCGTTCGGCGCATTACAGCGGCGACGGTTTCTCGGACATGCATTTCGAGGTTCGCGCCGTCCCGGCGGACCAGTTTGCCGCCTGGGTCACGTCCACACGCGGCACCGGCCAGGCGCTCGACGCAGGGTCCTACGCGCAGCTGGCCAGGCAGAGCACGAACGTGGCGCCCTCCACCTACCGGGACGCTGACCCCTCGCTGTTCGGCAAGATCGTCTCGCAGCAGATTCCGCCCGCGCCGGGACCGCAGGTCGGGCTCCCCAGCGTGGATGTCTCCAACCGGACGGAGCAGTAGATGTTCGGCAAGCTTACCTGGTCGGCGATCCCGTTCGATCAGCCGATTCCGCTCATTTCGGCAGCCATGGTCGGCGTCGTGCTGGCGGGCGTGCTCGCCTGGATCGTGATCAGAGGCCACCTGCCCTATCTGTGGCGGGAGTGGATCACCAGCGTCGATCACAAGCGCATCGGCATCATGTATTGCTTCCTGGCGCTCGTGATGCTGCTGCGCGGCTTCGCGGACGCGATCATGATGCGCTCGCAACAGGCCCTCGCCTTCAACTCCGGTGGTTATCTGCCGCCTGAGCACTATGACCAGATCTTCTCGGCGCACGGCACGCTGATGATCTTCTTCGTGGCGATGCCGTTCGTGATCGGGCTGATGAACTTCGTCGTGCCGCTGCAGCTCGGGGTGCGGGACGTGGCGTTTCCGACGCTCAACTCGGTCAGCTTCTGGCTGACCGCCACCGGGGCGCTGCTGGTCAATGTGTCCCTTGTCGTCGGCGAGTTCGCGCGCACCGGCTGGCTGCCCTACCCGCCGCTGTCGGAGCTGACCTACTCGCCCGGGGTCGGGGTGGATTATTATCTGTGGTCACTGCAGATTTCCGGCGTGGGAACCCTGCTCACCGGCGTGAACTTCGTCACCACGGTGCTGAAGATGCATGCGCCGGGCATGACGTATATGCGCATGCCGATGTTCTGCTGGACGACTTTGGCTTCCAGTCTGCTGATCGTCGCGGCCTTCCCCATCCTGACGGCGACCCTGGCGATGCTGACCCTGGACCGCTATCTCGGCTTTCACTTCTTCACCAATGATCGCGGCGGCAACGTCATGATGTTCATGAACCTCATCTGGGCGTGGGGGCACCCCGAGGTCTACATCCTGATCCTGCCGGCCTTCGGCGTGTTCTCCGAAGTGGTCTCCACCTTCTCCCGCAAGCCGCTCTTCGGCTATCGCTCGATGGTGATGGCGACGATGACCATCTTCGTGCTCGCCTTCACGGTGTGGCTGCACCACTTCTTCACCATGGGCGCGGGCGGCGATGTCAACGCCATCTTCGGCATCCTGTCGATGATCATCGCCGTGCCGACGGGCGTGAAGGTGTTCAACTGGCTGTTCACCATGTATGGCGGGCGCGTCGTCTATTCCACGGCGATGCTGTACGCGATCGGCTTCATGGTGACCTTCGTGATCGGCGGCATGACGGGCGTGCTGCTCGCCGTGCCCCCGGCGGATTTCGAGCTGCACAACAGCCTGTTTCTGGTGGCGCACTTCCACAACGTCATCATCGGCGGGGTGCTGTTCGGCGCCTTTGCCGGCTATAATTATTGGTTCCCGAAGGCTTTCGGCTTCCGCCTGCACGACGGGCTCGGGAAAGCGTCATTCTGGTGCTGGATCGTCGGCTTCTATCTCGCCTTCGTGCCGCTCTATATTCTGGGCCTGATGGGGATGACCCGCCGGATGCAGCACTACGATGTTCCCGAATGGCACCCGTGGTTGCTGGTGGCCGGCGTCGGCGCGCTCGTCATCTTGGCGGGGATCGTGGCGCAAATCGCCCAGTTCGTCGTGAGCTTCCGGCAGCGTGAGCAATTGCGCGACCTCACGGGCGACCCGTGGGACGGTCGCTCGCTTGAATGGGCGACGCCGTCCCCGCCGCCGGCCTTCAATTTCGCCGTGCTGCCGGAGGTGCAGGGCGAGGAACCCTATTGGGGCATCAAGCAGCGCGCGCGCGAGCGGATGCAACTCAGCGAGGAGCCGAAGTACGGGCCGAT
>JAFAYM010000207.1 GCA_019240395.1 Acidisphaera sp. | reverse complement strand
TGTCGACGCGCCGGCGCCTGGCGGCAGCGGCCTTTGCGCGCACCGCGACCTATGACGCCGCGATCACCCAATGGTTCGCGCAGCAGCGCGGCGAGGCGTTCCCCCGCCACCTGATGATCGCCGGCACGCTGCGCGAGACCCTGCGCTACGGCGAGAACCCGCATCAGCAGGCGGCCTTCTACACGCGCGGCGGCCGGCCGGGGGTGGCCACCGCCCGCCAGGTGCAGGGCAAGCCGCTCTCCTACAACAATCTGAACGATACCGATGCCGCTTATGAATGCGTCGCCGAGTTCGACACGCCCTGCATCGCCATCATCAAGCACGCCAATCCATGCGGCGTGGCGACCGCCGCCAGCCTCGAGGCGGCCTGGGGGAGCGCGCTGCGCTGCGACCCGGTCTCGGCGTTCGGCGGCATCGTGGCGGTGAACCGCACGCTGGATGCGGCCACGGCCGAGCGCATCGCCGCGATCTTCACCGAGGCGATCATCGCGCCCGAGGCCGATCCGGAAGCCGTCGAGAGACTGGCACGCCGCAAGAATTTGCGCCTGCTGCTCGCCGGCGGGTTGCCTGACCCTGCCTCCCCCGGACTGGCGTTCCGCAGCGTCGGCGGCGGAGTGCTGGTGCAGACGCGCGATGCCGGGCGCGTCGCCGCCGGGCAGCTCCAGCTGGTCACCCGCCGAGCGCCGAGTGCCGCGGAGCTCGCCGACCTGCTGTTCGCCTTCCGGGTCTGCAAGCACGTGAAGTCCAACGCCATCGTCTATGCCAAGGCGGGGGCGACCGTCGGCATCGGCGCCGGGCAGATGAGCCGGGTGGACAGTGCGCGGATCGCCGCGTGGAAGGGCGGGGAGGCGGTGAAGGGCAGCGTCGTCGCCTCCGACGCATTCTTCCCGTTCGCCGACGGCTTGCAGGAGGCGGTGGCGGCCGGAGCGACGGCGGTGATCCAGCCCGGCGGCTCGATCCGCGACCCCGAGGTGATCGCCGCCGCCAACCAGGCCGGCATCGCCATGCTGTTCACCGGCATGCGCCACTTCCGGCACTGATCCAAGCGGCCGGCTATCGGGCGGAGCGGCAGCCTCGCAGCCGGGCCGGGGCATAGTCGCCGAGCAGGAAGGCGACCTGGCAGGTGTTCATCCGCCGGTGCAGCCGTGAAGCGGGCTGGCGGTTGACGTTGATCAGCAGCACGCCGCCGCCGGCCAGCGCCAGGCGCAGGGTGCCCTGGCGGATCGCCCGCATGTAGAGCGGCTGCGGACCGCCGATGCCGGTGACGATGCCGGCACCGACCGCGGCCACCCGGTCGCGATAGGCCGCTGCCAGCTCCGGCGTATGCGAGTGGTAGAGGCCGACCGCGACGTTCCAGTCGCCGCCGGCGTCGCCCTGGTGCAGCGACCGGAGATAGCGGGCGGCGTAGTCGGCGTTGCGCACGGGATCGAACGCTTCATCGAGATCGCGGAACGCGCCGGGGTGCATCTGTAGGTCGACCTGCATGCAGCCGACGTCCATGAAGTTGACGCCGCGCGCCAGGCCCTGGCGGGCCCAGGCGACCGCCGCGGCGCGGCTTTCGAAGAAGAAACCCTGGCCGTCCGCGTCGATGGTCCACGGCCAGGCCCGCACATCGCCGATCGAGCCGACGGGCCGGCCGCTCTCCACCTTGGCGATGGTGCCGAGCAGGCCCGGCGGCAGCTGGTAGCGCGTTTCGGCCTGCTGGATCGCGGCGGTGCAGAGAGCGCTCTGGGCCGCCGCCCAGATTTGCGGCGGCACCATCGCCTGTGCCATGGGCGGGGGCGCGGCCGAGGGCGCGGCCTCCTGCGGCGGCGCCGCGGCGCTCGCCGGCAGCCCCGCGCCGCCCAGCCAGAGTGCGGCCGACAGCGCGCACCGGAGCGCACCACGCAACAGCGTGGCACGGCAGCGTGGCGGCTGCTTGCTCGGCAGGCTCATGGGCGCACGCGACCTCGCGCAGGGGGCGGCAACCTATTGCGCCGGGGCGCCTGACGCAACGCCGCAGAACGCGAGCAAGGCGCGCCGTCGCACTCGCGAAGCATTCGCATCCTCCGCCCGCCAGCTTGCCGGTTCGCCGGACGCCCGCCAGATTGCGGGCATGCGCAATTTCTCCGAACTCAGCGAACGCGAGCTGCTCGCCCTGGCGATCAGCAACGAGGAAGAGGACGGCCGGATCTACGCCGACTTCGCCGAGCGGCTGCGCGGGGACTACCCCGCAAGCGCGAAGGTGTTCAGCGAAATGGCGCTGGAGGAGAGCGAGCATCGCCGCCGGCTGATCGACATGCACCGCGAGCGGTTCGGCGAGCACATCCCGCTGATCCGTCGCCAGGACGTGCGCGGCTTCACGGCGCGGCGCCCGGCGTGGCACGCGCAGCCGCTCAGTCTCGATACGGTGCGCCAGCAGGCGCAGCTGATGGAGCTTGAGACCAGCCGCTTCTATCGGCGCGCCGCCAGCCGGACCAGCGACGCCTCGATACGCAGACTGCTCGGCGACCTGGCCGATGCCGAGGTCGAGCATGGCAACCTGGCGGATCGCCTGGTCGAAGAGAACCTGCCGGCGAGCGTGCGCCGCGAGGAGGACGAGGCGTCGCGCCGCATGTTCGTCCTGCGGGTGATCCAGCCCGGGCTGGTCGGCCTGATGGACGGCTCGGTCTCCACCTTGGCCCCGGTGTTCGCCGCCGCCTTCGCCTCCGGGCAATCCTGGGAAGCCTTCGTGGTCGGGCTTGCCGCCTCGATCGGGGCGGGGATTTCAATGGGTTTCGCCGAGGCGCTGTCGGACAATGGCAGCCTGACCGGGCGCGGCGCGCCGCTGGTGCGGGGATTGATCTGCGGCCTGATGACCACGCTCGGCGGCATCGGTCACACCCTGCCGTTCCTGATCGCGAATTTCTGGACCGCGGTGACGGTCGCCTTCGTCGTGGTGGTGATCGAGCTCGGCATCATCAGCTGGATCCGCTGGCGCTACATGGAGGCGCCGCCCTTCACCGCGACGGTGCAGGTGGCTTTCGGCGGGGCCCTGGTGTTCGCGACCGGGATTCTGATCGGCAGCAGCTAATGGATCCGATCGCGTGAAACCGCCCACACCGGCGGACGCATTGGCGGACGTTTAAGTTGCTCGCGCCGGCCCGTCGGCTATCCTGTTGCTGCACACCGGAGGTCCGGTGAGCGGGGGGCAGATGGCCGACACGGAACTGAAATCCTGCTTGGGCCACGAGCGGCCGCAGGTGGCGCCGTGCAGCTGACGCTGAACGTGCTGCGCTGTCCCGATGCCGTGCCGCCGGAGACGCGGCAGGTCAGCGGCGGCGAGTTCAGCCTGGGGCGCGGGCCGGAGAATGACTGGGTGCTGGCCGACCCCGAACGCCACCTCTCGAAACGGCATTGCCTGCTGGCCTTCCGCTCGGGCGGCTGGCAGCTGGCCGATCTCAGCACCAACGGCACCTTCCTCAACCGGGAGGCGGAGCCGCTGGGCCAGGGCGCCGCGCGGGCGCTGCGCGACGGCGACCGGCTGCGCCTCGGCTCCTACGAGATCGAGGTGCGCATCGCCGAGACGGCCGGCGCCGGCCTCGGCGGCTTTCATGGCGGCGGCGCCCGTCACCCCTCGGACGATCGGTTTGGGGACGATCCGTTCGGCGACGATCCGTTCCGCCCCGCCGCCAATCCGTTCCGCGAGGACCCGTTGCTGCGGGCGCCGGTGCAGAGCCAGTTCGGCGCACCTGGCGGCTTCGGCGGCTCGACGCTCGACCCGTTCGCGGCACCCCCCCATGACCCATTCGGCACACCGACGCACGATCCCTTCGGCACACCCCACGCGCCGGTCAACCTGCCGCCCGATTTCGACCCGCTGGCGCCGGAGCCGGACTCGCATTTCGGCGCGCCGACCCAGCCCGATCACACGCCGGCGGTCGGCGATGCCTTCCACATGCAGCCGGCGGTACCCGGCCCCGGCGCGCTGCCGGACGACTGGGACCTCGACCTCTCGCCGGCGCAGCCGGCCGCTCCAGCGCCGCCGCGGGCGCCACCGCCCCCGGCAGCGCCGATAGCGCGCCCCGCAGAGCCGGCAACGGCGCCTCCCCCGCCGGAACCGCGTCACGCCGCCCCGCTGCCAGCTGCGCCAGCGCAGCCCGCACCGGCAATGCAAGCGCCACCGCCGCCCGCGCCGTTGCAGGCCGCGCCACCGCCCACACCCCGGCCCGCTCCGCCGCTGGCCCCTCCTCCAGCCGCTCCGATACCGGCTGTCTCCCCGGCCCCGGTTGCGGTGCCGCCGGCCGGGGCGGCCGGGCTGATGGCGGCGTTCCTGCACGGCGCCGGCCTGCCCGATGCCGCGCCCGCCGATCCGCCGGCGACCATGGCGGCCCTCGGCGCCGCCTTCCGCGCCCTGGTCGCCGGCCTGCGCCAGGCGCTGATCGCGCGGGCCAGCATCAAGGGCGAGTTCCGCATCGAGCAGACGATGATCCGCAGCCGCGGCAACAACCCGCTGAAATTCTCCGCCGACGACGATGACGCGCTCTCCGCCCTCCTCGGCGTCGGCCGCCGTACCGACATGACGCCGCAGGCCGCCATCGCCGACGCGCTGCGCGACATGCGGCTGCACGAGCTGGCCTCGGTCGCCGCCATGCAGAGTGCCGTGCGCGCGCTGCTCGCCCGCCTCGACCCGGCCCGCATCCGCGAGCAGAGCGAGCAGGGCGGCGGCCTCGCCGTGGTGCCGGTCCAGCGCAAGGCGCGGGCCTGGGACGCCTTCGAGAAGCTGCACGCCACCACCACCCAGGCCCTGGCCGACGATTTCGACAGCGTCTTCGGCAAGGCCTTCGCCCGCGCCTACGAGCAGGCGCTGCAGGAAGCCGCCGAGCGGGAGCGCGCCCGATGATCCGCCGTCGTTCACTCCTGCTCGTCCCGGCGGCACTCGTGCTTACCCGCTGTGCGGCGCCGCCGCCGCCGCCGGCCGTGCTGGAACTCGCCATCAGCGCCGGGCCCGACATCAATCCCAACGTCGCGGGCAAACCCGCCGCCGTCGCCGTGCGGCTGTTCCAGCTCAACGCCACGGCGAAGTTCGAGCGTGCCGACGTGTTCGCGCTCACCGAGCGGGAGCGGGCGACCCTCGGCGACGACACCGCGGGATCGGAGGAGTTCGTGCTCTCGCCCGGCGAGAACCGCACGATCACCCGCGAGCTGAAGAAGGGCGTGCAGTTCATCGGCATCGCCGTGCTGTTCCGCGACATCGACCACGCGAAGTGGCGCGCCATGGCGCCGGTGGCCGCCAGCGGTCCGAGCAAGCTCACCCTCAAGCTCGCCGGCATCACCGCAACGCTCGCGAGCGCGTGAGAACAGTGCTACACTGAAACAAGCGCCGGACGCTCCGGATCTCTGCCGAGCAGGTGACAACGCCAGATGGTTTGCACGCCGCCATGACATGGTCGAACAGGGTCGTCTGGCAGGAAGGCATGTTCCTACGGGCCCAGCATTTCCAGCAGCAGGATCGGTGGCTGGAGGCCGTGGTGCGCGGACGCACCGCTTCGCTGCGGCCGCACCCCTGGGGGGTCACGGAAATCGCCGTCGACCGCGACCTGCTGACCACCGGACGCTTCGCGCTCGCCGCCGCCGCCGGCGTGTTCGAGGACGGCACCCCCTTCGCCATCCCCGGCGAGACTGACCATCCGCCGCCGCTCGAACTGGCGGAGACTGCCCGCAACGTCCTGGTCTATCTGGCCGCCCCGGTGCGCCAGCCGGGCTCGGTGGAGATCGCCGCGGGCGATGGCAGCGAGGGACGCTACAGCCTGCGCGGCTTCGAGGCCTACGACACCCATTCCGCCTCGCCACAGCCCGCCGAGCTGCAGATCGGCCGACTGCGCCTGCGCTACATGCTGGAGAGCGAGGACCGCTCCGGCTATCTCTGCATCGGCCTGGCGCGGATCAACGAAGTCGCCGCCGATCGCCGGGTGACCCTCGACGAGCGCTGGATCCCCCCGGCGCTGATCTGCTCCTCCGTGGCGCCGCTCGCCGGCCTGATCACCGAGCTATCGGGCATGCTGAACCAGCGCGGCGAGGCGCTGGCGGCGCGGCTGACCGCGCCGGGCTCGCGCGGTGTAGCCGAGGTGTCGGATTTCCTGCTGCTGCAATCGGTGAACCGCTGGCAAAAGCTGCTCAGCCACTGGGCGGATGCCGGCACCGTGCATCCCGAGGATCTCTACGCGACGCTCCTGCAGATGGCCGGCGAGTTCGCGACGTTCACCGAAACCACGCGGCGGCCGAACGCCTATCCCGCCTATCGCCACGAGGACTTGCAGCGCAGCTTCGCGCCGGTGGTCGCCGATCTGCGCCGCTCGCTCTCCGCGGTGATCGAAACCACCGCCGTCAACATTCCGCTGCAGGAGCGCCGGCACGGCGTGCGGGTCGGGCCGATCGCCGATCGCAACATCCTGCGCGCCGCCAGCTTCGTGCTCACCGTGCAGGCCGACGTGCCGACGGAAAACCTGCGCCGGCTGTTTCCGAGCCAAGTGAAGATCGGCGCCGTCGAGCATATCCGCGAGCTGGTCAACGTGGCGCTGCCGGGGATCGCCGTGCGGCCGCTGCCGGTGGCGCCGCGGCAGCTGCCCTTCTATGCCGGCGCCACCTATTTCGAGCTCGACCGCAACAGTCCGCACTGGCAGCAGATGCAGGCGTCCGGCGGTTTCGCCATTCACGTCTCCGGCGATTTCCCCAACCTCAATCTCGAGCTTTGGGCGATCCGCGGCTGACCGTGACACGACAGGGAAAGCCGGGCCGATGAGCGACAATCCGTTCTCCGAGCCGGACGACGCCGATCGGACGGTGATCCGCCCGGCCCCCGGCGGACGCCGCGCCGCGGCCCCGCCGGCACCGAGCGGCGGCCCGTCGGTGCGCGCCGAAGCGGCGCCGGCGGTGGGCGATGCCACCCTGAACGCGACGGCGGCGGTTTCGGCCTCCGGCCTGTCGCCGCTGGTCGCCGCGGCGCAGCCGCTGCTGCAGCTTCTGGCGCGGCTGCGCAACACCGTCAGCCCGCCCGACCCCGGCGATTTGCGCGAGCGCGCGGCGCGCGAGATGCGCGGCTTCGAGCAGCGCGCCCGCGACGCCGGCGTGCCGATGGACCAGCTGCGTCCGGCGCATTACGCGCTCGCCGCCAGCATCGACGACGTGGTGCTGAACACGCCCTGGGGCAGCGCCGGCGGCTGGGACGCGCGCTCGCTGGTCTCCACCTTCCATCAGGAGGTGCGCAGCGGCGAGCGCTTCTTCGACCTGCTGGCACAGGTGCGGCAGAACCCGGGCAAGCTGCTGGCGGTGCTGGAGCTGATGTATCTCTGCCTCTCGCTCGGCTTTCAGGGCCGCTATCGCCTGTCGCCGCGCGGCCCGGGCGAGCTCGACAAGCTGCGCGAGGAAGTCTACGCGCTGCTGGTCCGCAACCGGCCGGCCGCCGACCCCGAGCTCTCCCCACACTGGCAGGGTGTCGCCGCACCCTATCGTCCGAGCCGCGCGGTGCTGCCGGTCTGGGTCGCCTGGAGCGCGGCACTGGCCGGCATCGCCGGGCTGTTCGTGTGGTTCTCGATCGGGCTGAACGCGCGCTCGGACACGGTGTTCGAGCGCATGCTGCACGCCCCGCCCGACCACATGCCGCAGCTCGCCCGCGCCGCCCCGGTGCAGCCGCCGCCGCCTCCGCCGCCCTCCGACGAGCCGAGCGTGGTGGACCGGCTGCGCACCTTCCTCAAGCCGGAGATCGACCAGGGCCTGGTTTCCGTGCTCGGCACGCCGACCATGCCGGTGGTGCGCATCCGCAACCGCGGTATGTTCCCCTCCGCCACCGCCAACCTCGCGCAGGGTTTCCTGCCGTTGCTCAACCGCATCGGACAGGCGCTGAAAGCCGAGCCGGGCCACGTGACGGTCTACGGCTACACCGACAACCAGCCGATCCGCACGGTGCGCTTTCCCTCCAACTTCCAGCTCTCGGCGGCACGCGCCGACGCCGCCAAGGCGGTGATCGGCCAAGCCATGGGCGACACCTCGCGCATCACCGCGGAGGGGCGCGCCGACGCCGACCCGATCGCCTCGAACGCGACGGCGGAAGGGCGCGAAGAGAACCGCCGCATAGAAGTCGTGCTCAATCGGCAGGGTTAGGGACCAGACCTTCGCATGAGATCCGTGCTCCGCTTCCTGGGTTCGCGCTGGTTCCTCAGCTTCGTCGGCGTCGCCCTGCTGGCTGCGCTTGTCTGGTTCCTCGGGCCGCTGCTCGGCTTCCTCGAGAGCTGGATCGTGCGACTGGCGGCCATCCTGGCGATGCTGCTGGTATGGCTCGGCGTCAACCTGCTGATCGATGCGCGGCGCCGCAAGCAGGAAAAGGCCCTCACGGAGGGCGTGGCCGCAGCCCCGCCCGATCCGACGGCGCAAGCCTCCGCCGAGGAGACCGCGGCGCTGCGCGAGCGCATGACCGAGGCGCTGTCGGCGCTGAAGCGGGCGCGCGGTACGCGCGGCTATCTTTATGAGCAGCCCTGGTACGTCATCATCGGCCCGCCCGGCGCCGGCAAGACGACGGCGCTGCTGAACGCCGGGCTGCGCTTTCCGCTCGCCGCGGAGATGGGCCAGGCCGGCAAGCCGGTCGCCGGCGTCGGCGGCACGCGCATGTGCGACTGGTGGTTCACCGAGAACGCGGTGCTGATCGACACCGCCGGCCGCTACACCACCCAGGATTCCGACAGTGCGGTGGATCGTGCGGGTTGGCAGGGCTTTCTCGACCTGCTCAAGCGCACCCGCACGCGCCAGCCGCTGAACGGCGTGATCGTCGCCATCTCGCTGACCGAAATCGGCGCCGCCTCGCCCGAGGACCGGCTGGCGCACGCCCGCGCGATCCGCCGGCGGCTCAAGGAGATCACCGAGCGGCTCGCCGTACGGGTGCCGGTCTATGCGGTGTTCACCAAGGCCGACCTGCTGGCCGGCTTCACCGACTTCTTCGACGACCTCGATCGCGAGAAGCGGGCGCAGGTCTGGGGGATGACCTTCCCGCTGGAACGGACGGAGGCGGGACCGGTCGGCAGATTTCCCGCCGAGTTCGGCGCGCTTGTCGAGCGGCTCAACGCGCGGCTGTTCGACCGTCTGCAGGCCGAACGCAGCCCCGACCGGCGCGCCCTGCTCGCCGGCTTTCCCGCCCAGGTCGCCAGTCTCGAACAACCGATCGCCGAGTTCCTCGCCGAGGCGTTCGGCGGCTCGCGGCTCGATCCGGCGCCGTTCCTGCGCGGCGTCTACATGGCGTCGGGCACCCAGGAAGGCACGCCGATCGACCGGCTGACCGGGGCGCTGGCCCGCGCCTTCGGCGTCGACCAGCGCCGCGCCCCGAGCCTGCGCCCGGAACAGGGACGCAGCTACTTCCTCGCCCGCCTGCTGCGCGACGTCATCTTCGGCGAGGCCATGCTGGTCTCGCGCAATCCGGCGGCGGCGCGACGCGTCACCCTGGCGCGCGCCGGCGGCTATGCGCTCGCCCTGCTCGCCTTCCTGGTGCTCGGCGGCGCGCTGTGGCAGCTGCACGCCGCCAACCAGGCCCGCGTCGCCGAGAGCGAGCAGGCGATCGCCGAGTATGTGCGCACCGCTTCGGCCCTGCCGCTCGACCCGGTCAGCGACGGCGATCTGGCGCGCATCGCCCCGCTGCTCGACCAGGCGCGCAATCTGCCGCACGGCTACGCTGCCGGCCCGGGCGAGCTGTCCTGGATCGGCTTCGGCCTCTCGCAGACCGCCAAGATGGCGCAGGGGGCCCGCGCCGTTTATCGCAACGCCCTGCAATACGCCCTGCTGCCGCGACTGATCTGGCGCCTCGAAAGCCAGATGCGCGGCGCCATCAACCAGCCGGATCTGCTGTATCAGGCGACCCGCGTCTATCTGATGCTCGGCAGCCAGGGGCCGCTCGACAAGGATCTGCTGCGGGCCTGGATGCAGCTGGATTGGCAGGCCGCCTATCCCGGCCCGGCCCAGGCGCCGCTGCGCAATGACCTCGCCCAGCATTTCGAGGCGCTGCTCGAACAGCGGCTGCCGCAAATCTCGCTCGACGGCGGCTTGGTGGAGGCGGCGCGCGCCACCTTCAGCCGGGTGCCGCTGGCGGCGCGCGTCTATTCCCGCATCAAGCCGTCGGCGGCGGCACAGAGCGTGCCGCCGTGGCGGCCGGCCGACGCCCTCGGCCCGGCCGGCGCGCGGGTCTTCGTGCGCGCTTCGGGCAAGCCGCTGACTGACGGCATTCCCGGCTTCTTCACCGTGGACGGCTTCCACAAGGTGCTGCTGCCCGCACTCGGTTCGGTGGGACGCGAGCTGGCCGGCGAGAGCTGGGTGCTCGGAAGCCGCTCCGAAGTGGCGCCGAACAGCCCGCAGATGCTTGCCATGGAGCAGGGCGTCGTCGCGCTCTACACCGACGACTACGCCAGGCAGTGGGACGCCATGCTGGCCGATCTCGATCCGGTGCCGCTGCGCAACATGACGCAGGCGACGCAGGACCTCTACATCCTGTCTTCGCCGCAATCGCCGATGCGCGACCTGCTGACCTCGATCGCCCGGCAGCTGACCCTGTCCAAGCCCCCGGCGCCGCCTCCCGGCGTCGCCGGTGCCGCCGGGGCCGCGGCGACCGGGGCCG
Organism: Acidisphaera sp.; assembly: GCA_019240395.1. Classification (GTDB taxonomy): domain Bacteria; phylum Pseudomonadota; class Alphaproteobacteria; order Acetobacterales; family Acetobacteraceae; genus JAFAYA01. The sequence continues at coordinate 2,569 of JAFAYM010000207.1, read as the reverse complement.
CACAGCTGGCCGCCAACAACGCTGCCGCGCAGCTGCAAGGCCTGAACCTGCTGGGCACGGCGAACGCCGCCACCCCGCCGCCACCCCCGCCGGGATCGGTGATCGACGAGCGCTACAAGGCGCTGCGCGATTTCGTCGGCAGCGGGCCCGGGGCGCCGATGGACGCCGTGCTCAAGCTGATGAACGATCTGCAGCAGCAGCTCGCCCGTCTCGCCGCGGCACCCGCGGGCGGCGCGCCGCCGGCGCTGACCGGCGAGGACCCGGGCACCCTGCTGCGCGCCGAGGCATCGCGTGACCCGCAGCCGGTTTCGCGCTGGCTGCAGGCGATGGCGATCAGCGGCACCGCGCTGCGCGGCGGCGGCGCGCGGGCGCAGACCGGGGCCGCCTTCAACGGCGCCGGCGGACCGGCCAATCTGTGCCGTCAGGCGGTGACCGGCCGCTATCCCTTCGTTCCGGGCTCGCCCAACGGCATTCCGCTCGATGATTTCGCGCATCTGTTCGCGCCGGGCGGCCTGATCGACGGCTTTTTCAACACCCAGCTTCGGCCCTATGTCGACACCTCCGGGCACGTCTGGAGGCCGCAGACGGTGGACGGCATCCCGGCGCCGATCTCGCCCGGCGATCTCGCGCAGTTCCAGCGCGCCGCCGAAATCCGCGACCTGTTTTTCGCCGGCGGCGCCACCACGCCCACGGTGCGCTTCGACATCACGCCGATCAGCATGGATGCCGGCGCCAAGCAGGTCACGCTCGACCTCGACGGCCTCACCATCACCTACGCCAACGGCCCGCCGCGCTCGACGCAGGTGGTCTGGCCGGGGCCGAACCGCATGGAGAACGTGCGCCTGTCCTTCGATCCGCCGCCGAGCGGGGGCACCGGCGTGCTGCAGCAATCCGGCCCGTGGGCGCTGTTCCGGCTGTTCAACCAGGGCCGGCTGGTGCAGGCCGGATCGGCCGAGCGCTACACGCTCAGCTTCCAGCTCGGCGAGCGGCAGGCCAGCTTCGAGATCCGCGCCGGGTCGGTGCTCAACCCGTTTTCGCCCGAGATGCTCAGGGATTTCCGTTGCCCGACGATAGCCGCGCAATAGAGCGTCATGACCGAAGGTGGGATCACCGCAGGTCTGAATCACGCTCTCAAGCAACGAGTTACAGCGTGATGACTGCTTCTGTTAGAAGTCATCACGCTCTAGTGCCGGAGCTTCCGCAGGAGGTTGCCTGCGGCTTCTACGGCAAGATCCCGGCGCGCGGCGATTTCGTGCGGGCCGGCCTGCCGCGCGGTTTCGTCGATGCCTGGGACGACTGGCTGCAGGCCGGCCTCGCCGCCAGCCGCGACCGGCTCGGCGAGGCGTGGCTGCCGGCTTGGCTGGAGGCGCCGATCTGGCGTTTCGCGCTCGCCGGCGGCGTCTGCGGGCCACACGCCGCACTCGGACTGTGGATGCCGAGCGTCGACCGCGCCGGGCGGCATTTCCCGCTGACCCTTGCCTGCGTGGCCGCCTGTCCCGTCGCCGTCCTGCTCGGCTCGGCAGCCGGCTGGCTCGATCAGGCGGAGCGCATCGGCCTGGCAGCGCTCGAGCAGGATACGCCGCCCGAGGCGATGGCCGTCGCGCTGGCCGAAGCGAGCCGGCAGGATACCGGGACGGCCGGGCCGTCGCTGCCGCCCGACGCCACCACGCTATGGTGGACGGATGGCGCGCCGCGCCTGGCCGCCTGCGTCAGGCCGTTGCCTGGCCTGCCGGACCCGGCCTGCTTCGCCGCACTGCTGTCGGACGCGACGGCATGACGCAGGAGAGCGCCAGCACGTCCGACGCCGGCCGCTATCGCTCCTGGGCGGCGACGCACAATGGCACGGTGCGCAGCGTCAACCAGGACCATTACGTCAACCGGTCCGATCTCGGCCTCTGGGCGGTGGCCGATGGTGCCGGCGGACATCAGGACGGTCAGGTCGCCTCCGGCATGATCGCCGAGGCGCTGGAGGCGATCCCGCCCGGGCTCGGTGCCGCGCAGATGCTGGCCGAGGCGCGCGGCCGCATCACGGCGACGCACGCGAAGCTGCGCGAGGCGGCGGCGGAGCGTGGTGCGGACGCCATGATCGCGTCGACGATCGTCGTGCTGCTGGCCTGCGATGCGCATTTCGCCTGCCTCTGGGCGGGGGATTCGCGCGCCTATCTGCTGCGCGGCGCCGGCCTCTCGCAGCTGACGCGCGACCACAGCCTGGTGCAGGAGCTGGTCGAGGCCGGGGCGATCACCGCGGCGCAGGCCGAGGGCCATCCCCATGCCAACGTGATCACCCGTGCCGTCGGCGCCGACGCCGAACTGGAGATCGACAAGGTCACCGACCGGCTGCGAGCCGGCGACCGCTTCCTGCTGTGCAGCGACGGGCTGTGCAAGACGCTCCCCGACGCGGAGCTCGCCACCCTGCTCGCGGCGCCGGACGCGACGGAGAAGCTGCTGCAGGCGGCGCTGGAGCGCAGCGCCACGGACAATGTCACGGCGGTTGTTGTCGAAGTAAGTTGAGGCGAGGAGGCTTCCCCCCTCGCCTCACCAAATCTGCCGAGTGACTCCAGCCGATCGG
>JAFAYM010000288.1 GCA_019240395.1 Acidisphaera sp. | reverse complement strand
GGTAGTCCTGCACGCCGTGCTGCAGGTCGACGGTGACGCTGTCCCAGCCGCCCTGGGCGAAGACCTCGGCGGAAAAGCCGTTGGGAATGGCCAGCCACCCGTTCACCGTGGCGCGCCCGCTCTTCCACGCCTGCTTGATCTTGTTGGGCATTCCGGTACTCCTGACGCTTCCGCTCTACCGCGAAGCTAGGCCCTCGCCCTCGACGGCGTCAAACCTCGCATCGGCGGGGTAGTGTCCTAATTTGGAGCCACCCCTTGCATGCGATCGTCATGCCGAATGCACACGAAGAACCCCTTACGTTCGTCGAAACGGCCGTGCTCGCCATCACAGAAACCTTGATCGCACTCGTGGCAATATCGGGCGGTTAGCCTGAGGCGCTCAAAGAGCGTCCAGCAGGTCCGACAAGGGACCCATATCTCTTGCTGGATTTTTGCTCTGTCTGTTTCCTGAGGAAGGAATTTGCCTGTGTATGATTCTTTCCAGTCATGCTTCATCTCGCGCTCCTTTTTCCTATACTCCGCAACGAACGGCGAGTGCACCGTATCAACGAGTGACTTGATGTCAGCATGGTGTAGCACGGCGCGGCAAAGCCTTGCAGTCCCGGTGCGGCAAGACGCATTCTGCGGCGGCCGGCGCGCCCTGGCAGGTCTTGCCGAAAGAGAGGACATAAGCCGATGCCGGATGGGTTGGAGAAGGTGATCGCGGGGGGACGCAGCTTCCTGGGCGAGCGCCTGACCACCAACGCGGCGCTGCGCGAGCAGCATTCGCACGGAGAGGACACCCAGAAGCCGGTGACGCCCGATGCCGTCGCCTTCATCGAGAAATCCGAGGAGGCGGCCCGGCTGCTCGGCCTGTGCAATGCGCACGGCGTGCCGGTCGTGGCGTTCGGTGCCGGCACCTCGCTCGAGGGGCACGTGACGCCGGTGCGCGGCGGCATCAGCCTCGATCTCTCGCGCATGACCCGCGTCATCGAGGTCAACCAGGCCGACATGGATTGCCGCATCGAGGCCGGCGTCACCCGGCCGCTGCTCAACGAGCATCTGCGCGACCAGGGGCTGTTCTTCCCCGTCGATCCGGGGGCGGCCGAGAGCACCATCGGCGGCATGTGCGCGACCCGCGCGTCGGGCACCAACGCGGTGCGCTACGGCACGATCCGCGACAACGTGCTCGGCCTTACGGTGGCGCTGGCCGACGGGCGGCTGATCCGTACCGGCGGGCGGGTACGCAAATCCGCGACGGGCTACGATCTGACGCATCTGTTCATCGGCTCGGAAGGCACGCTCGGCGTGATCACCGAGATCCAGCTGCGCCTGCACGGCATTCCCGAGGCGCGGTCGGCGGCAGTCTGCCAGTTCGAGACGCTCGCCGGGGCGGTGGAGAGCGTCATCGCGATCATGCAGCTCGGCATCGCCGTCGCCCGCATGGAGCTGCTGGACGAGGTGCAGATGGGCGCCTGCATCGCCTATTCGAACCTCGAGGGGCTGGCGGCGATGCCGACGCTGTTCTTCGAGTTCGACGGCACCGCGGCCGGGGTCGCCGAGGCGGCGAAGCAGGCAGAGGAGCTGACCCAGGGCTTCGGCGCCCAGGGTTTCAAATGGGCGATCGCGACCGACGAGCGCAACCGGCTATGGAAGGCGCGGCACGACGCCTATTGGGCCTGCCTGGCGCTCAAGCCCGGGCATCGCGGCCTGGCCACCGACGCCATCGTGCCGATCTCACAGCTGACCGAGCTGATCCTCGGGGCCAAGCGCGACATCGAGGCCTCGGGCCTGGCGGCGCCGATCGTCGGCCATGTCGGCGACGGCAATTTCCATACGGTGATCCTGGTGCCGCCCGAGCCTGACGGCCTGGACCGCGCCTGGGAGCTCGACAAGCGCATCGTGGCGCGCGCCCTGGCGCTCGGCGGCTCGTGCAGCGGCGAGCACGGCGTGGGCATCGGCAAGCGCGAGTTCCTGGAGCAGGAGCACGGCGCGGAGACGCTGGCGGTGATGCGCTCGGTCAAGGCGGCGCTCGACCCCCGCGGCATCCTCAACCCCGGCAAGATCTTTCTCAACTGATCTCCGGCCGGGGTCGAGGGCCCAGCTACTCCGCGGCGACGCGGTAGCCCGAGGCAAGAGGAACCGGGCGCGTGACCGGGGCCGCCTCGCCGAGGTCCCAGATCGGGCGGGAGGCCTCGAACACCGCCTGCGAACGCGAGATGCCGAGATCCTTCAGGTCCGCGTCATCCAGGTTGGCGAGCTGACGCCGTTCGGCGTTGACCGCCAGCGCGTGCACGAACGCGCCCCAGACGCCGGCGACCACCCGGCCGATCCGCACGAACGGAGCCGCAGTATTGATGACTTCCATTTCTCCCCTCCTTGGGTGGGTGATGAGAGAGAATGGGGACGGCGGGTCCATCAATAAAACGAATTGATTTGATACCAGACATCAGCTAGGCTTATCGGTATGTCCTTGCCCGCATCCCTCGATCCCGATCTGCTGCGCGCCTTCGCCTTCATCGCGGAGGAGGGCAGCTTCACCCGCGCCGCCGCGCGCGTCGGGCGCACGCAATCGGCCGTCTCCATGCAGGTGCAGCGCCTGGAATCGGTGCTTGGCCGGACCCTGCTGCTGCGCGGCAAGGGCGGTGCGGTGCAGCTCACGCCCCATGGACAGTATCTGCTGTCGCGCGGCAAGGAGATGCTGGCGCTGAACGACGACATCTGGAGCGCCTTTCACGAGCCCTCGGTGCAGGGGACGGTGCGGCTCGGCACGCCGGACGATTACGCCCTGCGCTTCCTGCCGCAGATCCTGCGCCGCTTTGCCGAGACCCATCCGGCCGTCGAGGTGGACGTGCTGTGTGCGCCGTCCAGCGAGTTGTCGGAGCGGCTGAAGGCCGGCGATCTCGACCTGACCCTGTGCTCCGAGGGTCACGAGCCACGCCGCTGGCCGGCGGTCGAGCTGTGGCGGGGCCCGCTGCACTGGATCACCTCCGAGCGCTACGCGCCGCACCGGCGCGATCCGCTGCCGCTCGCGGTGGCGCATCATGGCGACGGCTCGCGGGTTGAATGCTCCTGGCGGCGTGCCGCGCTGCGCGCCCTGGAGCGGGCGGGGCGGCGCTACCGCGTTGCCTATGCCTCGGCGACGGCGGCCGGCACGCTGGCGCCGGTGATGGCGGGCCTGGCGGTGACGATCTCGCCGATCTCCTGGCTGCCCGACGGGCTGCGCACCGTGCGGACGGAGGAAGGCCTGCCCGCGCTGCCGGATTTCGGCATCATGATGCTGAAAGCGCGCGAGCCGACCCAGCCGGTGACCGACGTGCTGGCCGACTACATCGCCGACACGTTCCGCCTGGAATCGTCCCGAACCGATCTCTGCGCCTGAACGATGCGCTCATTGCCCGGGTGCGAGGGGCGAGCGCCAATCAACTGATCCATGCGGGGCTCGGGCGCCGGCCAGCAGTCCCTCCGTGCTCAGGTCCTCGTCCAGTTCCGGCCAGTGAATGCCGTAGCCGGCGCCGGCGAGTTCCCAATGCGCTCGCTGCTCAGGCGTACCGGCTGCGAGCCGCGGATACCAGGCGAGCGGCACCGAGATCGTGCGCCCATCCATCAGCGCCACCGTCAGTTCGTCCTCGCTGACAGACACGTCCCGAACGCGGATGTCAGCGCCCTCAGCTTGTGCCGAAAAACTCATGCCACGCCTCCAGCAGCTCGGACTGGCGTTCGCGCACCAGCCGCAGGACGGCGCGCAACTCGTGCGCCGGGTAGCCCACGTTGTTCGCGAGCGCTCAGCCAGACCTTGGCCGAAACGCCGCTGCGGTCCACGTGGACGTGCGGAGGCTCGTTCGGCTCGTGGCTCCAGAAATAGAACCGAAAGCCTTGAGCGCGAAGGACAGTGGGTACGGTGGCCCCCCCGGCCGGCGGTTCTTGCTTACTGCGTGGCTTCAGCCCAAGCCATCTCGTCATGCCCCGGCAGATATCCCTGCGGCGTCTGCCGCGGATTGCGATTGACCAGAGGTCGCGCGTACATCGGGTGGCGCAAGCTGCGGACCTCGTGCTCGAGGCTGTACAGCGTCTTTCCGCTCTCGGGATCGACGATGTCGATGAACCGGTACTGGTGCTGGTCGTCTTCCTGGCTGATCAGCGAGCGCTCGAGCAGACGGCGATACGGTCCCGAGAAATCCGCCAGATAGATCTGCACGTGGTGGCCGTCGAAGGGCTCCAACGCCCGATCGGTCTCGCGGAAGATCAGCTCCTGATCCGGCCCAACAGCCACCCGCGTCACCGTGCCGCCCTCGCCGGTCTCCGCCGGGGTCTCGATGATGTCGCGGTAGAACCGGGCGATCCCCTCGGCGGTGCCGGCGGGAACGTCGAACTCGACATAGGCGATGCCAAGCCGGACGCGGCCGAAGCGGGCCTGCGGCGCGTAGCAGCGCACCCGGTTGCCCCAGGGGGAGACCGCCTCGACGTACTCGTTCTGCTCACGGAACTCGAAGCGTGTGCCCCGCAGCCCCGATCGTGCCATGGCGAGCCCGCGGAGCAGCGCCTGGCGATCCGGCACCACGATGCCGACATGACCGCGCAGCAATTGCGGCTTTCCCGTCGGCAGGTGGAACTGGCTGCGCCCGACATTGATCCACATGTTGGTCGTGCCGGTATTCAGATAGGGGTCGCGGGTCAGGCCCAGGCCGGTGACATAGAACAGGGTGGCAAGCTGCTGGTCCGGGACGCGCAGATTGACGTGCTCCAGGTGCACGGCATTGCCCAGATCTTCTACGGCCCGGTCAAACTTGGTGTCCATCGTCGCGGTCTCTGAAAAAAGACCAGGCAAGCATAGAAGGAAGGCTGGGCTCTGCCCAGACCCGCCAAAGGGCCGAAGCCCTTTGGAAACCATTGGCGCTGCGCGGCGCCGGATCAGGATTGGGCGTCGGGGGAGATCACCATGCAGCTGCCACGGCGGCCCAGGCGGCCGCAGGCCTGGGTGGCGGCCTCGCGCGACAGGCCCGTCAGACGGGCCCGGTAGAGCGTGGCGTGCGCCTGCCGCACGCTGCCGATCGCCGGATGCGCCTGGACGAGCTGGGCCTCCCCGCGGGCCGCAGCAACGGCGGCGCGGGCCTGGCTCTCGTTGCCGAAGGCGCCGACCTGCACCGCCCAGCCGCCGCTGACCGGGCCGCCATGGCGCGCCGGCAGGGTCTCGGCGGAGGCAGCGGAAATCAGGTGAAAGCCCGGCCGCGCCACCGCCATCTGCACCCGCGGCTCATAGCGCAGCCCAGGCGGCCGGGGCGGCTCGGGCAACGCCGCCAGGCGATAGGATCGCTCCTCCGAGCGATACGACCGCTCCTCCGCGGCGTAGCGGCCTCGGCCGAGCTGGCTCGGCGGCACGAACGGACCCGGGGTGTACGGCCCCTGCGCATAGCGATAGCCCGAACCATACGAGCGCCCGTAGCGAGGGCCGGGGGGGATGTCGATCGGCAGCTGGTTGCTGGCGAGCTGCTCGGCGGGCGAGCGGCTCACGGGATAATCGTCGATGATGTAGGGCCCGATCATCGCGACATAGCGCCGCGTCTCGTCCGGCAGCGGGCGGTTGCGGTTGAGATAGTCGTCGAGCCGCGCCGGCCCGGCATTGTAGGCCGCCAGGAAGCCCGGCGAGCCATAGAGATCGTACATCTCGCGAATGTAGGCGGCGCCGGCGAGCAGGTTGTTGTGCGGGTCGTAGGGGTCCTCGCCGAGGCCGTAGCGGGCCTTCAGCTCGTCATAGGTCTGCGGCATGACCTGCATCAGCCCCATCGCCCCGACCGGCGAGGTGGTCAGGTCGCCGTTGATGAACTCCTTGCCGCCGGACTCCACGCGCATGACCTCGCGGATCCAGCGCTCCGGCACGTCGAAGCGGCCGGAAGCCTCGACGATGAAGGGGCCCCAGGGATCGTCGGGCGTCCCGGGCGCGGCGTAGTTGCGCGCCGCCCGGGCCGCATACTGCGCCGCCTCCTGCTGGGCGGCGATATGCGGCTGGCTGGCGCACGCCGAAAACAAGGTCAGGGTCGCCAGACAGAGCAGCGCCCGCACCGTGCTGGCGGGCAGGCGAACAGCTGAGGGATAGAGAGCGGCAAGACGCATCGCGAGGCCTCCGTCGTGGCACGGCCGCGCGAGGCAGCCGGAGGGCACGACGGCGGACCGCCGTCGTTTAGGTGGATCGTCAGGAACTCACCCTAACCCCTTAGACGAGGCCGCAAGCCGAGACAAGACGGCCTCCCCAGGAAACGAAGCCCGGCGGCGTGGATTGTATGATCGCCGTGCATTTCAGCTACAGTCATCCGAGCGCGAGGGCGGGGACGTCGCGCCGAGGCTATCCCATGGGTGCTGCGTCCGGCTCGCCCGACGCGTATACCGGTTGCAGCCCCGACAGGGATCGGCTATCGCCGCCGCCTCAATGACAGCCGCTCTGCAACCTGGAAACGTCGCCGAGGCGCACGCCAGCCACGCCGCCGCCACGCCGTTCCAAGCCAGCCACGACGAAGCCGTGATGGAATTCGTCGCCGGCCTGCCGCTCGCCGGACGCCACCGGCTGGCGGTCGACGACCTGCGCGAGGGTCTGCGGCTGCGCCGGCTGTTCGCCACCCTCGGCTGGCTCGACATCAAGATGCGCTACCGCGGCTCGATGCTTGGGCCGTTCTGGCTGACGCTCTCGACGGCGGTGATGGTGGGGGCGCTCGGCGTGCTCTACTCCACGCTGTTTCGCATGAACCTGCACGAGTATCTGCCGTTCCTCGCGCTGTCGCTGGTGCTGTGGAATTTCCTCTCGGCGCTGGTGGGCGATTCCTGCATCTGCTTCACGGCGGCGGAGGGCATGATCCGCTCGATCCGCATGCCCTATTTCCTCTATGCCGGCCAGGTCATCGTGCGCAATTTCCTGGTGCTCGCGCACAATGTCGTCGTCATCGTCGTGGTGTATCTCATCTTCTCGATCTGGCCCGGGCTGCGCGCCGTGCTGGCGGTCCCGGCGTTGTTGCTCTGGGTGGTCGACGCCTTTGCCGTGGCCATTTTGCTCGGCACGTTCTGCGCCCGTTTCCGCGACATCCCGCCGATCGTCGGCAGCATCATGCAGATCGCCTTCTTCGTCAGCCCGATCATCTGGAAGCCGGAGCTGATCCAGCACCACGCGCGCTGGCTGCCGCTCAACCCGTTCTTCTCGCTGCTCGAGATCGTCCGCGGGCCGCTGCTCGGCGAGTTCCCGAGCTGGGAGATCTGGGCGGCCTCGCTGTTCTACAGCGCGCTGCTCTGCGGCACCGCCTGGGCCCTGTTCGTGCGCGTGCGCGGCCGTCTGGCGTTCTGGGTGTAGAGATGGGCACCATCGAGGTCGAGGGCCTCGCCGTCGATTTCCCGCTCTATCACGGCAATGCGCGCAGCCTGAAGAAGACGATGGTGGCGGCGGCGTCCGGCCGGCTCGGCCAGGACAGCCAGATGCGCGTCGTGGTGCAGGCGTTGCGCGACATCTCCTTCACGCTCAAATCGGGCGACCGGCTCGGCCTGGTGGGCGGCAACGGCGCCGGCAAGACGACGCTGCTGCGCGCGCTGGCCGGCATCTACGAGCCGGTGCGCGGCCGGGTGCGCGTGGAGGGCAGGCTGAATGCGCTGCTCGACCCCAATCTCGGCATGAACCCCGACCTGACGGGGCGCGAGAACATCATGCTGCGCGGCCTCTATTCCGGCCTGTCCCGGCGCCGCGTGCAGCGGCTCGAGGAGGATGTCGAGGACTTCGCCAATCTCGGCGAGTTCATCGATCTCCCCGTTCGCATCTACAGCTCCGGCATGGTGGTGCGCCTCGGCTTCGCGCTCGCGACCGCCATCCGGCCGCAGATCCTGCTGATGGACGAGTGGTTCCTCGCCGGCGATTTCGTCTTCATGCAGAAGGCGCGGGCGCGCGTGGAGACGATGGTGCGCGGGGCCGAGATCCTGGTGCTCTCCACCCACCAGCACGGCACCGTCACGGATTGGTGCACACGGGCGTTCTGGATGGACCACGGCCGCATACGCGAGGATGGCAGGCCGGCGCGTGTCCTCGAGCAATATCTCGGCCATCCCGTCGAACCGCAGGCCGAGACGCTTCTCCCAGCCTGACCCGGCGTCTCGGCGCCTGATTCGGGAGTGCAACCACCACGCCGGGCAGGGCGTTCGCCCGGCACCATGGCGCAGCGCTCGAGCCCCGACACTTCGATCGACACCTATCGCCGAAAGCGCGATTTCACCGCCACGCCGGAGCCGGAACCGCAGACGAAGCGGGGCGCCGAGGCGCGCCATCTGCCGATCTTCGTGGTGCAGAAGCATGACGCCAGCCGACTGCACTGGGACTTCCGTCTGGAACACGGCGGCGTGCTGTGGAGCTGGGCGGTGCCGAAGGGCCCGTCGCTCGACCCGCACGACAAGCGCCTGGCGATGCATGTCGAGGACCATCCCCTCGATTACGCCGACTTCACCGGGACGATCCCGGAGGGACATTACGGGGCCGGCACCGTCGAGCTCTGGGACCGGGGCACCTGGCAGCCGCTCGGCGACGCCGAGGAAGGCATCAGCCGTGGCGAGCTGAAATTCAACCTGCAGGGGAAACGGCTGCACGGTCGCTTCGTGCTGATCCGGCTGAAGCCGCGCCCCAAGGAGCGCACCGAGAGCTGGCTGCTGATCAAGGAGCGCGACGGCGAAGAGCGGCAGGGGGCAGACGCCGCCACGTTGGAGCAGATCGCTGCACCGACGCCGACCCGCCCGCCCTCCGTCTATGGCGAGCAGCCGGAGCCGGTGGCCACGGCGCCTGCGAAACCCGTGCAACGGAAAGCCGGGCGCGCCACCGAACCAGCCGATCCGCCGATTCCGGGCGCCATCCCCGGCGAACTGCCGAACTCCCAGGCGCCGCAGCTCGCCGCCGTCGCGGACCAGCCGCCCGGCGAGGGAAACTGGATCAACGAAGTGAAGTTCGACGGCTACCGCCTGCTCGCCCGGGTGGAGGGAGGCGCCGTGCGGCTGCTCACCCGGGGCGCCCAGGACTGGACCCATCGCCTGCCCAGCATCGCGCGTGCCGTCGGCCGGCTGAAGCTGCAAGCCGCGCTCCTCGATGGCGAGCTGGTGGCGTTGCGAGAGGATGGGCTGTCCAGTTTCGCCGACCTGCAGGCGGCGATGTCGGAGGAGCGCGACGGCAAGCTCTTCTTCTATCTCTTCGACCTGCTGCATTTGAACGGCTGGGACCTGCGGCCCTGCCGCCTCGTCGATCGCAAGCAGCTGCTCGCCGGCTTAGCGAACTGGAAGGGAGCGCTGCGCTACAGCGACCATGTCGAGGGCGACGCTGCCGACATCCGAAAGCAGGCCTGTGCGATGGGGCTCGAGGGGATCATCTGCAAGCAGGCCGACGCACCCTATCGCGCCGGGCGAGCGCGGAGCTGGCTCAAGGTGAAATGCCAGGGGCGCGAGGAATTCGTCGTCCTCGGCTGGACCGCGCCGGAGGGCTCGCGCACCGGCCTGGGCTCGCTGCATCTCGGTTTTCATGACGAGCAGGGGCGGCTGCACTATGTCGGGGGCGTCGGCACCGGCTTTTCCGAGAAGGAGCTCGCGGCGCTGCGCCGGCGGCTCGACGGACTGGCGGCCGAGCCGCCGCAGCAGCTGCTCTATGGCGGCGAGAAGCCGGAGCGCGGGCTGCACTGGGTGCGGCCCGAGCTGGTGTGCGAGGTGCAGTTCGTGGGCTGGTCAGGATCGGGACGGCTGCGCCACGCCGTGTATCTCGGCCTGCGCGAGGACAAGACCCCGGCGGAGGTGGTCCGCGAAATCCCCGATCCCGGGGCGCCGCGCGAAGAGTTGGGTCGCCGCCGCACGCCGAAGCTCGTGGTGAAGGCCGCGCCTCGTCCATCCACGGAAAAGACGCCGCGGGATACTCCGGCCCGCAGCGTTGCCAAGCCCACGGCCAAGTCGGCCGAGCTGGTCGGCGGGGTCCGCCTCACCCATCCCGAGCGGGAGCTGTGGCCCGGCATCAGCAAGCGCGACCTCGCGGAATACTGGCTCGCGGTCGCCGAGCACGCCGTGCCCGAGATCGCCCATCGACCGCTCGCCCTGGTCCGCTGCCCGGAAGGCGTCGCGGGGGAGCATTTCTTCCAGAAGCACGGCCGGCCCGGCATGCCGGCGCAGATCCATGCGGGCGAGGCGGACGGCGCGCCCTACCTCGCCATCGACGACGCGGCAGGCCTGATCGCCGGCGCGCAGATGGCGGCGATCGAGCTGCATAGCTGGGGCTCGCACCTGCCGGACGCGCTCCATGCCGACCGGCTGATCTTCGATCTCGACCCGGGCGAGGGCGTGGACTTCCCCGAGGTGGCGCGCACCGCCAACGAGATGCGCGAGCGCCTGCGCTCGATCGGCCTCGTCTCCTTCTGCCGGACCTCCGGCGGAAAAGGGTTGCACGTCGTGGTGCCGGTGCGCACCAATGCGGATTGGGAGAGTACGCGAGCCTTCTGCCGGAGCTTCGCCGAGGCGATGGAACAGGAAATGCCGGAGCGCTTCGTTGCCTCCGTGCCGAAGGTCAAGCGGCGCGGCCGCATTCTCGTGGACTGGCTGCGCAACGGCCTGGGCTCCACGGCGATCGCCTCATTCTCCCCGCGGGCGCGCCCGGGCGCACCGGTCGCCACCCCGCTGGCCTGGAGCGAGGTCGACGAAAAACTCGATCCCGCGCGCTGGCATCTGCGCAGCGTTCCCGAACGGCTGCGCAGCCAGCGCCGCGATCCCTGGGCCGGCATTTTCGACATCGACCAGACATTCACCGCACCGGCGAAGGCCGGCGGCAAGCGGAGGAAGCGCTGATGGCGGATCGTCCGATCTGGCGCGGGCATCTGCGCCTCGCCCTGGTGTCGTGCCCGGTGGCGCTCTACACCGCCAAGCACGAGCGCAACAATCTGCACTTCCACTTCATCAACCCGGAGACCGGCAACCGCGTGCGGATGATCACGCTGGATGCCGAGACCGACAAGGAAGTGTCACGCCGCGAGCTCGTGCGTGGCTACGAGTTCAAGAAAGACAACTATCTCATCATGAGCAACGAGGATTTCGAGAGCGCCAGGATCGAGAGTTCGAGCACGGTCGGCATCGACAAGTTCGTCCCCGCCGACAGCATCAATCCCGTGTATTTCGATGCCAGCTACTACATGGTTCCGGACGGCGATGCCGGAAAGGACGTGTTCGTGGTGCTCCGCGATGCGATCGCGCAGACCGGACGGATGGCGCTGTCGCGGGTGGTGATGGCGCGCCGCGAGCGGGCGGTGGCGATCGAGCCGCTGGAGCGCGGGCTGGTCGTGCACACGCTGCACGAAGCCAAGGACCTGAACGACTGGAACAAGCTGTTCGACCGCATTCCCGACGAGAAGCCCGATCCGGACATGGTCAAGCTGGCGGTGCAGCTGATCGACCGGCAGACCGGCACCTACGACCCCGCCGACATGGAGGATCGCTACGAAGCCCGGCTGCGCGAGGTGATCGATGCGAAGCTGCGCGGCGAGGGCATCGCGCCGGAGCAGGAAGAGGAGGCGGACCGCAGCAACGTCATCGACCTGATGGCGGCGCTGAAGAACAGCCTCGACAAGATCGGCAGCGCGCCGCCGAAGCCCGCGGCCAAGCCCGCCAAGGCGGCTGCCGCGAAGCCCAAGTCAAAGCCGCGACCCGAGCCGAGCGCCAAGGAGCCGGCGCGCAAGCCGGCGCAGCGCAAGCGGGCCTGATGGTCAGCGCGGCGGCCGCTCTACGCCGCGCGGCGCAAGCCGAGGTCAGCCCATAGACGCCCCATCGCGGCGGCGAGATGGGCGATGTCGGCCTCCGCGTGCAGCGGCGAGGGAGTGAGACGCAGCCGCTCGGTGCCGCGCGGCACCGTCGGATAGTTGATGGGCTGGACATAGATGTCCGCTTCATCGAGCAGCCGCTGACACATCCGCCGGCACAGCACCGGATCGCCGACGACCACCGGCACGATGTGGCTCTGGTTGCGCAAATGCGGCACACCTTCTGCGTCCAGCGCGGCGCGCACTCCGGCGACCTGGGCAGCATGGCGCGCCCGCAGCGCGTCTGCCTCGGCGAGCACCTCGATAGCCGCCAGCGCCCCGGCGGCGATCGCCGGCGGCAGGGCGGTGGTGAAGATGAAACCGGAGGCGAAGGAGCGCACGAAATCGCACAGCGAAGCCGACGCCGCGATGTAGCCGCCGATCAGGCCAAACCCCTTCGCCAGCGTCCCCTCGATGACGTCGATGCGCGAGGCGAGCCCCTCGCGTGCGGCGACACCGGCACCGCGCGGCCCGTAGAGGCCGACTGCGTGCACCTCGTCCAGGTAGGTCAGCGCACCGAACCGTGCGGCGAGATCGCAGATCGCGGCGATCGGCGCTATGTCGCCGTCCATGGAATAGACCGATTCGAAAGCCACGATCTTCGGCGTCCCGCGCGGCAGGGCCGCCAGGCGCGCGGCGAGGTCGTCCACGTCGTTGTGGGCGAAGATCTGGCAGCGCGCGCCGCTGTGGCGAATGCCCTCGATCATCGAGGCGTGGTTGGCGGCATCCGACAGCACCACGCAGCCCTCGAGCCGCCGCGCAAGCGTGCCGAGAGTCGTCCAGTTCGCGAGGTAGCCGGAGTTGAACAGCAGGGCCGCCGGCTTGCCGTGCAGCTCGGCGAGCGCGCGCTCCAGCGCCACGTGGCAGTGATGGTTGCCCGCGATGTTGCGCGTGCCGCCGGCGCCGGCGCCATGGCGGTCCAGCGCGGCATGCATCGCGGCGAGCACGCGTGGATGCTGGCCCATGCCGAGATAGTCGTTGGAGCACCAGACGGTGACCGGGCGCGTCGTGCCTTCGGCGTGCAGCGTGGCCCGCGGACCGGCACGACACTCGAGCTCGGCAAAGCGGCGATAGTTGCCGCCGCGACGAAGCCCGTCGAGTTGCTGGTCGAAAAAGCCTTCATAGTCCATCGCGCCTGATCCAATGCCGTAAGTAACGGATTCCAAAGGTTCCGCCTTTGGTGGGGGTCGAGGGGGGCAAAGCCCCCTCGCCTTTCTATCACTCGCACGAATAGCGCCGCACCTGATAGACGTGCCTCATGCACGACACGATAGTGGTAGGCGGCGGCATCATGGGTTGCACGGTTGCCCTGCATCTGGCGCGCGCCGGTCAGCGCGTGCTGCTGCTCGAGAAGGGTGGCCTTTGCATGCAGGCGTCCGGCGTGAATGCCGGCACGCTGTCGATCCAGATCAAGCGCGCCGCGCTGATCCCCTATGCGCTGCGCGGCTGGGAGCTGTGGCGCGATGCGCGGGACTGGCTGGGGTCCGACGCCGGCTTTCACCAGACCGGCGGCCTCAGCCTCGCCTTCACCGACGAGGAGGCGGCGATGCTGACCGAGCGCATGGAGGCGCGGAAGCGCAACGGCGCGCCTGTCGAGATGATCGGCGCCAATCGCGCGCACGAGCTGGAGCCGGGTCTCTCCGACAAGCCGGTACTGGCGAGCTGGTGCGCGCTGGATGGCTACGCCAGCAGCAACGAGCTGGGTAACAGCCTTCGTGGCGCGCTGGCGCGGGCCGGCGTGCAGGTCCGGGAGTTCACCGCGCTCGATGGGCTCGAGCGCGAGGACGGCCAGTATGTCGCGCGCTCGGCGGCCGGCTTGCAGCGGGCGCGCCGCGTGGTGCTCGCCGGCGGGGTGTGGCTGGAGACGCTGCTGCGGCGGGATTTCGGCATCGCCATCCCGCTGACCTGCCGGGTCAACCAGGTCTCGGTCACCGAGCGGCTGCCGCCGATCCTGCATCGGGTGCTCGGGGTGGCGACCGGGCTGCTGAGCCTGAAGCAGTCGCGGAACGGCACGGTGATCATCGGCGGCGGCTGGCAGGGCAAGGGGGACGCGGAGCGCGGCGGCACCGAGGTGATTCCGGAGAACCTGGTCGGCAACCTGCGCCTCGCCAGCTACGCCATTCCGGCGCTGCGCGAGGCGCGGGTGGTGCGGACGTGGCTGGGTGTCGAGGGCAGCACGCAGGACGAGATGCCCATTGTCGGTGCGCTGCCCGGCGCGCCGGAGGCCTATGTCATCGGCGGCGTGCGCGGCGGCTTCACCATCGGCCCGTTCATGGGCAAGCTGCTGGCGCAGCACATGCTCGGCCAGGAGCCGGAAATGCCGATCTTCGATCCGGCGCGCGCCATCGTGCCGACGTCCGCGGCTGCCTGAACTACTCCGCCGCGAGCGCCTCGTGGACGGGATGGGCCAGGGGCGCGCGGCACTCGCGCAGCACGCCGGCGAGCGCGTCGATCCCCGCTTCATCCAGCGGCAGCACCGGTTCGCGCGGCACGCCGGCTTCGCGCCCGATCAGCCGGTGCCCGGCTTTCAGCGCCGCCGGCCAGGTGCCGAGCGCCATCAGCGTCTCGTAGACGCGGGTCAGGCGGTACTGCGTTTCGCGCAGGGCGGGGGTCGGTGCCGCCTTTGCCGCATCGAGCAGCGTGGCCGCCACGCCGCCCAGCAGTTCCGGTCCGCTCGAGAGGAAGCCGGCCGCGCCGAGCGCCAGGCCCGGCAGGATGTAGGGCGCCGGGCCGACCAGCACCGCCAGCCGGTCGGCGAAGTGCCGGATCACGTGCGTGAGGTAGAAGAAATCGCGCGAGGCTTCCTTCAGCGCGATGACATCCACCGCTTCGGTGATGGCGCGCATCGTCTCGATGGTCAGGCTGATGTTGGTGCGGCGCGGCGAGTTGTACAGCACGATCGGCAGCGGCACGGCGCGGTGGATCGCCGCCATGCGCTGCACCAGTTCCTGCGTGGTCGCCTTCATGACGTAGCTCTGCGGCCCGATCATCAGCGCGTCCACGCCCGCCGATGCGGCGAGCTCCGCATAGGCGATGGTCTGCTTGGCCGTCGTGCTGCTGACGCCCATAATGACCGGCACGCGCCCGCCGACCATCTCGACCGTCGCGGCGGCAAGAAGCCGGCGCTCCTCGGCCGAGAGCGACCAGATCTCGCCGTTGTCGCCGGCGACGCAGATACCGTCGACGCCCTGGTCGAGATGCCAGCGCACCAGATCGGCATACGCGTCGATCATCAGGTCGCCGGCCGGTGAGAACGGTGTCACGACGGCGGGAATGTTGCCCCGCACAAGGAAGTTCGCGGCCATGCCGATCCCTCCGGGAGATGACGATCCCTCCACTATGTTCATGGAGCGAAGTTCTGTCCAGGATGTTTGACAGGAGCGATCGGCGGCTTCTAGCTTCGAGCGGCACCAGGGGGTTCGCGATGCGCGAAATCGTCGACTTCGTGCCGACCCGCCGCACCATGCTCGCCGGCATCGCCGCCATGGTTGGCAGCCGCCGTGCGCTCGCCGCCAATTCCACCTGGGAAGCAATCGGCGACAGCGGCGTGGTGCGCTTCGGCGTGCTGCAGAAGCATGCGCCCTATCACAATTTCGAAGACGGCAAGTGGGTCGGGTTCGCCATCCGGATGGGGCTCGACTGCATGCAGGCGCTCAGCGCCGCGATGCAGAAACCGTTGCGTCCGGAGTACGTCGAGACCACGCTCGGCACCGTCATCCTGGACATCCAGGCCAACCGGCTCGACCTCTATTTCGGGCTGACCGCATCGGAGGAACGGCGGCGCGCGATCAGCCTGTTCGGTCCGATCTATGAGCTGCCGGAATGCGCCATCAACACGCAGGGCTTCGATCCCGGCGACAGCTGGGCCGACTACGACAAGCCGAGCGTTGCGGTTTCGGTGGTGATGGGCAGCACCGATGAGCAGGCGGCGCGCAAGATGCTGCCGCACGCCGACATCCGCGCGCTGAAATCGACGGCCGAGGCGATCCTCGACATCCAGTCCGGCAATTCCAAGGCGATGATCAACACCGTGCTGTCCGGCATGATGGCGGCGAGGCAGACGCCGAACCTCGGCCCGCCGGTGGTGCTGCAGCCGCTGCTGAGCCAGCCCTCGATGGGCGGCACGCGCCGCGACGGAGACGGCAAGTTCGCCGCGTTCTGCGAGGAGTGGGCCAAGCAGTACCGCGCCTCCGGTCAAGCCAAGCAGGCGATCCTGGAGGCGATGCAGCATTCGGGGCTGGACGCGTCGAAGCTGCCGCCGACCCTGCAGTTCTGACCTCAAGCGGGACAGGGGCCGATCAGCCGGGCCTGGTCCTCCGCCCCGAACAGATGCACCTTGCCGCCCTCGACGCAGAGCGTGCCGTGGTCGCCGGCTTGCGCGCGGGTGTCGGCCGGGGCGCGGGCGACCAGGCGCTGCGCACCGAGCGTCAGCCAGACCACGGCTTCATGCCCGGCACGCTCGACGACGCTCACTCTCGCCTCGCCGTCACCCCCGGTGAAGCGGAGATCATCCGGCCGGATGCCGGCGATGACCGCAGCCGGTGCACCCTGCAGCTCCGCCCGCCGCCGCGCCGGCAGCGGAATGGTGATGTGCGGCGAGACGAAACAGAGAAAGTCGCCCCGCTGCTCGAGGGAGCCGGCCAGCATGTTCATCGCCGGCGAGCCCACGAAAGTCGCGACGAAGCGGTTGGCGGGTGCGTGATAGATCTCGTGCGGCGTCGCCGCCTGCTGCAACCGGCCCTGGCTGAGCACGGCGATGCGCGAGGACATCGTCATCGCTTCCATCTGGTCGTGGGTGACGTAGATCATCGTGCGGTTCAGCGTGCGATGCAGCTGGATCAGCTCGGCGCGCATGTGCGCGCGCAATTCCGCATCCAGGTTGCTCAACGGCTCGTCCAGCAGGAACACGTCGCTCGGGCGCACCATCGCCCGGCCGAGCGCCACGCGCTGCTGCTGTCCGCCGGAGAGCTGGCGCGGCCGTCGGTCCAGCAGCGCCCCGATCTGCAGCAGCGCCGTGACTTCGGCGATGCGCGTTTCGCGCTCGGCCGCTGGAACGCGGCGCTTGCGCAGTGGATACTCCAGGTTCCGCCGCACCGTCATGTGCGGATAGAGCGCGTAGTTCTGGAACACCATGGCGACGTTGCGATCCGCCGGCGACAGCGTTTCCACGCGCCGTGCGCCGAAGCGGATCACCCCGGAGGTCGGATGCTCCAGCCCGGCGATCATCCGCAGCGTGGTCGTCTTGCCGGAGCCGGACGGACCGAGGAAGGTCAGGAACTCGCCGTCCGCAATGTCCAGCGACAGGCCGTGCAGGCCGACCGTGCCGTCCGGGAACACCCGGCGCAGCGTCTCCAGCGTCACCGAGGCCATCGTCTAGCCCTTGACGCTGCCGGCGCCGAAGCCGCGCGTGAGATGCTTCTGGAGAAAGGCGAAGCACACCAGCACGGGAACCGACATCAGCACGGAGGCCGCCATGAGCAGCGCCCATTCCACGTTCTGGTTCTGGTTCAGCATGGTCAGTACGCCGGGCGGCAGGGTCTTGCGCTCGTCTTGGTTGATGAAGACCAGCGCGTACAGATACTCGTTCCAGGACAGGATGAAAGCGAACAGCGCGGTCGAGATCACGCCGGGCAACGCTTGCGGCAGCACGACTTCCCGGAACGCCGCCACGCGCGAGGCGCCGTCGATCATCGCGGCCTGCTCGAGCTCGATCGGGATGCCGGCGATGAAGGAGCGCAGCAGCCAGAGCGCGAACGGCAGGACGAAGGTGGTGTAGGCGATCACCAGGCCGGCCAGCGTGTTGGCCAGGCCGAGCGCCGAGATCGTCAGATACAGTGGCAGCAGCAGCACCACCGCCGGCAGCATGTAGGTGAACAACACGAGATGCGCGACTGCCGCGCGGCCGGGAAAGCGGAACCGCACGAGCCCATACGCGCCGGCCAGCGCGATCGTCACCGAGAGCGCGGTAGTCGCCAGCGCGACGATGACGCTATTGGCGAAATAGGTCAGGAACGGCGTCTCCGTCAGCAGGCGCTGGAACTGCGCCAGCGTGGGATGCAGCGGGATCAGCGTCGGTGGCAGCGCGAACGTCTCGTCATTTGGCTTTAGCGCCGTGCTGACCATCCATAGCAGCGGGAAGATGACGACCAGCACGAGCAGCCACAC
>JAFAYM010000254.1 GCA_019240395.1 Acidisphaera sp. | reverse complement strand
CGGCTGCAGCGCCTGGTCGAGCTGCACCATCCTCTGGCCCGCTCATGAGCGAACCAGTTACCAGCGGCCCGGAGCGCGCCGGCATGCGGCACTTCCTCGACTTCGAGAAGCCGATCGCCGAGCTGGAAGGCAAGATCGAGGAGCTGCGGCGGCTCTCCGACCCCGACGGCATCAACATCGCCGACGAAGTGGCGCGATTGACCGAGAAGGTCGACCGGCAGCTGAACGTCACCTACGCCAGGCTGACGCCCTGGCAGAAGACGCAGGTTGCGCGCCATCCTGACCGGCCCAAGGCCAGCGACTACTTCGCCGCCCTGCTCGCCGACTACACGCCGCTGGCCGGCGACCGCGCCTATGCCGACGACGCGGCGATCATCGGCGGGCTCGGCCGTTTTCACGGACATTCGGTGGTGGCGCTCGGCACCGAGAAGGGCTCTGACACCGACAGCCGTGTCGCCCATAATTTTGGCATGGCGCGGCCGGAAGGCTATCGCAAGGCGCGCCGGCTGATCGAGCTCGCCGGCCGGTTCGGGCTGCCGGTGCTCAGCTTCATCGACACGGCCGGCGCCTTTCCCGGCATCGACGCCGAGGCGCGCGGCCAGGCCGAGGCGATTGCCCGCTCCATCGAGGCGTGCCTGGCGGCGCCGGTGCCGTTCGTCGCCACCATCATCGGCGAAGGCGGCTCCGGCGGCGCCGTGGCACTCGCCGCCGGCGATCGCGTGCTGATGCTGGAGCACGCCGTCTATGCCGTCATCTCGCCCGAGGGCTGCGCCTCAATCCTGTGGCGCGACGCGGCGCAGGCGTCGGCCGCCGCCGAGGCGCTGCGGCTCACCGCCGAGGACCTCAAACGCATGAAGCTGGTCGACGCCATCATCAGCGAGCCGATCGGCGGCGCGCACCGCGCCCCGGCGCAAACCATCGCCACCGTCGGCCAGGCCATCGAGGAACAGCTGGTGCCGCTGCTGCCGCTCGATGCCGCCACGCTGATTGCGCGACGTCGGGAGAAGTTCCTCGAGATGGGGCGCGAGGCCGCGGCGTAGAGCCTGCTCGCGCAGGGCGTGCTCTACCTGATTTTTAGGCGAGCATTTCTCTACAGCAGCCAAAACAAAGTGCTAGAGCGGCGGGCGTGAACGCGAGTTCGCGCCCGCCGCTCTAAGCCACCCGCCCGTGGCAGTGCTTGTACTTCTTGCCCGACCCGCAGGGACAAGGCGCATTGCGCGGCGTGCCGGCCCAGGTCGCGGGGTCGCGCGGATCCGCCACTTCGTTGCGCGCGGGAAAAGCCGTGATGCGCGGCGGCTCCGCTCCCGCCATCTCCAGCTCGGCGCCGACCGGCACCGGCTCGGGATGGCTCTCCACCATCTGCAGCGTGGCCGGCTGCGGCACGGGCTCGGGCGCCAGCTCGACGCGCGCCAGCATGCCGGTCACCCGCTCCTTCAGCTCATCCAGCATGGCGTTGAACAGCGCGAACGCCTCGCTCTTGTACTCGTTCAGCGGGTCGCGCTGGCCGTAGGCGCGCAGGCCGATGCCCTGGCGGAGATGGTCGAGCGCCAGCAGATGCTCCTTCCACACCGCGTCGAGCATCTGCAGCAGCAGCGACTTCTCGATCATCCGCATCAGGTCGGGGCCGACATTCGCCGCCTTCGCCGCGAGCTGTGCGTCGGCGGCCCGCTCGATGCGCTCGCGGATCGCCGTCTCGTCGATGCCTTCCTCGCGCCCCCATTCGACGACCGGCAGATCGAGCATCAGTACCCGGCGGACATCGTCGGCGAGCGCCCCGGTCTCCCACTGTTCGGCGAAAGCCTTTTCCGGAATGCGGCGCGCCACCATGGCGTGGATGATCTCGGCGCGCATCTCGGCGACGGTCTCGGAAACGTCCTCGGCCTTCATGAACTCGCGGCGCTGCGCATAGACCTCGCGGCGCTGGTCGTTCATCACGTCGTCGTATTTCAGCACGTTCTTGCGCATGTCGAAGTTGCGCGCTTCGACCTTCTTCTGCGCCTTCTCGAGCGCCTTGTTGATCCAGGGATGGACGATCGCCTCGCCCTCCTTGAGCCCGAGGCGCTGCAGCATGCCGCCCATCCGGTCCGAGCCGAAGATGCGCATCAGATCGTCTTCGAGCGACAGGAAGAAGCGCGACTGGCCGGGATCGCCCTGGCGGCCGGAGCGGCCGCGCAGCTGGTTGTCGATGCGTCGGCTCTCATGCCGCTCGGTGCCGATGACGAACAGCCCGCCGGCCGCCTTCACCCGCTCGTGCGCCGCCGCGATCTCGTCGCGGATCTCCGCCTCTCGCGCCGCCCGCAAGGCCGGGTCGTCGATCGCGCCGAGCTCCTTCTTCAGCCGCATCTCGGGGTTGCCGCCGAGCTTGATGTCGGTGCCGCGCCCGGCCATGTTCGTGGCAATGGTGATCGCCCCCGGCGCCCCGGCCTGCGCCACGATCTCCGCCTCGCGCTCGTGGTAACGCGCATTCAGCACGGCGTGCGGCATCCGCCGCTTCTTCAGCAGCTCGCTGATCAGCTCGCTCTTCTCGATGCTGGTGGTACCGACCAGCACCGGCTGGTCGCGGCGCCGGGCCTCTTCGATCAGCGTCACGACGGCGTCGTATTTCTCGCCGGCGCTGCGATAGACCTCGTCGTCCTCGTCGTTTCGCGCGACCGCCACGTTGGTCGGCACCTCGATGACATCGAGCTTGTAGATCTCGGCGAATTCGTCCGCCTCGGTCATCGCCGTGCCGGTCATCCCCGCGAGCTTGGGGAACAGCCGGAAATAGTTCTGGAAAGTGATCGAGGCGAGCGTCTGGTTCTCCTGCTGGACCGTCACCGCTTCCTTCGCCTCCAGCGCCTGGTGCAATCCCTCGGAGTAGCGGCGGCCCTCCATCATGCGGCCGGTGAATTCGTCGATGATGATGATCTTGTCGTCCCGCGCGATGTAGTCGACATCGCGGGCGAACAGCGTGTGCGCCCGCAGGCTCTGCTGCACGTGGTGCACCACCGAGACATTGAAGATGTCGTAGAGATTGCCCTCGGTGATGATGCCGGCCTCGCGCAGCATGTCCTCGACCCGCTCCGAGCCGGCCTCGGTCAGCGCCACCGTCTTGAACTTCTCGTCCTTGTCGTAGGTCTCGGGATCGACCACCAGCACCCGCACCACGGCATCCACATGGCGATACAGGTCGGAGCTGTCCTCGGCGGGGCCGCTGATGATCAGCGGCGTGCGCGCCTCGTCGATCAGGATGCTGTCCACCTCGTCGACGATGGCGTAGTTGAAATCCCGCTGGACCATGTCCTCCAGCCGGTACTTCATGTTGTCGCGGAGATAGTCGAAGCCGAACTCGTTGTTGGTGCCGTAGGTGATGTCCGCGGCATAGGCCAGCCGCCGCTGGTTGTCGTCGAGCCCGTGCACGATGACGCCCGTGGTCATGCCGAGGAAGCCGTAGATCTGCCCCATCCACTCGGCGTCGCGGCGCGCGAGGTAGTCGTTCACCGTCACCACGTGCACGCCGCGCCCGGCCAGCGCGTTGAGATAGACCGGCAGGGTGGCGACCAGCGTCTTGCCCTCGCCGGTCTTCATCTCGGCGATCTTGCCGTCGTGCAGCACCATCCCGCCGATCATCTGCACGTCGAAATGCCGCTGGCCGAGGGTGCGCCGGGCGGCCTCGCGCACCAGGGCGAAGGCCTCCGGCAGGAGGTCGTCCAATGTCGCTCCGGCGGCGAGCCGCTCGCGCAGCACCCCGGTGCGGGCGCGCATCTCCGTGTCATCCAGCGCCATCATGGCGGGCTCCAGCGCGTTGATCTGCGGCACGCGGCGCTGATAGGTCTTCAGCGAGCGGTCGTTGGCGGTGCCGAAGAGCGAACGGGCGAGACTGGCGAACATTGACGGGCCTTCTGGGGGCGGCGCCGGCGGCCGGGCGCGCCGTTGAGATAGGAGCCGGGCCGGTCGGGGTCAACGCGCCGGCAGCCCAGGCGCCTTGTGAGCGAGCGTCGGTTCGGCCATGATCCCCCGGCATTCGGCCCCCGTTTCCCACCCTTTTCGGATCAAAAAGTCATGCGACTCGCTCGCCTGTCCGCGGTTGTCTCAGGAATCGGCCTGCTGGCCGGAACCGCTCTTTGCGTGCCGGCATTGGGCCAAGTCTCGCCCCCCGCGGCGACGCCGATGCCGGGGGCGGCCGGCACTCCGGTGCCGGTTCCCGGTGGCAGCTCCCCCGCCCCGGTCGCCCCGCCGGCGACCGAGCAGCCGCAGGCCGCCGCCGCGCCGCAGAGCCGACCCGATCCCGTCGTCGCCACGGTGAACGGCCGCGACATCCATCTCAGCGAGGTGTCCGAGGCAGCACAGAATCTGCCCGAAGAAATGCGCTCCATGCCGGGACCGATGCTGTATCCGCTGCTGCTCGACCAGGTGATCGACCGTCAGGCGCTGGTCCTGCAGGCACGCAAGACCGGCCTCGACAAGGACCCGGCAGTGCAGCGCGCCCTCGAACGCGCCCGCGATGTCACCCTGCAGAACGCACTGATCACCCGCGAGGTCGGCCCCGGCATCAGCGAGGCGGCGATCCGTGCGCGCTACGACCAGCAGGTCGGCGGCAAGCCCGGCGAGGAGCAGGTGGACGCGCGGCACATCCTGGTGGCGAGCGAAAAAGAGGCGGACGACATCATCGCGCAGCTGAAGTCCGGCGCCGATTTCCAGGCGCTCGCCAAGAAATACAGCACCGATCCGGCGGCGCAGCAGGGCGGCGATCTCGGCTTCTTCAAGAAAGGCGACATGCTGCCGGAATTCAGCGACGCCGCCTTCGCCTTGCAGCCCGGCCAGTTCACCGACAAGCCCGTGCATACCCGCTACGGCTGGCACGTCATCCAGGTGGTGGCGCGGCGGCAGGCGCCGCCGCCGACCTTCCAGGAGGCGCATGACACGATCCGCCAGCAGCTCATCCAGGAGGGCGTGCGAAAGGCCATCGAGCAGGCTCGCACCGGCCTGACCATCGTCAAGTTCAACGCCGACGGCTCGCCGCTGCGCCCGACCGACAGCGCGGTGCCGCCCGGAGCGCCGGACGCCGCTTCTCCGCCCGCCGCGAAACCCTGAGCCGATTATGGCGGAGCTCGCCGTCTCGCCGCTTGCGGTGGAGCTGCCCGAACTGCCGCCGCTCGCCGGCGTGAGGCTGGCCGCCGCCGCCGCCGGCATCCGCTACCGCGAACGCACCGACCTGGTGCTCGCCGAACTGGCACCAGGCAGCACCGTCGCCGGCGTGTTCACCCGCAACCGCTGCCCCGGCGCGCCGGTGGAATGGTGCCGGGGGGCGCTGAAGGGCGGGCGCGCGCGGGCGCTGGTGGTCAATGCCGGGAACGCCAACGTCTTCACCGGCCGCGCCGGGTTCGAGGCGACCCGCGCCACCGCCGAGGCGACCGCGCAGCTGGTCGACTGCAAGCCGCGCCGGGTGTTCCTGGCCTCGACCGGCGTGATCGGCGAGACGCTGCCGCATGAGCGGCTCACCGCGGCCCTGCCGGGCCTGCACGCGGCGTTGCGCGCGGATGGCTGGGAAGCGGCGGCGCGCGGCATCATGACCACGGACACCTTCCCCAAGGCGGCGACCCGCACGGCGCAGATCGACGGCGACACGGTGCGCATCACCGGCATCGCCAAGGGCAGCGGCATGATCGCCCCCGACCTGGCGACCATGCTCTGCTTCGTCTTCACGGACGCGAAGATTCCGCATGCCGCGCTGCAGAAGCTGCTGGCCCGCGGCGTGGAGGGCAGTTTCAACCGCACGACCGTCGATTCCGACACCTCGACCAGCGACACCGTGCTGCTGTTCGCCACCGGTGCGACGCGGCATGCCCGGGTACCGTCGGACGGCGGCCGGCTGCTGCGCGGCTTCGCCCGGGCGCTGGATGATCTGCTGCTCGACCTGGCGCTGCGGGTGGTGCGTGACGGCGAGGGCGCGCAGAAGCTGGTGCGCATCGATGTCGGCGGCGCGGTGACCGGCCGCTCGGCGCGGCGGATCGCCCTGGCGATCGCCAACTCGCCGCTGGTCAAGACCGCGATCGCCGGCGAGGACGCCAATTGGGGCCGCATCGTCATGGCGGTCGGCAAGGCCGGCGAGCCGGCCGATCGCGACCGCCTGTCGGTCGGCATCGGCGGCACCTGGATGGCGCGCGACGGCGGCGTGGTCGCCGGCTACGACGAGGCGCCGGTGGTTGCCCACATGAAGGGGCGCGAGATACGGATCGAGGTCGATCTCGGGCTGGGGCGCGGCCGCGCGACGGCCTGGACCTGCGATCTGACGCACGCCTATATCGATATCAACGGCAGCTATCGAAGCTAGATGCTGAAGTAAGGAGGGCTGGGGAGCGTCGTCCTGCGACCCCATTCACCGCCCTCGCCTTCACTTGATTTTCACCTACTTCCCCCCCAATGCCGCCCATGACAGAGCGGCCGCCGGAGCATCACGCGCGATTGCTGATGTACGGCATGATGCTGGCGTGCATCGGCCTGGCCATGTACCTGTCCGGCGTGCTGCTGGCGCTGCCGCGGAATCTGCTGGGCCTCAACGCGCGCATGCTTGCGCTGAACGAATGGGTCGTCTGGTACAGCGGCGTCCCCTTCGTGCTCGGCCTGTGCCTCGCCCTCTTCGACCTGTTCGTGCTGCTCGGCCGCAAGCGCTCGCCGCGCCTCGAGGTGCGGCACGACCCGATCGTCAACGCCCGCCTCGTGGTGGCGCTCACCGCCTATGACGACGAGGCCAGCATCGCCGACGCAGTCCGTGACTTCCGGGCGCATCCGCTGGTCGATGAGGTGATCGTCGTCAGCAACAACAGCCGCGACCGCACCCTCGAACGTGCGGCCGAGGCCGGAGCGACGGTGATCGACGAGAAGCAGCAGGGCTACGGCCGCTGCGTCTTCCGCTGTCTGCAGGAGGCGCTCACTCGGAACAGCGAGCTGATCGTGCTCTGCGAGGGCGACCGGACGTTCCGCGCCTACGATCTGGACAAGTTCCTGGCCTACGCCGCACACGCCGACATCGTGCACGGCACGCGCACCGTCGAGGCGCTGCGCGCCCGCGTCACCCAGCTCAGCACGTTCATGTATTACGGCAATCTGTTCGTGGGAAAGCTGCTGGAGGCGAAGCACCTCGGCCGCAGCACCATCACCGATGTCGGCACCACCTACAAGCTGTGCCGGCGCGACGCGCTGAGCCGGCTCATGCCGCATCTCGAACCGGCGGTGAACCTCGAATTCAACGCGCACTTCCTGGACGTGGCGCTGGATCAGGGCTGCGACGTGGTGGAGTGCCCGATCACCTTCCATCCGCGTGTCGGGGTCAGCAAGGGCGGCAATCTCAACAACGCCCGGGCGTTGCGGGTGGGGTTGCGCATGCTGTTCGGCATCGCCTGGAGCTGGAAGACCGTCGAGACGTGACGGCGCCGGACTATCATGGCTCCCGGCTTCCCGCGGATCCGCGCCGCGACGTGCTGTGGCAGAGCCTGTGGCAATACCGCTTCATCGGCATGGTCCGTTCGAGCGACTGCGTGCTCGACCTCGGCGCCGGCTACGGAAGTTTCATCAACACCGTGGTGGCGCGTCGCCGCATCGCCGTCGATGCCTGGGAGGGCTTCCCCGCGCATCTGGCGCCCGGCATCGAGCACCGGATCGGCAGCGTCACCGAGCTGGACTTCCTTGAGGACGCAAGCGTCGATTTCGCCTTCGCCAGCAACCTCTTCGAGCATCTCACGAGGGAGCAGTTCGCGACGGTGCTGGCGGCCTTGCGCCGCAAGCTGACGGCCGAAGGCACGCTGACCATCGTGCAGCCGAACTACCGCTACGCCTTCCGCGAGTATTTCGACGATTTCGACCACAAGAGCGTCTATTCCCATGTCAGCCTGACCGACTTCCTCGTCGCCAGCGGCTACGAGGTGTTCCTGGTCGAGCCGCGCTTCATGCCGCTGTCGGTGAAGGGCCGCCTGCCGGTCAGGCCGTGGCTGATCCGCGCCTGGCTCGCCTCGCCGATCAAGCCGATCGGCAAGCAGATGCTGGTCCGCGCCCGGCCCCGGCGTTGAGCCTTCCGCAACGCTGGATCGCACCGGTCACGCTGGGGGTGCTTCTTGGCATTCTCGGGATCGATGCACTCGGCGCCTGTCTCGATTTCGTCGCGGCGATCCGCTATCCCTACGAGCTGGACTACGGCGAAGGTGTCGTCTGGCTGCAGACGACGCTGATCCCGGGGCCGCGCATGTATGCGGCACCGCAGGGATTGCCGTTCATCGTCTTCCACTATCCCCCGCTGTATTATTTCCTGACCCGGGCGGCGAGCTGGTTCATGCCGGATCTGCTGGCCGCCGGGCGCCTGGTTTCGGCGATCGCCGCCATGGCGATCGTGCCGCTGGTCGCCGGCCTGGTCCTGCTGGCGGCGCCGTCTCCCGCGGGCCGCCGTCGCATGCACGTCGCGGTGGCCGTCGCCGCCGGGCTGCTGGCGCTCGGGCTGCACGCCGTGCGGAGCTCGGGCCTGCTGATGCGGGTGGACATGGTCGCGGTGGCGCTCGGCCTGGCCGGCGTGCTCGTCGCGGCCTGGGCGGATGGCGCGGTACGCGGCACCGCCTGCGCGCTGCTCCTGTGCCTCGCCGCGGTCTATTGCAAGCAGACGCAGCTGCCGGCCGGCATCGCGGTGTTCGTGGTGACGCTGCTGCGGCGCCCCCGCACGGCGATCGCCGCGGCGGCG
>JAFAYM010000127.1 GCA_019240395.1 Acidisphaera sp. | reverse complement strand
TCGTAACGGCTAACTCCTTTTGAGAGCCTCCCTTGAGGCGCAAGCGCTGAATGCACGATCCCGTAGCGGATAACCTTCTTGAAATTGCTCAGATGTGCATGTCCGCAATACATCGACGTCATTGCCGAATGAGCGAAGGCGGCTACGGAAACGCTCAAGGCCCTCTTTGGTCGAACTGGAGCCGAAGGCGCCACGTAACAACTTTTGAGCATCCAGCAAGTCCTCTGCTATATCACCTGCCTTGCTCCCGACATGGTCTGGCACAATGACTTCGACAGCCGTTAATCTTGGCGCCAAGTCTTTATTGGAGTTCATGAACTCCGTCAGTCCTGCGTCTTTTGGTAGTGGCGTTACCCCAGAAGACAAGGGGTCCACGCTAGACTGTGGCACTTGGGTATGATTTGGGGACTCAGACACTTGTTCATCTAACGCGGACAACTTCATACCCGCGATAGCGAACTCCGTGAGGACCGCGCTGACCGCGTCCACCTGCTTACTATATAGATTGCTCGTGAAAGTGGCCGTTTCCTGCCGGAATGCAGCCACAGCGGACGCGATAGCCGCAACAGCAGTTAATCCGGTCGCCACGGTCATTAGAACCTCAGGTCGAGTTTTGGTTTCTGCCACACGCTCCTCCCATTACTCCATAGTCTTTGTCCGTCTTCCCACCAGGCATACCGAATTGACGCTCGTCCTCCTCTTGAGAATATTACGCGCCGCAGTTATCAGAGAGGGACTAGCCGATACGCAGCCGGGTGTCTGGATCCGATCGGCACATGATAATCCGGTCTCTTCATGCGCAAGAACTGTGCTATGGGGGAGGGGTCACATGGCCAATTCCGACCCGACCGACTCCTTCTTCCTGATCGTCGCCGATCTCGACGCCGGCCTGTTCTCTGTCGAAGGACCGATGACCGACGATCGGGCGTGGCATCGCGCGGCCCAGCGCGCCAAGGAAAAGCGGAGTCGCCGCATCCAAAGCGGGCCGTCCGGTTCGGACCGCGATGCGCTGGCACGCGAGTTTCAGGAAACCCGCCAGTTCCGCGGCGTCCCACCTGGCAGCATCGTGAGGCCAGTCCATGAATGACCGGCTGCCCGCCGTGCTTCCAGCGGGCGCAATCGCCCCCCGCTTCCGCCGACACCTATATAGTGCCGGCGCTGATCGCCGACGCCGGCAATGCGGCCGGTTGGCGCCACGTCGAGTTCTTCACCGTCAACATCCGCAACCCGAACACGCGCCGTGCTTATGCGCGCGCGTGCCCGACATTCTTCGCCTGGTGCGAGGTGTCATCGGGCCTGCAATTCTCCCTGAAAGTGGGCTTTGAAAATTCCCTGATCAACGTTCCTTTCAGATCATTCCGTCGGGGCTAGCCCCGACGGAATGACTGAGCCGCCATCGGCGCCAGGTCCCCCACGCGGGGAGGCGTTGATGGTTCGACTGGGAGAGCTGATGATGATCCTTGAATTGCATCGCCAAGGCGTCTCGATCACCGCCATTGCCCGACGCACGGGACGTGACCCGAAGACCATCCGCAAATACATCGAGCGCGGCATCGAGGCTCCTGCCTATGGGCCACGTTCCGCGGGACGGCCGAGCAAGTTGGCGGCCTATCTCGATTTCCTGCGCGAGCGCGTGACCGCCTTTCCGGACCTGAGCGCCGCGCGGTTGACCCGCGAGATCCATGAGCTTGGCTATGTGGGCGCCTACACTGCGGTGAAGCGCTATCTCGCCGCGATCCGTCCACAGAATGGTCCCAAGCCCTACGAGGTGCGTTTCGAGACACCGCCAGGCGTTCAGGCGCAAGTCGATTTTGCCCGCTTCGTCGTCGACTTCGCCGACGATCCCGGCACCAGCAGGATCGTCTGGCTGTTCAGCCTAGTGCTCGGTCACTCACGCTTCCTGTTCGCGCGCTACGTCATGCACCAGGACCTACAGACACTGCTCCGTTGTCATATCCAGGCATTCATCGTCATCGGCGGTGTGCCGATGGAGATCCTGTATGACCGCATGAAGACGGCGGTAACCGGCGAGGACGATGTCGGCCACATCGTCTACAACCCATCGCTATTGGCGCTGGCGCGGCACTATCGCTTCCAGCCCCGCGCCTGTCGGCCTTACCGCGCCAAAACCAAAGGCAAGGTTGAGCGGCCGTTCAGCTACATCCGACAGGACTTCTTCCTCGGACGCAGCTTCCGCAACCTTGACGACCTCAATACTCAACTGGCCGGGTGGCTCGACACCGTCGCCAACGTCCGCATCCATGGCACGACACAGCGCGTCGTCGCCGAGGCGTTCGCCGCCGAGCAGCCCGAGCTGCAGACATTGCCTGAGCATCGCTTCGATGCCGTCCTCAAGCTGGAGCGCCGCGTCAGTCACGACGGCTTCATCGCCGTCGGGGGCAACTACTACAGCGTACCCGATCGCACCCGGCGTGTGGTCGAGGTCCAGCAATTACCAGACCTGATCCGCGTCCTCGACCTGGGCAGTATCGTTGCCGAGCATCCTGTCCTCGAGGGCCGGAGGCAATACCGCATCGATCGCAGTCACCGCACCGGCGGCAATGGTGTGAAGCGCCGTTCGGGCATCGCAGCGGGGATCACGATCGGGCGGATTGGCGATCATGTTCCGCTGCGCTCGCTGGCCGTCTACGAGGCGATTGGCAGCCATCTGGCCACCGGAGGCCGATCATGACGCTCACATCTCCATCGTCGCGGGTCGACAATATCCGCCACAGTCTGGTCGGCCTGAGGATGCCGCGAGCGCTCGAGATGCTCGATGCCACCCTGCGCCGGATCGAACAGGGCCAGATCGACGGCGTCGAGGCGCTCGACGAATTGCTGACGGAGGAACTGTCGCTGCGTGAGAACCGCCGCATCAGGGCGGCGCTGCGCATGGCGCGGCTGCCCGTGGTCAAGACGCTGGCCGGGTTCGACTTCGCCTTCCAGCCATCGCTCGATCGCAATCGGATCATGGCGTTGGCTGGGCTCGACTTCATTGCCCGCGCCGAGGTGATCCACCTTCTTGGACCACCAGGCACCGGCAAGAGCCATCTCGCCACCGCGCTCGCCGTCGAGGCGGTGCGTGCCGGCAAACTCGTCTACTTCGTCGCACTCGCGGATCTCGTCGCCCAGCTGGCCAAGGCTGAACGCGAAGGCACCCTGCGTGAACGCATTCGCTTCCTCTGCCGCGCTTCGCTGCTGGTCGTCGACGAGATCGGCTACCTGCCAGTCACGCCCGGCGGCGGCAACCTGTTCTTCCAGCTGGTCAATGCCCGCTATGAGAAGGGCGCCATGATCCTCACCTCGAACCGCGGCTTCGCCGAATGGGGTGACATCTTCGGCAGCCCAGTCGTCGCCACCGCGCTGCTCGACCGTCTGCTCCATCATGCCATCGTCATTCAAATCGAGGGATCGAGCTACCGCATGCGCGAGCACGCCGCTCTCCTCCCGGAAAACGTCCACGCCAATAGCCCCATCAACTCGGCCGCACCAAAACGCCGCGGGCGCCCTCCCACGAAACACCCAATCGGTCAGAAACATGCTTGACTACAAAACGCACATCCTCCGTCGGACTGCGGAATATTCAGCGCCCACTTTCAAGGAAAACTCGGCGCCCTTTGACACGAGGATCGTGGCCTCACGTTTGCGACCATCCGGCCGATCGACGTGGAGGCCTGGGTCGAGCAGCTGCAGGAGAAGCACGGGCGCCCGGTGTAAAGCAGCAGCTCGCGGCCGTGCGGATGCTGTTCGACTGGCTCGCCGTGCAGTTGCTGGACGGATCGAGCAACATCTACGATTATCGCCGCACACGTCCGGAGGATAGTCCGACCTTTAAGGTCACCTACTAAATGACGGTCATATTGAATTGGCCCAACTCATCTAGGCCGGGAGACAGTGCGGTAGAGTGTGAGTTTACACCGCAGGGAGGATTACAAATGTGGAAGACCAGCGGCACTTATCTCCTAGCGGCTCTGTTGGTTGGCGGTAGCGTAGCATCTGCTCGAGCGACCGATGCCAATGACCGGCACACTGTCAGCTGGTATATTGGGCATCTACAAGAGATGATGAAGGAGCTGGATCAGTGCCGTGATGATCCGGGTGATGCGAGGAACGATCCGAATTGCATCAATGCCGAAGAGGCCAAGATGAAAAACGACGCACTGCAGATTCTCTTGGGCACCAACGCCGGCAATATGGAGATGCCGAGTTATTGGGCCGGGGATCGGATACTGAGGGATGGAGTCTTAGGGCAATGTGCAAACCCGATCCCGAATTATCGTTTTAATCCCTCATCAGCCATTTGTGCAGCGGCCCAGCAAGCCAAAGACGCGGTTGGTCGCTGAGGGCGGACAGCCATGCCTATTCGTCCCGAAAGGTAGTCCCCCAAGCAGACAGATCTGACGCGACCTCATATATTCGATTGGCGCCTGGCCAGAGAGCCTGCGGGCGGCCACGATGGATCCTGTGCGATGTCAATTCCGAGCCCCTGGTGTGAAGGCGCGATGCCCCACCCATATTTTGTGGGCCGCAGTGCGCCTCAGCCATCTTG
>JAFAYM010000283.1 GCA_019240395.1 Acidisphaera sp. | reverse complement strand
CAGCGAGGGGATAGCGCACCGCGTGCTGCTCGCCGGCTGTACAGGCATGGAGTTCGCCGATCCGGCAAACCGCTGGAGCGGCATGCGTATCGAACGCTACCGCACGGTGAACGGCACCGCCGAGCGACGGGTTCACTTCCTGGATTGACAGCCGATATCAGTGCTCGGAAGCGCCGACTCGCCGACTCATAGACGGGGCCGTCATTCCCGCGAAAGCGGGAATCCATGTGCGGCGTGGACCCCCGCTTTCGCGGGGGTGACGATAAATGGGTGGCGCTCTGTGGGACGTCGTATGATACCTTGCGTCAGACGGAAAAATACTTCGCGTGCGGGTTCAGCACCACGATCGCACTGGTGGACTGCTCGGGGTGCAGTTGCCACTCGTCGGAGATCGTCACGCCGATCCGCTCGGCCTCCAGCAGCCGCAGCAGCGGCGCCTGATCCTCCAGCTTCGGACAGGCGGGATAGCCGAAGGAATAGCGCGAGCCGCGATAGCCCTGCGACAGCATCCGCTCCATGTCCCGGTCGTCCTCGCCGGCATGGCCGAGCTCGGCGCGGATGCGCTTGTGCACATACTCCGCCATCGCCTCCGCCATCTCGACGGAGAGACCATGGAGATAGAGGTAATCCTGGTAGCGGTTGTCATCGAACCAGGCGCGGGTGGTGTCGGACGCACGCTGCCCCACCGTCACCACCTGCAACCCGAGCACGTCGCGCTGCTCGTCATCGACGTCGCGGAAGAAGTCGGCGATGCACTCGCCATTCTCCTTCGGCTGGCGCGGCAGGCCGAAGCGGCACAATTCGGTCGTGCCGTCGGGCGCGAAGACGATCAGGTCGTTGCCCTGGCCGGCCGCCTTCCAGTAGCCGTAGGTCGCCCGCGGCCGCAGGATGTCCTCGGCCTCGCACAGCGCCAGCATGCGCTTCAGCACCGGCCGCAGCTCCTGCTTGGCCCAGCCCAGGAAATCTCCCAGGCTGCGCCCTTGCTTGCGAAAGCCCCACTGGAATTGATAGAGGCTGCGCTCGTTGACGAACGGCACCAGCGCCTTCGCCGGCGCCTCCAGCACCCGCGCCCCCCAGAACGGCGGATCGGACACCGGCACGTCCTGCGTCAGCCGTCGCCGGCGCGCCTGTACCGCCAGCAGATCGACCGGGCGGAAGGCCTTCGCGTCGGCCTGGCCCAGCGTGCGGCTGGTATTGCGCGTCTTGCCGGCGCGCTTGGATTGCAGCGCCGCGAGATAGTCGTCGAAGGCGTTGCCGGTCACCTTGTCCATGAGGTGCAGGCCGTCAAAGGCGTCGCGCGCATAGGCGACCCGGCCGCACGCATAGGCGCGCACGCAATCATCCTCGACGTAGGTGCGGGTCAGCGCGGCACCGCCGAGCAGCACCGGAATTTCCAGCCCCTGGCGCGACATCTCCTCCAGATTCTCGCGCATCACCACGGTCGACTTCACCAGCAGGCCGGACATGCCGAGGGCGTGGGCGTGATGCTCGCGCACCGCGGCCACCAGATCGGTCAGCGGCACCTTGATGCCGAGATTGACCACGCGGTAGCCGTTATTGGTCAGGATGATGTCGACCAGGTTCTTGCCGATGTCATGCACGTCGCCTTTCACCGTGGCCAGCACGATGGTGCCCTTCTCCTGGCCCTCGACGCGCTCCATGAACGGCTCGAGATAGGCGACCGCGGCCTTCATCGTCTCGGCGCTCTGCAGCACGAAGGGCAGCTGCATCTTGCCGGCGCCGAACAGCTCGCCGACCACCTTCATGCCGTCGAGCAGATGGTTGTTGATGATGTCGAGCGGCGAATTGGTGCGCAGCGCCTCGTCCAGCTCCTCGTTCAGCCCCTTGCGGTCGCCGTCGACGATGCGGTCGCGCAGCCGCTCCTCGACGGTTTCGGCGCGCTTCTTCTTGACCGCGTCGGCCAGCTTGCGGTCGGCGAAGATCTCCAGGAGCCGTTGCAGCGGATCGTAGCCCTCGCGCCTTCGGTCGAAGATCAGATCCTCGCAGACCGCCACTTCCTCGGCGGCGATCTGATGCAGCGGGCGGATCTTGCTGACATGCACGATCGCCGCGGTCATGCCGGCCTTCACGGCATAGTCGAGGAACACGCTGTTCAGCACGGCGCGCGCCGCCGGATTGAGGCCGAAGCTGATGTTCGACAATCCCAGGATGATCTGGATGTCGGGGAACGCCTCGCGGATGGCGCCTATGCCCTCGAGCGTCCACTGGCCAAGCTTGCGGTCGTCCTCGTTGCCCGTAGCGATGGTGAAGGTGAGCGGGTCGATCAGCAGATCCGATTGCGGCAGGCCGTAGCGGGTGCAGGCGAACTCCACGAGCCGACGGGCGACTTCGAGCTTGCGCTCCGGCGTCTTGGCCATGCCCTGCTCGTCGATGGTCAGGGCGATCACCGCGGTGCCGAAGCGGCGCGACAGCGCCATGCGCTGTTCGGCGGCGTGCTCGCCATCCTCGAAATTGATCGAGTTGAGGATCGGCTTGCCGCCATGCAGTTTCAGCGCCCGCTCGATCACCGGGGCCTCGGTGCTGTCGATCACCAGCGGCGCGTTCACCGACGCGGTGAAGCGCCGGATCACCTCGTCCATTTCGGCGGCCTCGTCGCGGCCGACGAAGGCGGTGCACACGTCGAGGCTGTTCGAGCCCTCGCCGATCTGCTCGCGGCCGATCGCCAGGCAGGCATCCCAGTCATGCGCTTCCTGCGCCGCCCGCCATTTCTTCGAGCCGTTGGCATTGCAGCGCTCGCCGACCGAGAAATAGCTGTTCTCCTGGCGCAGCGGCACCTGGCCGTAGAGGCTGGCGACGGACGGAATCCACACCGGCTTGCGCGCCACCGGGGCGGGGCGGAAGCCGCCACGCTTTCGCAGCATGGCGTCCAGCGCCTGGATATGCGGGGTGTCGGTGCCGCAGCAGCCGCCGATCAGGTTGAGCCCATCCTCGGCGACGAAGCGCTCCATCCAGCTCGCCATCTCGGCAGCCGAAAGCGGATAGCGGGTCTGCCCGTCGACCAGCTCGGGCAGGCCGGCATTCGGCTGGCAGGAGAGCAGGCCCGGCCAGTTGCCGGCCAGCCAGCGCACGTGCTCGGCCATCTCCTGCGGGCCGGTGGCGCAGTTCAGGCCAATCAGCTCGACGCCGAGCGCATGCACCACGGTCGCCGCCGCGGCGATGTCCGGCCCGACCAGCAGCGTGCCGGTGGTCTCGACGGTGACCTGCACGAAGATCGGCGTGTCCGTGCCGGCCTCCGCGCGGGCCAGCTTGGCGCCGTTCACCGCCGCCTTGATCTGCAGCGTGTCCTGGCAGGTCTCGATGAGGATGGCATCGACGCCGCCGTCGATCAGCCCGCGGCACTGCTCGGCCAGCCCCGCCTCGAGAGGGTCGTAGGCGATATTGCCGAGCGTCGGCAGCTTGGTGCCCGGGCCCAGGCTGCCGAGCACCCAGCGATGCCGGCCGTCGGCAAAGCTGTCGGCGGCCTCGCGCGCCAGCTCGGCGGCGACCCGGTTGATCTCGCGCGCCCGCTCGCTGAGGTCGAACTCGCCGAGGGTGATCGGACTGGCGCCGAAGCTGTTGGTCTCCACCATGTCGGCGCCGGCGGCGAAATAGCCGTGGTGGATCTCACGCACCAGGTCGGGGCGCGACAGGTTCAGCACATCCGTGCAGTTCTCGCGCCCCCAGTAGTCGCGCTCGACGTCGAGGGTGAGCGCCTGCACCCGGCTGCCCATCCCGCCGTCGCAGAGCAGCACCTGGTCGCGCAGTACGTCGAGGAGATGCGGACGGGTCATGAAACCTCTTCGGCGACGTGTTCGGCGTGGTGAGGCAGAGGAGCGTCCGGCTTGATCGCCGACCAGAGCCGGACTTCGAGCGGCCCCGGCACCGCGACCGGCGCCGATATCCGAAGACCGGCATGATTCAGCAGCTCGCGGAGTGAAGAATCGGAAAAGCCCGGCCAGCGATGCGCCAGGCGGGCGGCGAGGTCGGCCCGATCATGCGCCGCCAATTCGACGAGGATGACGCGGCCGCCGGGCCGCAGCACGCGAAACGCTTCGGCGAGCACGCCGGCCGGGTCCTCGGCGTAGTGCAGCACCATCTGCAGCAGCACCAGGTCGAAGCCGCCATCGGGCAGGGGGAGGCGATACATGTCGGCGAGGCGGACGCCGCAATGTGTCAGGTCGGGGCGGGACAGGCGGGTGCGGGCCAGCGCCAGCATCGCCCGGCTGGCATCGACGCCGAGCCCGGAGGACAGTCGCGGCGCCAGCAATTCGAGCAGTCGGCCGGTGCCGGTGCCGATGTCGAGCGCCCGCCCGAGCCCGCCCGCCGGCAGCAGCCGCAGCAAGGCGGTCTCGACCGCCTCAGCGGGCAGGCCGAGGGCGCGCATCTCGTCCCAGTCCGCGCCCTGGCGCACGAAACTGTCGGAAGCGGCGCGGGCCCGCTCGGCCAGCACGCGCGCGGCGTGGCGCCGGTCGGCGGCCAGCACCGGATCGTCCTCCGGAAGGCGCGCCAGCACCTCGCCGGCAAGCCCGGCAGCGGCGGCGGCGGGCAGGGCGAACCAGACGTTGTTGGCCTCGCGCGCCCGTTCCAGCAGCCCGGCCTCGCAGAGCAGGCGAAGGTGGCGGGACAGCCGGGGCTGCGACTGGCCGAGGATTTCGGCCAGTTCGCCGACGCAGAACACGCCGCGCGCGGCGAGCGCCAGCAGGCGCAGCCGGGTCGGCTCGGCACAGGCGCGCAAAGTGGCGAGCAGGGCATCCATGCCTTGCTAATTACATAAAGATATTGTTATGTCTAGCCGTGACCTTCTCCAGGGATGACCGCGTTTCCATCGGCTTCGCCGCGACCGACCGTGCCGCGCCGCCCGGTTGCGCTTGGCTCATCGAAGGCCAAGCCGACGCGCCCGGGCCCGGCCCGGTGGCGCGCTTCGGCGGATCGACGGCCGAGCGGCATGCTTTCGGCTGCGCCTGCTGCGCCGGTCGGGACGATGTCGCCCAGGCCCTCGGTGGCCTGTTCATCGCGCGGGCAAGCGGCGCGGTGCCCTGGTTCGGGCGCGTCCTGGCGCTGACCGGTGCCGCCGGCGAGGCGGCGATCCGCCGGGCGCTGCGTCAGGACCGCCTGGTCAGCGCGCGATTCAGGCTGGAGGGCTGAGAGCTGTCAGGCCGGGACATCCGCGTCTGCGGCGCCGAGCGGGCGCTGCATGTGCACGACGTCGAGCCAGCGGCCGAACTTGACGCCGCAGGCATGCCAGACCCCGGTGTGCCGGAAACCCAGGCTGGCGTGGAGCCCGATGGAGCCGGCATTGCCGGCATCGCCGATCACCGCGATCATCTGCCGCAAGCCGGCCGCCTCGGCGGAGGCGATGAGCTCGACCATCAGCGCGCGCCCGGTGCCGGAGCGCTGCACGTCGGCGCGCACATAGACGCTGTTCTCGACGCAGAACCGGTAGGCGGATCGGTCACGCAAAGGCGTGTAGTAGGCGTAGCCGAGCACGCCGGTCGCGTCGGTGCGGACGAGCCAGGGGCAGTTGCGGGCGGTGACGCCGCGCAGGCGGGCGGCGATCTCCTCGACGCTCGGCGCCACCTCCTCGAACGTTCCGGTCCCGTGCAGAACGTGATGCGCGTAGATCGCCTGGATTTCTGCCGCATCGGCGGCGGTCGCGGGTCGGATGTGCATTCGCAGGCCTTCAAAGATGTTGCGCGGAGCGGGCATTTTGTGGTTCTTGAGGCCGGGAATTCCATCTTTCCCGGCGCTGACGAGCGGCAGAGCAAAGCGCCGGGCGCGCCGCCTTAAGAAGGGATTTACCCGGCACGCGCCAGCCACACGCCCCATGTCACGGGCCGAATGTAACGGGCCAGAGTCACGGGGCAGACGGTACGCGGCAGACGCGGGCGGCACGCCAAAGCACCCGCGGGGTCGTGCTCCGCGGGCCAATTGCCGTCCTCCAGTGCCGCCAAGACGAATTGAGTTGAATGCCTGCGCCTGAGTTCGCCTGAACGACTGCTTCGAGTGCCTGTTGACGCCCAACCGCTCTCGCGAGGAAGCCAAGTTGCCGAATAACGATGCCGTGACCGTGGACACCGCCGATCGGGAGGGCGACTCCGTCGCCCTGGGCACCGATCAGGCGCGCCCGAATGCCGGGCCGCGCAATCCGATCGAGACGCGCCTGCAGGCGGTGATCACCGCCGCACGCTTCCATGGCGTCGAGCTCGATCGCGGCACCATGCGGCTGGCGCCGAACAGCGGTTCGCCCTCCCCGGCGATGCTGGTCGACTGGCTGCGCAACGCCGGCCTGTGGGCGCGCGCCGACCGGCTGCGCTGGCGCAACCTGATGAAGCTCAAGAGCAGTGCGCCGGTGGTGCTGCTGTTCAGCGACGGCAGCGCCGGGCTGCTGGTCGGCGTCAACGCCGCCCGCCACGTCGCGCTGATCAAGGACCCGAGCGCGCCGGCCGGAGAGCCGCCGGTGCCGGTGGACGAGCTGCGTCTGTCGCAGCTCTGGCACGGCGAGACCCTGATGATGCGGCCGCAGCGCGGCCTCGCCGAGGAGGAGCAGCCGTTCGACTTCAGCTGGATCTTCCGCATGGTGGTGCGCGAGCGGCGCATCCTGCGCGACATCGGCGCCGCCTCGCTGACGCTCAGCGTGCTCACCATCCTGCCGCCGCTGGTGGTGATGATGGTGATCGACCGCGTGGTGGTGCATCACAGCATGTCCACCCTGGCGCTGATCTCGCTGATGCTCGCCATCGCCGTGGTGTTCGAGACGGCGCTCGGCTACGCCCGGCGCGAGCTGATCGCGGTCTGCGGCACCCGGCTCGACACGCGCCTGAACCTGCACGTGTTCAACCGCATGCTCGGCCTGCCGCTCGACTTCTTCGAGAAGAACCCGGCCGGCCAGACGACGCACCGCATGTACCAGGTCTACCGGGTGCGCGAGTTCATCACCGGGCGGATGCTCAGCACCTTCCTCGACCTGTTCACGCTCTTCGTGCTGCTGCCCTTCCTGTTCTATCTGAGCGCGACGCTCTCCTGGATGGTGCTGGCCTCGGCGGTGCTGATCTCGATGATCATCTTCGCCTTTCTCCGGCCGATGCGCCGCACCTACGGCAAGGTGGTGCGGGCGGAGACCGAGAAGAGCACCGTGCTGGTCGAAACCGTGCACGGCATCCGCACCGTCAAGTCCCTGGCCTTGGAGCCGCAGCAGAAGGACCAGTGGGACTTCAAGGTGGCGAATGCCGGCGTCTACCGGCTCGAGGCGGCGCGGCTGGCCAATTGGCCGAACACGCTGGTCACGCCGATCGAGCGCTTCGCCGAGCGCGGCGTGCTGCTGGTCGGCGCCTATCTCGTGCTCACCGGTCAGTCCGACATCAGCATCGGCGCGCTGCTGGCCTTCATGATGCTCGGCTTCCGGGTGGCGCAGCCGCTGGTCAGCATGGCCCGGCTGCTGGAGGAGATGGAGGAGGTTCGCGCGGCGATCGGCGAGGTCGGCACCGTGCTGAACAACCCGCAGGAGGCCAGTTCGCGCTCCGCCGGGCTGCGTCCACGCTTCGCCGGCGCCCTGAAGTTCGAGGATGTCACCTTCGCCTATCCCGGCACCAAGGCGCCGGCGCTGAAGGACATCTCCTTCGAAGTAACGGCCGGCACCATGCTCGGCATCGTCGGCAAGAGCGGCTCGGGCAAATCGACGATCACCCGGCTGCTGCAAGGCATCAACCGCACCTATGACGGCTATCTCAAGATCGACGGCATCGAGCTGCGCGAGATCGACCTGCCGCATCTGCGGCGCAGCTTCGGCGTGGTGCTGCAGGACAACTTCCTGTTCCGCGGCTCGGTGCGCGACAACATCATCGCCAGCCGCCCCGGCCTGACCATCGAGGACGCGGTGCGGGCGGCACGCCTGGCCGGCGCCGAGGAGTTCATCGAGCGCATGCCCGCGGGCTACGAGACGATCATCGAGGAAGGCTCGCCCAACCTGTCGGGCGGCCAGAAGCAGCGCCTCGCCATCGCCCGCGCGCTGATCTGCGATCCGCGCATCCTGATCCTGGACGAGGCGACCAGCGCGCTCGACCCGGAGAGCGAGGCGCTGGTCAACGCCAACCTGCTGCGCATCGCCCGCGGCCGCACCATGGTCATCGTCTCGCACCGCTTGTCGTCGCTGACCGAGTGCGACCAGATCCTGGTGCTCGACAAGGGCAAGGTCATGGACCTGGCGCCGCATCCGGTGCTGGTCGAGCGCTGCGCCGTCTATCGCCAGCTCTGGCTGCAGCAGAACCGCCACATGGAGAAGCACGGCAACCGCCCGACCGCCGTGGGTCCCGTGCTCGCCCAGGGCGATTGATCCTGGACTGACGGATTGCACGGGCCTTGCTCTTGCCGGCCCCGATTGCCTGTTCGGGGGCAGTAGCCCTCGCCTTTCTCTTGCGACGCCTTAAGGAGACCAGCCCGTGGCCAAGGACTTGACGCTCAGCGAGACGCCCCACTCCATCCTGGAATTCGAATCGCCGAGCCTCGCGTTGGTGGCCGCGCCGGTCGCCGCCGGCGCCGGCAAGGTGAGCTGGATGGTGTTCGCCATGGTCGCCTCGCTGCTCACCGCGGCGGGCCTGATCCCGATCGACAAGGTGGTCACCGCGACCGGCAAGGTCGTCTCGACCGAACACACGCTGGTCATGCAGCCGCTGGACGTCTCGATCATCCGCTCGATAAACGTCCATGAAGGCCAGCTCGTGCACAAGGGAGATCTGCTGGCGACGCTCGACCCGACGCTCGCCGCCGCCGATCTCTCCGCCACGCAGGCGCAGGTCGCCAGCCTGAAGCCGGAACTCGAGCGCCTGCACGACGAAGCCACCGGGCAGACCTACCACGCCGCCAACCCGCTGGATCCGAACCAGGCGCTGCAGGAGGCGCTCTTCAAGCAGCGCCATGCGCAGATCACCGCGCT
This sequence comes from Acidisphaera sp., assembly GCA_019240395.1. GTDB lineage: Bacteria > Pseudomonadota > Alphaproteobacteria > Acetobacterales > Acetobacteraceae > JAFAYA01. The sequence goes on along the minus strand of JAFAYM010000283.1, from coordinate 9,917 downwards.
GATGGAGAATTACGACCAGAAGATCAGCGGCCTGGAGACGCAGATCGCCGGCAATCTCGCGCAGTCCAACTACTATCGGCAGCGGCTCGGCCTGGCCAGCGGCGTCGAGGAGATGCGTCGCGAACTGGAGCGTATGCAGGTCGGCAGCAAGCTGAACTCACTGGCCGCTGCCGACGTCCGCGTGGAAATGGAGCGCGAAGCCTCGCAGACCGCCGCCGCAGCGGAATCCGCCAAGCGCGACCTCGCGGCGATGATCGCCCAGCGCAATTCCGACCGCGAGAACTGGTTCGCCCAGGTCTCCCAGCAGATCCATGACGAGGGCACCAAGCTCGACCAGGCGAACGGCCTGCTCGAGAAGGCGCAGCTGCACCGGCAGATGGTGGAAATGCGCGCCACCCAGGACGCCGTGGTGCTGACCGTCGAGCGGCTCTCCGTCGGCTCGGTCCTGCAGACGGGCGAGCAGTTCATCACCCTCATCCCGCTCGACGCACCGCTGGAAGTCGAAGCCTATATCAGCGGCAGCGACGCCGGGTTCGTCCATGTCGGCAACCCTGTCGAGGTCAAGTTCGACACCTTCCCCTACGCCGTCTACGGCGACGCCGAGGGCACGGTGCGCCTGACCAGTGCGGACAGCTTCGTCCAGCCCAGCGGCTCGCGCTCCTCCACATCCTCGGAGTCGGGTTCGACCATGGAAGCCACGCAGCAAAGCTCGCTGCCGGGTACGCAGGTGTTCTACCGGGACCGCATCACGCTCGACAAAATCCGCCTGCACGACACGCCGGAGGGGTTCCGCCTGATGCCTGGCCTGACCGTCACGGCGGACATCAAGGTGGGCAAGCGGACCATTCTCGGCTATCTCATGGGCCGCGTCGTCCCGACCTTCACGACCGGCATGCGCGAGCCCTGAGCCCGGGCACGCCGGCGGTCGGAAAAGCATCGGGCTGAGAGTTTGCCGAGAGTGCGATGAGCATCCTGGACAGCCTGCGCGGCGCCCTCTCGCCGCGCTCCCTGCTGCGCAAGGCGATCCGCCTCAGCGAAGCGCGGGAGGTCGAGAAGGCATTCCCGCTGTTCGCCAGGGCCGCCGCCGCCGGGCTCGCCGAGGCGCAATACCGGCTGGCGCGCTGCTATCTCGAGGGCGGCGGCGTGCCGTTCAGCCGGACCGAGGCGGCCCGCTGGCTGGAGCGCGCCTCGCGGCAGGGCTTCGTCGAGGCGCAGTCGCTGCTGGCGACGCTCTACATCCGCGGCATCTCCCGCGAGGTCGAGCGCACGCCCGACGAGCTGGCAAAGCAGTCCTCGACGGCGCTGTTCTCCGGCGAGGAGCTGGCGCCGGATTTCGAGAAGGCACTCGTGTGGGCGCGGCGGGCGGCCGAGGCGGGGTCGGCCGACGGCCAATCGATTCTCGCCTACATCCTGACCGCCGGTCCGGAGGAGATGCGCGACACCGAGGAGGCGGAGCGCTGGTACCGCAGCTCGGCGCAGGCCGGCAGCCCGCAGGGCGCGCTCGGCTACGGCCTGGCGCTGCTGCGCCGGACCGACAATCCGGAGGCGCCCCGCGAGGCGGCGATGCAATTCGCGCGTGCCGCCGCGGCCGGACTGCCGACGGCGCAGTACATGCTCGGGGTGATGCTGCAGAACGCCACCGGGTTGGAGCGCGACCTCGAGCAGGCGGCCACGCTGTTCCACAAGGCGGCCGAGAAGGGGCTGCGCTCGGCGCAGGCGCGCTGGGGCTTGGCGCTGATGACCGGGCAGGGTGTCGAGCGCAACCCCACCGAGGGCGAATCGTGGCTCCGCCGGGCGGCGCTGCAGGGCGATGCCGAGGCGGCGGCGCTGGTCGGCGACCTCTATGCCAAAGGCGGCGACCTGCCGCCGAACTATGCCGAGGCGGCGCTGTGGTTCCGCCGCGCCGCGGAGGCCGGGCACAAGATGGCGGCACGGGCGCTCGGCCTGATGTCGCTGACCGGTGCGGGCATGGCGCGCGATCCCGAGGAGGCGGCGCGCTGGTTTCGCATCTCGGCCGAGGCCGGCGAGAAATCGGCGCAGGCGGACCTCGCCAATCTGGTGCTCCGGGGGGCGGCCACCGAAAGCGATTCCGTGCGCACCCGCGAGTGGTTCGAGCAGGACGCGGCGTCGGGCGACCTGGTGGCGGCCTATAATTACGGCGTCTGCCTGGCCGAGGGCGTCGGCATCGAGCGCGACGAGCGCGCCGCCGCGCAATGGCTGCGCCGCGCCGCGGACGGCATCGTCAACGCCCAGTATTGGTATGGCCGCATGCTGCTGGAGGGGCGGGGCGTCGAGCCGGACTCCGTCGAGGGCCGGGTATGGATCGAGAAGGCAGCCGGCTCGGGCATGACCGAGGCGCAGGTGGCGCTGGCCGAGCTGCTGCTCAACGGCCGCGGCGGCGGGCGCGACCATCCCCAGGCGCTCGAGCTGTTCCGCCGCGCCGCGGAGAACGGCCATGTCGGCGCGATCTTCGCCATCGGCGCCATGCTCGGCGGCGGCCATGAGGTGCCGATGGATCGGGCGGAAGCGCAGCGCTGGTTCCGCAAGGCCGCCGAGCGCGGCCATGGCGCCGCCCAGATGATGCTCGGACGCTATCTCGCGCGCGGCTTGGCAGGCGAGCGCAACCCGGCGGAGGCGCGTATCTGGCTGGAGCGGGCCGTGGCGCAGGGATTGACCGACGCCCAGTCCGATCTCGCGAGCTTGCCGCCGGCCGCGCCCGCCGAGCTGGCCGTCACCGGCCACTGAACGCGGCCAACCCGCCGCCCCCGCCACTCGGCGTGCTCGACCGGGGAGCCGCCCACGGCGGCGCGATGTCGGGCGGCGCTATCCTGGGCGGCGCTATCGTGGGCGGCGCTATCCTCGGCGACACGCTTTCGCGCTGGACGCCGCCTTCCGAGGATACGCTGGAGCAGGGGCTCGCCCGCAGGCGAGTGCTCGCCCGCGAGGCCTTCGAGCGCGGCCGCCTGGCGCTGGCTGCCGACGACCTCGCCGAGGCGGCGCGCTGGCTCGACCGCGCGCTCCGGATCGCGCCGGGCAACGGCACCTTCTCCCTCCTGCTCGCCACCGTGCACCTGCGGCGCGGCGAACCCGAAGCCGGCCCGCTCTTCGAGGCCGTGGCGCGCGCGCACGATCTTCGGGCGGCCTGGCTGGGCCTGGCTGCCTCGCAGCGGCAAGCCGGCGACGCGATGGCCGCCGCGCGGGCCCTGTCGGCGGCGCTGTCCGGCCATGCCGGCCCGATCGATGCGGATTTCGCCGAACTTGCGGACGCGGTGGCCCGCGACAGCGGCGCCGCCGGCTGGTGCGCGGTGCAGGCCGGCGGCGCGCTGGCGGTCGGGCCGGCGGTGCCGCCGGGCCTCGCCGTCACGCTGGACGGCAGGGCGTGCCGCCGGTCTGGGGAATGGCGGTTGCCGCGGGGTTGGCAGCTCGCGGATCGTCTGGAGGCCACCGCCGGCGGCCGGCCGCTGATCGGCAGTCCGATCGCGCTCGACCGGATCCGCCGCACCGAAGGCTTCGTTGCCGCGCACGACGGCGGAGTCGAGGGCTGGGCCTGGCACCCCGGCGATCCCGACGTCGACCCGGTGCTGCGCCTCGTGCCCCTTGGCGGCGGCACCGGGTTCGAGGTGCCGGCGACCACGGCGATGGACATCGTGTCGGATCGGCCCCTCGCCCGGCCACGGCGGTTCCGGGTGGCCGCGGAGCGCCTGGCGGCCTGTGCCGGGCCGTGGCGGGTGCTCGGCCGCGAGGGGCGGGACCTGCTCGGCAGCCCGCTCGACCCTGGCGCCGAACGCCGTGGCGCCGCGGCGGTGGCGAGCGCCGTCGCCCGCCGGCTGCCCGCCGATGGCGGGCGCCGGACCGCGCCGGCGGTGCCGTCATGGACGGCGGTGGCCGCGGACCTGGTCGGGAGCGTGCAGAACGAGCGGCCCCGGCGGACACGCGCCGCTACCATTGTGATCCCAGTGCATGGCGGCGCCGCGACGACGCTGGCGTGCCTGGCGCAGGTGAGGGCGACGGTTCCGGCCGGCACGAGGGTGGTGGTGGTGGACGACGCGGGGCCGGAGCCGGCCCTGGCGTACGCTCTGGAGCGGCTGGCCGCGGCCGGTCGGATCCGGCTGATCCGCCACCGCAGCAACCGGGGCTTTCCCGCCGCCGCCAACACAGGAATGCGCGCCGCCGCCGGCCGTGATGTCGTGCTGTTGAACAGCGACACGCTGACGGCGCCGCACTGGCTGGAACGCCTGCGCGAGGCGGCCTATGCCGCCGACGATATCGGCACCGCGACGCCGCTCTCCAATGACGCCACCATCCTCAGCTATCCCGCGGTGAAGGGCGGCAATGCGGTGCCCGATCTGGCCGCCGTGCGGCGCCTCGCCGCCCTGGCGCACCAGGCGAACCCGGGGGCGGTCGTGGACATCCCGACCGCGGTTGGGTTCTGCATGTACATCCGGCGCGACTGCCTGGACGCCGTCGGGCTGCTGCGCGAGGACCTGTTCGCCCAGGGCTATGGCGAAGAGAACGATTTCTGCCTGCGGGCGCGCCATCTCGGCTGGCGGCATGTCGCTGCGGCCGGGGTCTATGTCGGGCATGTCGGCGGCGGGTCCTTCGGCGCGGCGCGGGCGCATCTCGTGGCGCGCAACCTCGCGGTGCTGAACCGGCTGCATCCCGGCTACGACGCGCTGATCGCCGCTCATGTCGCGGCGGACCCGCTCGGCCCGGCGCGCCGTCGCCTGGACATGGTGCGCTGGCGCCAGGCGCGCAACCGCGAGCGGGGCTCGGCGCTGCTGATCAGCCACGACATGGGAGGCGGCGTGCAGCGGCAGATCGAGACCCGCTGCGCCGCCTTGTCGGCGCAGGGCCTGCGCCCGATCGTGCTGCGCCCGGACCTGCTGCACCCCGGCATCTGCGTGGTCGATGACGGCGCCCTTGATGGAGGGGCGGGGCGCGGCTTCCCGAACCTGCGCTTCGCCGTGCCGGGGGAGCTGAAGCTGCTCGCCCGGCTGCTGCAGGCCGACCGGCCCGTGCATGCCGAGCTGCACCACCTGCTCGGCCACGACCACCGGGTGCTCGATCTCGTGCGGCTGCTCGAACTGCCGTACGACGCCTTCGTGCACGACTACGCCTGGCTTTGCCCGCGCATCGCGCTGGTCAACGCGGAGCGGCGCTATTGTGGGGAGCCCGACGCCGCGACCTGCGAGAACTGCATCGCCGATGCCGGCCGCAACATCGCCGATGACATTCCGGTCGCCGATCTGCGCAGCCGGTCGGCGCTCGACCTGGCCGGCGCGCGGGCGGTGATCGCGCCCTCCGCCGACGCGGCGTCGCGCATCACCAGGCATTTCCCGGCGGTGCGGCCGCTGGTGCAGCCCTGGGAAGACGACGCGGCGCTGCCCCCGGCCTCTGCCGCGCACGGCCCGGTGCGCCGGGTCGGCGTGGTCGGTGCGATCGGGGTGGAAAAGGGCTTCGACGTGCTGCTGGCCGCGGCGCGCGACGCGGCGCGGCGGGCGCTGCCCCTCGAGTTCGTGGTGATCGGCTACACCATCGACGATCAGCGGCTGCTGGCGACCGGACGCGTGTTCGTCACCGGCGAATATCGCGGGTCGGAGGTGCCGGCGCTGATCCGGCGCGAGGCCGTGGATCTGGCCTGGCTGCCCTCGATCTGGCCGGAGACCTGGTGCTTTGCGCTGACCGAGGCCTGGCGGGCCGGGCTGGCGGTCGCGGCCTTCGACATCGGTGCGCCGGCCGAGCGCATCCGGCGCACCGGCCGCGGCTTCCTGCTGCCGCTCGGCCTGCCGGCCCCGGCGATCAATGCGGCCCTGCTGCGCCGGGGCCGCGAACGGCCCTCTGTGCGGAGACCATCCGCGGGACCGGCAACCGGAGAGGTGACGGAGTTCGCCGTGCTCTAACGTCGGAGTTGCATGCACGCCGGCTTGCCGGACGCGCCGTGGCCACGCTAAATGCGCCTTCCCCGTTGCAACCCGCATCCGAGCAGAGCGAGATATTCTTCATGTCCGAAGCCCGCAGCGCGGCGGCCGCCCAGGCACTTACCGGCCAAGCACAACCCGACCAGGCACAACCCGGTCAGGGAGCGACCGGCCCGAGGCTCATCACCGAGCTCAAGGTGTCCGGCCATTTGATGAGCCTCGACAGCGGGCTCTTCTGCATCGTGCAGACGCCCTCGACGCCGCGGGCGGATGACGGTACCGGCCTGCCAGGGGTGCGCGTATCTCTGCCGCCCGGGCCGATCAGCCGGCCGGAGGCGGTCAGCATCACCTCCTTCCGGCCCGACGGCTGGATGAACGGCGCCGCCGATGCGGTGCTCGTGCGCGTGCATGGCGGCCCGGCGCAGGTGCTGGTGACCATCTATCAGGCGCCCAGCGGCATCGACACCGCGCCGCGCCTGCAGGTGCTGCGCCTGGCCGACGACGCCGGCGCCCAGCCGTTCATGCCGGCTCCCGCCCCTGCCGGCCTGGGCGCGCAGCGCGGGGGCGGGCGGGGACAGCCGCGCCAGCTTCCGGAGGTGGTGGCGCACATCCAGCGGCAGGGCGACGTCGGCGCCAGCCTCGGCACGTGGATCGGTCAGAAAGGCAGCAAGCGCTGGATCGAAGGCTTCGTGCTGACGCCGCAGAAGGGGGTGTCGCCGAAGGACCTCGAGTATCAGGCGGTGCTCGGACGCGGCTGGCTGTCGCCCTGGGTGGAAGGCGGCCAGCTCTGCGGCAGCCGTGGCATGGCGCTGCCGATCCTCGGCCTGCGCGTGCGGCTGCGCGGGGAGGCGGCCGAGAACTTCGATTGCAGCTATTCCGCGACTTTCGTCGACGGCAGCGAGATCGGGCCGGTCGGACCGGGCGAGCCCTGCGAGGCGGAGAGCCTGGCGCCGATGGAGGCGTTCGAGGTGAGCATCCGGCGCCGTGGCGAGGCGGCCGAGCCCGCCCCGCAGAAGCCGCGGCAGGCGGCGCGAAGCCGGCCGGCCGCTCCTCGCCCGCCGGAGCCGCCGCCCATGCCGAGGGGCCGCTCGGCGCCTGTGCCGGCCGGCCGAAGCAAGGCCGGCGCACCCGGGCGGAGGGCGCGCTAGCCCAAGGGCCGCTCGCCGCGCATATCGGCGCCCGCTGCGTGAAATTCCTCTTCGTCCACCAGAACTTTCCCGGCCAGTACTTGCACGTGCTGCGCCGGCTGGCGGCGCTGCGGCGGCACGAGATCCTGTTCGTGTCGGAGCCGAACGACAACTTCCTCGAGGGCGTGCGCAAGATCAGCTACCGGCTGCACCGGCTGCCCTCGCCGGATACGCATTTCGACGCCCGCGAGTTCGAGCAGGCGATGATCCGCGCGGAAGCCGTCGCCCTTGCCTGCAAGACGTTCCGCGATCTCGGCTTCGTGCCGGACATCATCATCGGACATCACGGCTGGGGCGAATTGCTGAACCTGCGCGATCTCTGGCCCGACGTGCCGATGCTCGGCTACTTCGAGTTCTTCTACCACACCGAGGGCCTCGATGTGGATTTCGACCCGGAGTTTCCCACCGACCGCAAGCAGCTGCCGAGCATCCGCGCCAAGAACGCGGTGAACCTGCTGGCGCTCTCGCTCGACGCCCATGGCCAGACGCCGACGCAGTTCCAGAGGGAAACCTATCCCGAGTGGGCCCGGCGGCAGATCACCGTGCTGCCCGAAGGCGCCGACCTCCAGGCCTGCCGTCCGGACCCGGCATGCCGGGATCGGATGTTCGTCCTGGGCGACGTGCAGGTGGCGCCGACGGAGAAGCTGGTCACCTACGTTGCCCGCGGGCTGGAGCCGTATCGCGGCTTTCACGTGCTGATGCGTGCGCTGCCGCGGCTGCTGCGGGAACGGACGGATGCGCGGGTGATCATCGTCGGCTCGGATGAAGTAAGCTACGGGGCGCGGCCGCGCGAGGGCACCTGGCGGGAACGCATGACCGCCGAGTTGCAGGGTCAGTATGACGAAAGCCGGGTGCACCTGGTCGGGCGCGTGATGTATCCCGACTATCTGCGCCTGCTGCAGCGCTCGGATGCGCACGTCTATCTGACGTATCCGTTCGTCGCGTCGTGGTCGCTGCGCGAGGCGCTGGCGATCGGCTGCGCCATCATCGCGAGCGATACCGACCCGGTGCGCGAGTTCGTCACCGACGGGCGGACCGGCCTGCTGGTGCGGTTTCCCGATCCGGACGGCCTCGCCGAGGCGGTGCTGCGCCTGCTGGCGGATGCGCCGCTGAGCCGGCGGCTGCGCGCCGCGGCGCGGCGGTACGCCGAGCGGCATCTGCCGATGGCACACCATATCGCGGCTTACGAAGACCTGATCCGAGATCTGACCGGGCGCTCTTCAGGGCTCAAGGAAGAAGGTGAGGGGGCTTTGCCCCCTCAACCCCCACCAAAGGCAATGCCTTTGGAAACCATTCCTTAGTCATGGGGTCTGGGGCCGACGGGCCCCAGCGGGTCGAGGGCAGAGCCCTCGCCTTAGCCTGACTACGGCGACCAGCTCGCCAATACCGCAAGCAGCAGCAGCGCCACGATGTTGGTGATCTTGATCATCGGGTTGACCGCCGGGCCGGCGGTGTCCTTGTAGGGGTCGCCGACGGTATCCCCGGTCACGGCCGCCTTGTGCGCGTCCGAGCCCTTGCCGCCGTAATTGCCTTCCTCGATGTATTTCTTGGCGTTGTCCCAGGCGCCGCCGCCCGAGGTCATCGAGATGGCGACGAACAGGCCGGTGACGATCGTGCCGAGCAGCATCGCGCCGAGTGACGCGAAGGCGGCGGCGCGTCCGGCCACCACCGAGATCACCGCGAACAGCACGACTGGCGCCAGCACCGGCAGCAGTGACGGCATGATCATCTCGCGGATCGCCGCGCGGGTGAGCATGTCCACGGCGCGACCGTAATTCGGCCGTGCCGTGCCCTCCATGATCCCCGGCATTTCCTGGAACTGCCGACGCACTTCGACGACCACCGAGCCGGCGGCGCGGCCGACCGCTGTCATGCCCATCGAGGCGAACAGATAGGGCAGCAGGCCGCCGATGAAGAGGCCGATGACGACGAACGGGTCCTGCAGCGCGAAGCGGACGTCGAGATTTGGGAAGTAGTGCCGCAGATCCTCGGTGTAGGCGGCGAACAGCACCAGCGAGGCAAGGCCGGCAGAGCCGATGGCGTAGCCCTTGGTCACCGCCTTGGTGGTATTGCCGACGGCGTCGAGCGCGTCGGTGGTGCGCCGGACCTCGTGCGGCAGATCGGCCATCTCGGCGATGCCGCCGGCGTTGTCGGTCACCGGCCCGTAGGCGTCGAGCGCCACGATCATGCCGGCCAGCGCCAGCATGGTGGTGGCGGCGATGGCGATGCCGAACAGTCCGGCGACCATGTAGGCGACGATGATGCCGATGCAGATGACGATCACAGGGGCCGCCGTCGCCTCCATGGAGATGGCGAGACCCTGGATGACATTGGTGCCGTGACCGGTGGTGGAGCTCGTGGCGATGCTGCGCACCGGACGGTAGTTGGTCGCTGTGTAGTATTCGGTGATCCAGACTATCAGGCCGGTCACCGCCAGGCCCACCAGGCTGCAAACGAAGAGATCGAAACCGGTGATGCTGCTCGCGCCGACGACAACCAGCGGCGTGGTGAAGCCGACCAGCAGCGCGATGACGATGGCGATCAGGACGATCGACAGGCCGCCGGTAACCACCAGGCCCTTGTAGAGCGCCTTCATGATGCCGTTGTCGGCGCCGAGCTTGACGAAATAGGTGCCCGCCACCGAGGTGGCGATGCAGACGCCGCCGATGCAGAGCGGCAGCAGCAGCAGCCGGTCGCGCAACGGCGGCGCGAAAAAGATCGCGGCGAGCAGCATGGTCGCGACGATGGTGACGGCGTAGGTCTCGAACAAGTCGGCCGCCATGCCGGCGCAATCCCCGACATTGTCGCCGAC
>JAFAYM010000174.1 GCA_019240395.1 Acidisphaera sp. | reverse complement strand
GGAACAGGCTCACCAGCTCCGCCTCCGCGGCGGCGATGTCGGTCAGCAGATCATCCCGCAGACTCATGAACCTTCTCCGTCGCAGAGATAGTCGAGGGCGGAGAGCGCCTGGATGGCGACCACGTCGAGCCACTCCGCGATGTCGGTGTATTCGTCAGGCATGGCGACATTGGTCGCGGTAGTGCCGTAGGTGAAGGCCGGTACCCCGCACTCCCGCCACAGCCGCGCGTCGGTGCCGGCCAGGCTCGGGATCGGGCGCACAAGCAGGCCGGCGATCTGCTCGGCGTTGCGGCGGAGATGGCCGACCATGGGATGCGTGGGGTCCGACCAGCGCGGCTCCTGGCGCGAGAGTACCGTCAATTCCGCCTCGGGAAAGCGCGCGACAATGTCACGTGCGGCGGCGATCATGCTTTCCGAGGACAATCCCCAGGGAACGCGGATGTCGGCTTCCACGGTGCAATCGCCTGGCAGCATGTTGACCAGCGTCCCGCCGTTCCAGCCGCCGATGTTCAGCGTGACCCGTCCCATGGTCGCGGCGGCTCCCGCTGCGTGTACCGCGTCTATTTCCGCGGCTCCGTTCTCAATGGCTTCGGCGATCGGGCCCGGCAAGCTGACAGCGATTCTCTCCAGCTCTGCCAGCGCCTCGATTATCGCGGCGGCGATCTTGGTGGCCGAGGCGCTCTTGTGGGTGTAGGCGCCGTGGCATCCCGGCGTGCTGACGCGGATCGCCAGCCAGAGCGGCGATTTCTCGCCGAAGCGCACCGTCGTGGGGGCGCCCGGCTCGGCATTCAGCAGGCAATCGCCGAGCACCTCCTCGGCATGATGCTCGACGAGCCAGCGCGCGCCGTGCGGGCCGAAGGTTTCCTCGTCCGACACCGCCGTCAAGGTCAGCCGCCCGGCCAGCTGGTCGCGCATGGCGTAAAGCCAGCCGTAGAGCGCCACCAGCGACGCGGTCCCCTGCTTCATGTCGCTGCTGCCGGTGCCCCAAACGCGACCTTGCGCGACCTCACCGCCGTACGGATCGTGCGACCAGCGATCGGCGGCCGCCGTCGGGAAGGTGTCGAAATGGCCGTTGAGCACGAGATGCGGCCCCGGTCGGGCGCCGGCGAAGCTGCCCAGGATGTTCGGCGCGTCGGGCCGGGGCGCCACGATCCGGTATGGCGCGCCGGCGGCATCCAGCCAGCGCTGCAGGACGGCGCAGGCCGCGCGCGTGTCGCCGGGTGGGTTCGGCGAGGGCGCGCGCACCAGCTCCGAGAGGAAACGCACGAGCTCGTCGCGCTGCTCGGCAATGCGCCGCCGCAGCATGGTGCGCGCCGCCTCGTTCATGCGGCGCCGCCATGCAGATAGGCGTGTGCGGCGAGCGTCAGTGTCCGGACCACCCCCAGCCATTCCGCAATGTCCGTATGCTCGTCCGGCATGGCGACGTTGGTGGCCGTGGTGCCGTAGGTGAAGGCGGGAACGCCCTTCATGCGCCACTTGCGCGCATCGGTCGCGGCGAGCGAGGCGATGGCGCGCGGACGAAAGCCGCTCGTCTGCGCGCAGGCATCGGCGAGATGGCGGACCATGGGATGCCCGGGATCGGACCAGGTGGGCTCGGCGCAGTTCATGATCTCGCAGGAGGCCTCGGGATAGTCGGCCAGGATGGCCTGCACCGCGGCCAGCACCGTGGCACTGCGTTCGCCGACGGGAATGCGGATGTCGCATTCGAGCCGGCAGATCCCCGGCAGCATGTTGATCTTCGTGCCGCCCCGCACCACGCCGAGATTCAGGCTGAAGCGGCGCATCACCTCCGCGGCGCCGGGGAGGTGCACGCGGTCCATCTCCGCCGCCCCCTCGGCGAGCGCCTGCGCCACCACCGGCTCCATCGTCACCGGCAGCTCGGTGACCGCCTCGAGCCTGCCGACGATGGCCGCGGCGATGCGCGTGGCGCTGGCGCTCTTGTGGGTATAGGCGCCGTGGCACCCCGGCGTGCGCACGGTGATCGCCAGGCGCAGCGCCCCCTTCTCGCCGAAGCGGATGGTGGTCGGCGCGCCCGGCTCGGCGTTCAGCAGGCAGTCGCCGAGCACCTCGGGATGGTGATCGACCAGGTATTGCGCGCCCCAGGTGCCGCCGGTCTCCTCGTCGGAAACCGCGGTCAAGGTGAGCCGTCCCGGCAGCCGGTCGGACAGGCGGGCGAGCCAGGCAAACGCGAACAGCAGGGCGAGCGTGCCGTTCTTCATGTCCGACACGCCGCGCCCCCAGACGCGACCCTCGGCAACCGCCCCGGACCATGGATCGAAACGCCAGCGCGGCGCGTCCTCGCAGGGGAAGACGTCGACATGGCCGTTCAGCACGAGATGCGGGCCGGCGCGGCTGCCGTCAAAGGAGGCCAGCAGGTTGGGCGCGTTCGCCAGCGGCGCGATCAGCCGCCAAGCCAGCCCGGCAGCATCCAGCGTGCGGCTCAGCACGCCCATCGCCTCGCGCGTGTCGCCGGGCGGATTGGGACTGGCGGCCGCGGTGAAGCGCGCCAGGGTGTCGACGAGACTCGCCTGCTCGGCGTCGATCCACGCCAGCAGCTGCGCGCGCTGCGCCGCTGGCGTCATGGCCGCGCGCCTGCCGTCTCGCCGGCGCGCAGACACGCCGCGCGATGTGCGGGCAGTATCTCCGACAGCTCCGGGTCGGTCGTCTCGCAGGCGGCGATCGCCAGGCTGCAGCGCGGCGCGAACCGGCACCCCGAGGCGGTCGGCGCGCCGCCGGCCAGCAGCTTCGCCGGCAATTCCGCCGGCGTCACCGCCGGGTCGGGCACCGGCACCGCGGCGACCAGCGCGCGCGTGTAGGGGTGCAGCGGCCGCCGCAGCACGTCGAGCGCCGGCCCGACCTCGACAAAGCGGCCACGATACATCACCGCGAGCTCGTCGCAGAGGCTGCCGACGATCGAGAGATCATGCGTTATGAAAACCATCGCCATGGCGCCTTCGTCAACCAGCCGGCGCAGCAGGCGCAGGATGCCGGCGCGCACCGAGACATCCAGCATGGAGACCGGCTCGTCCGCCACCAGCAGTTTCGGCCGCAGCACGATCGCGCGCGCGATCGCCACGCGCTGGCGCTGCCCGCCCGAGAGCTCGTGCGGATAGAGATCGCGGAATGCCGCGGCGGGCCGCAGCTCGGCCTGCTCCAGCGCTTCTTCGGCCCGGCGCCGCCGTTCCGCGGCATCGCCGAGCCGGTGGATGAGCAGCGGCTCCTCGACGGTGCGGCCGATCGTGAAGCGCGGGTCGATCGAGCCGAACGGATCCTGGAACACCATCTGCACGCCGCGCCGCAGCGCCGCATCCGGCCGGCGCGTCATGCGATGCCCGGCGATGGTGATGTCGCCGTGGCTCGGCGTCTCCAGTCCGACCAGCAGGTTGGCCAGCGTGCTCTTGCCGCTGCCGCTCTCGCCGGCGACGCCGAGCACGCGGCCGGGCGGCAGGGCGAAGCTGACCCGGTCCACCGCGCGCACCACCGCGCCGCGGCGAAAGAGGTGGCGGCCCGGCAGGAAGTGCTTGCTGGCCGCGCGCATCTCGACCGCCAGGGTCATGCCGCGCGCGCCCCGTCCCACAGTCCCGGGCGGTTCGCGGCGCTTCGCATCGCCGCGGCGTCCCCGGCGAAATGGCAGGCCGCGGCGTGGCCCTCGGCGATGGCGACCAGCGGCGGCTGCACGGCGACGCAGACCGGCTGGGCGAAGGGGCACCGCGGCGCGAAGGGGCAGGCGGCCAGCGCTTCGGCCAGGCGCGGCGGATGGCCCGCGATGCTGACCGCCGGGCGTTCGGGATCGCGGATGTCGGGGAAGGAACGGCGCAGGCCGATCGTGTAGGGGTGGCTCGGCGAGCCCAGCACGTCCGCTGTCGCTCCGGTCTCCATGACGCGCCCGGCATAGAGCACGGCGATGCGCTCGCACAATTCGGCGACCACGCCGATGTCGTGGCTGATGAACAGCAGCGCCAGGTTGCGTTCGGCGCGCAGGTCGCGCAGCAGGTTCACCGTCTGCCGCTGCACGATCACGTCGAGCCCGGTGGTCGGCTCGTCCGCGACCAGCAGCTCCGGTTCGAACAGCAATGCCATGGCGATGATGGCGCGTTGGCGCATGCCGCCGGAAAGCTCGTGCGGGAAACGCTCGAGCAATGCCGGGTCGAGCTCGACGCGGCGCATCAGGGCGGCGGCGCGCCGGTCCGCTTCCGTCGCCCGCATGCGGTGCGCCGCCGCGGTGGCGCGGAACTGCGCGCGCAGGGAGTGCACGGGAACCAGGGCGTTCTGCGCGCTCTGCGGCACATAGGCCGCCCGGCGCCAGCGGATTTGGCGGAGCTGGCGCTCCTTCATCCCCCCGACATCCTGGCCGGCAAACCGGATCGTGCCGGCGAGCTCCGCCTGCGGCGGCAGCAGCCGCAGCGTCGCCAGCGCCAGCGTGCTCTTGCCGCAGCCGGACTCGCCGACCAGACCGAGCGAGCCGCCGGCTTCCAGCTCCAGGGAGACGCCGTCGATCGCCTGCACGCCGGCGCCCGCCGTGCGGTAGCGGATCGACAGCTCGCGTATTTCCAGGAGCGCCACGCTAGTGGTCCGATCGCCGCAGTCGATTCGCGACTGCAGCGTGAATCGGCCCACCAGCAGACTCTCCGGTGGTGCGATTCACGATACAGATGGCGCACCGGCCGATGTTCGGACCCGGGGATGCGGGAGCCGTCTGCATCGATCGCACCACTAGCGCAGCCGCGGATTGGTCAGGCGTTCGTAGTTGCGGCCGACGAGGAAGACGGCAATGACGAACAGCGATATCGCCAGCCCCGGCGGCAAGGTCCACCACCAGGCCTGCCGTATCGAGCCGGAGACGTAGGCGAGATACAGCATCTGTCCCCAGCTCACCTGGTTGGGGTCGCCGAAGCCGAGAAAGCTGACCGAGGCCTCCGCCAGCACCGCGTAGGCGATGTCGAAGGCGACATAGAGCAGCACCATCGGCAGCACATTGGGAAAGATATGGACATAGAGGATGCGCAGGTCGGAGGCGCCGGCGATCCGTGCCGCGCGGACGAAGCCGCGCTCGCGCAGGCTGAGCACCTGCGATCGGATCACCCGCGCGCTGGTGCGCCACATCAGCATGGAGATCGCCACGATGGTATTCCACAGCGACGGGCGCAGCAGCGCCACCAGCATCACGACGAAGGGCAGGAACGGTATGCCGAAGGCGAGATCGGTCAGGCGCATCAGCAGGCCATCGACGCGGCCGCCGTAATACCCGGCGACCAGGCCGACATTAGTGCCGATCACGCCGATCAGGACGGCGCAGGTGATGCCGACCACCAGCACGATGCGGGTGCCGTAGATCAGCTGCGACAGCACGTCGAGGCCGTAATAGGTCGTGCCGAGCTTGTATCGCGCCGACGGCGGATCGAGGCGCAGCAGCTGTCCCGCGGCATCGAAATGATTGGCCAGCGGGTCGTAGGGCGCCAACGCCGGGGCGACCGCGGCGACCAGCACCACCGCGGCGAGAACGAATATCGCGAACCGGCCCGACCAGGAGCCGAGCGGCAGCAACGCCAGGCGCAGCACCGGCGCAATCCGGCGCCGTCGCGAGAGAGCGGTTTGCCGAATGCCGAGCGCTTCACCCACCGCGGATTCTCGGATCCAGCCAGCCATAGGCCAGGTCGACCAGAAGATTCAGGAAGACCACGACCGCCGCCATCATCAGGAAGGCGGCCTGCGCCACGGGGTAGTCGCGCTGCGTCACGCTGTCCACCATCAGCCGGCCGATGCCCGGCCAGTTGAACACCACTTCCAGCAGCACCTGCCCGCCGAACGCGAAGCCGACCATGATGGCGCTGTAGGTCAGCACCGGCAGGATGGCGTTGCGCCGCGCCAGGCGCCGCTGCGCCCGCCCGCTCAGGCCGCGGGCCCGCGCCAGCACCATGAAATCCTCGTGCCGCACCTCGAGCAGCGCCGTGCGCTGGATCATCAGCGGATCGGCGACCGAGGCCAGAACGCCGGTCGCGACCGGCAGCACGAGGTGGCGCGTAATGTCGAAGAAGGGCAGGCGCTGCCACCAGTTTTCCGGGAAGAAGAACGCTTCGCGGATGCCGCCGATCGGAAACCATCGGAACTGATAGGCGAACAGGGCGAGCAGCACGATGCCGGTCCAGAACACCGGCAGCGCGCGGGGGATCAGCGCCAGCACCGCACCGATCTCCTCCGCGCGTCCGCCGCGCCGCCAGCCGAGCCAGCTGCCGCCCGCCACGCCGATCACGATGGCCAGGATCACCACCGGCGCCATCAGCAGCACCGTGTTGGCCAGCATCGGCGCGATCACCTCGGAGACCGGGCGGCGGAAATAGAAGGACATGCCGAGATTGCCCTGCAGCAGGTTGAGCGCGTAGGCGATGAACTGCTGCCACAGCGGGCGATCCAGTCCCCAGAGCACGCGCAGCCGCTGCTGCGCTTCGGCCGGCAGTTCGCCCGTCCCGAGCATCATCGTCGTCGGATCGCCGGGGATCATCCGGAACAGCACGAACATGAAGCCGACGAGCAGCAGCAGCGTCACCGCCGTATGCAAGCCCCGCCGCCCGGCGTAGCGCCAGAACGCCATCCCGGCTCGGACCGCCGGTTCAGGCCGCCGGCATCAGCAGGCGGCCCTCCCCGTTCCAGCTGAAGCCGCCGTCCTTGAGTGCCGCGCGGGCCTGGTCGATGCTCGGCGCCGGCGCCTGGATGTCGGGGTTGGCCCACTGCGTCAGCGCCGGCGTGATCGGCGCGCCCTGGGAAACGGTTCCGGCCCCGGAGAAGATGATGTCGAGCAGCTTCTTCCGGTCGGTGGCATGCTGCAGGGCGATGCGGAACGCCTTGTTGTCGCAGGGCGGCATCGCCAGATTGAGCCGCACCTCGTGCTGGCCATGCGTCGGCGTGCGCACCACCTCGAGATCGGCGCTCTTGCTGATCCGCGCGCCCAGCGTCATGTCGAGATTCCAGGCCAGCATGTCGCTGTCGCCGCGCTCCAGCATGCCGACCATGCTCTCCATCTGCGGCACCGGCATCACCACCATGCCCTCGAGCTTCGGCTTGATGAAGAAATCGGGATTGGCCGCGAACTGGATGAACTCGCCCTTCTTCCACTCGCCGTAGCGCCAGGGGCCGCTGCCGACGGGGTGGTCGTTCGGCCAGTCCGCCGGCGTGGCGAGACCCGAGGGCAAATTCTCCCAGATGTGCTTGGGGGCCAGGAAGGCATAGCCTAGCACGTTGGCGACGAACGGCGCGTACACCGTGCGCAGCTTCAGCCGCACCGTGTGATCGCCGGTGATCTCGGCGCTCTCCACCGCATCGGAAACCCGGCTCAACGCTGGAAACTTCCACTTGTTGATGAAGTCGAAGGTGAACTTCACGTCGTCTACCGTCGCCGGCTTGCCGTCGTGGAACTTGCTCCCCGGCCGCAGCACGATATCCACCGTCTTGGGATCGACGATGCTCCAGGATTCGAGCGCCCAGGGCATCAGATCCGCCTTCGCATCGCGGGTCACGAAGGTCGCGTACATCAGCCGCAGCGTCGTCGAGTTGTAGATCTCGGGCGTCAGGAACGGGTTCAGCGAGGCGATGTCGTAGATCGTCGTGATCTTGATGAACTTGCGCGGGGTCAACGGCGTCAGGCCCATATAGGCCATCGGCATGTAGGGAAAGCCGATGCCATTGCCGAAGATCGGCGTGACGCCGCTGAAGCGCGCCTTGTTGTAGGCGTGGATGATGTCGCGGTGGAACAGGATCAGCGCCGGACTGTCCTCGACGATCGGCCGCTGCGCCTCGCGCACCAGCTGCTGGCGCTTCGGCACGTCCGTCTCGGCGCGCTGCGCGTCGGCCAGGCGGTCGAATTCGGCGCTGTGGTAATGCCCGAAATTCAGCCCGCCCTTGATGTCCCGCCGGCTGTGGAACATCTCGGAAATGAAATAATCCGGATCCAGCCGGTCCGGCGCGCCGCCCCACGACATCGAGCCCATATGCGGCAGCTTCTGCTCGGCCACCACCTGCGCCACGAAGGTGTCGAGCGTGCCCTGCTGGATGTCGAGCTCGATGCCGAGCGGCGCCCAGTCGCGACTCAGCTGGCGCCAGAGCTCCACCATGTCCGGCCAGGTCGGGGTGAAGACGCCGAGCCGCGGCACCGGGCTGCCTGGCGCCGGCTGCGCCGCGGCCGCGCCGAGCACCGCGTCCACCATGCCCGCCGGCACGGTGACGCCGAGTGCCGCCAGGAACTGCAGCACGGCGCGACGCCGCATCGCGCCTTGGCCTCGCGCAGGGTCGGTGACGCGCATGGCGGACATTTTCGCCTCCTCCGGCTCAGGTTCGCGGCAGGCTACGGAGCGCCTTCTGCCCGCGCAAGGCGAAACTCTGGCGCTTGTCATTCCGCTTGGCGTGGTCGAGGCTGACGCCACGCACGGGGGAGTATCAGGCGTGAGCGACACGAAATCGCAGCTGCTCGGCTGGATCGACCGCGATCGCGACGAGATCATCGGTTTTCTCCGCGATTTCGTCCGCGCCGCCAGTCCCAACCCGCCGGGCGACACGCGCGAGGCGACCGGGGTGATCACCCGCTTCCTGGATGCGCAGGAATTGCCCTGGCGTCTCGTGGCGCCGCAACCGGCCATGCCCAACGTCGTCGGCACCTTCCACGCGCCGGCGGCCGGCCGGCATCTCGTGCTGAACGGTCACATCGACGTCTTCCCCGTCGACGAAAGCGAGCCAGGGACGCACGGCCCGTGGAGCGGCGCCCTGGCGGACGGCAAGATCTGGGGCCGCGGCGTCGTCGACATGAAGGCCGGCACGGCGGCGTCGATCTTCACCTACCGCTACCTGCATCGCATCCGCGACGCCCTCGCCGGCACGCTCACGCTCACCTGCGTGTCCGACGAGGAGACGTTCGGCCCGTGGGGATCGCGCTGGCTCATGGAGCACGAGCCGGAAGTGCTCGGCGATTGCCTGCTGAACGGCGAGCCGTCTTCGCCCTACACCATCCGCTTCGGCGAAAAGGCGCCGTTCTGGCTGCGCTTCACCGTGCGCACGCCGGGCGCGCATGGCGCCTACACGCATCTCTCCGAGAGTGCGACGAAGATCGCGGCACGGCTGGTCGGCGAACTCGAGGCCGTCGCCGGTGCGGAGGTGGCGCCGCCCGACCGTGTCGGCGAGGCTTTGCGCGAGGGCGCTGCGGCGATGGACCGCGCCATGGGCGAGGGCGCCGCGGCGATCGCCCAGCGCGTCACGCTGAACATCGGCACCATTCAGGGCGGGCTGAAGGTGAACATGGTGCCCGGCCTGTGCAGCTTCGAGGCGGATTTCCGGCTGCCCGTCGGCGCGAGCAGGGAGGCGGTGCTGGACCGGATCGCCGCCGTGCTGCGCGGATACCCCACGGTGAGCATGGAGGAGCTCAACTTCACCGAGCCCGCAGCGTGCGATCCGTTCCACGAAATGGTCGGGCATCTGCGCGCCAATTCGCGCGCGGTCGGCGGCATCGACCCGGTGCCGGTGCTGTCGCTGGGCGGCACCGATGCGCGGCTGTGGCGGCAGCGCGGCATTCCCGCCTACGTCTATGGTCCGTTTCCGCGCGGCATGGGGCAGGCCAACGAGGCGGTCGACGTCGAGGAGTATCTGCACGTCGTGAAGGTGCACGTGCTTTCGGCGTTCGATTATCTCGCCAAGTAAGGCGAGGGCTCCGCCCTCGACCCGCTGGGGCCCGTCGGCCCCAGACCCCTTTCTCTCAGGTGTGGCAAACCGCCGCGATCTTGTTCCCCTCGGTGTCGCGGACATAGGCAGCGTAGTACGTCGGAGAATATTGCGGCCGCAGCCCCGGCTTGCCCTCATCCTGGCCGCCATGCGTCATCGCCGTCTGCCAGAACCGATCCACCGCCTCGCGCGTCAGCGCCAGGAAGCTTACCGACACCCCGTTGCCTGGTGTCGCGGAGCCGCCGTCGAACGGCAGCGTGAGGAAGAACTGCGCCGTGCCGGCGACCCCCCAGCCGGCGAATCCCTTGCCGGATTTCAACCGCGAGATGCCGAGCTCGCCGAGCACGGCGTCGTAGAAATGCGTCGCGCGCTCCAGGTCAAGGGCGCCCAGGGTGATATGGCTCAGCACCGGCTGCGTCATGGCGACTCCGCTCGCTACGGGACCGCGCGCATCCTACTACCGCTGCCACGCGGTCTGCACCGCTCCTGCGATGCCCCGGGGAAACGCCAGGACCAGCGCGATGATCAGCCCGCCGAGCACCAGCCGCCACTGCTGGGTTACCGCCAGCAGCAGGTCGCTGAGCCCGGTATAGGCGAGCGCGCCGACGATCGGCCCGGAGAGCGTCCCCACCCCGCCGAGCAACACCATCAGCAAGGCGTCGACCGAGCGCGGCAAGCCGGCAAAGGTCGGGAACACGCTGCCCTTGGCGTAGGCGGAGAGACCGCCGGAAAGCCCAGCCGCCGCTCCCGCAATGACCAGCGCGACGAGCCGCAGCCGCTGCACCGCCACTCCCGTTGCCTCGGCGCGCAGCGGCGAATCCCGTGCCGCCCGCAGGGCATAGCCGAACGGCGTGCCGAGTGCGTGCCGCAGCAGCAGCGTGCCCCCCGTGCAGAGCGCCAGGGTGAGCCAGTAGAACCCGAACGGCCCCGCCCAGGCTGGCGGCCATACCCCGAGGATGCCGTTGTCCCCGCCGGTGAGCCCGACCCATTGAAAGGCGATAGACCAGACGATCTGCGCAAAGGCGAGGGTCAGCATGGCGAGGTAGACGCCGGAGAGCCGCACCACGAACCAGCCGAACAGCGCCGCCGCCGTCCCGGCCGCCAGCGGCGCCAGCAGCAGCCCGACGGACATCGGCGCCGCCAGGTCGCGTGACGCGAGGCCGGCGGCATAGGCGCCGATGCCGAACCAGGCGGCGTGCCCGAAGCTCGGCATGCCGGCTGGCCCCATCATGAAGTGCAGGCTCGCCGCGAACAGCATGGCGAGCAGCATCTCGGTCGCGATCGCCAGCAGCGCCGGCCCGACGAGCAGCGGCGCGGCGATCGCCACCAGCAGCGCCACCGCCCCGGCGAGCACCAGCGGGCGCGGCGTCGCGCGCACCGTCCCTTCGGCCGTGCCGGCGCGCACCGCCCCTGCGGGACGGCCGAGCAGCCCGTTCGGACGCAGCACCAGCACCACCGCCATCAACGCGAACACCAGCACCAGAGTGGCGCGCGGCAGCAGCACGACGCCGAAGGATTGCAGCTCGCCGATCAGCAGGCTGGCCAGCGCCGCGCCCGGCAGGCTGCCCAGCCCACCGATCACCACCACGACGAAGGCATCCACGACCGCCGGCAGATCCATCTGCAGGTTCGCCGATCCGTCCGGCAGCGCGAGCGCGCCGCCCAGCCCGGCCAACGCGGCGCCCAGCGCAAACACGGACGTGAACAGAGCGCGCTGATCGACGCCGAGCGCCGCGACCATCTCCCGATTCTCCGCCGCCGCCCGCACCAGCGTGCCCCACCGCGTCCGGTTGAACAGCAGCCACAGCGCGCCCGCGACCAGCAGGAACACGCCGATCAGCGCCAGGTCGTAGCGGGGAAACCGGCTGCCCGCGACGACGACCGCGGCGCGCAGCCAGGGCGGGCGCGGCAATGTCAGATCGGCCGGTCCCCAGAGGCTCAGCGCCGCATCCTGCACCATCAGCACGACGCCGAACGTCGCCAGCAGCTGGAACAGCGACGGCGCCCGATACAGCCGCCGCAGCAACAGCACTTCCAGAAGGACCCCGATCCCCCCGAGCGCCGCCGCCGTCGCCAGCACGCCGAGCGTGAAAGGGATCGGCCCAGACGGCAGCCGGGTCAGCACGCTCCAGCCGACATAGGCGCCCAGCATGAACAGGCTGCCATGCGCGAAATTCACCACCCCCGTGACGCCGAAGATCACGGTCAGCCCGGCGGAAAGCAGGAACAGCGTCGAGGCCCCGGCCAGCCCATCCAGCAGCTGGACGACGAAATCCATGCCGCGCGTCAGCCCTCCGCCTCACCCCTCGTGGGGACGCAGCCGGCGCACCTCGTCATCTCCCGGCATCACGCTGGCGCCGTCGACATAGCGCCAATCCACCATCACCCCCTTGCCGTCCTGCAGTGCCGTCCGTCCCACGAACGTGCCGAGCGTGCTCTGATGATCGAGCGGACGATACATCGCGCGGCCGAACGGCGTGTCGAATGCGGCAGCGCGGAACCCGTCGGCCATCTGCTCGGAACCGGTGCCCCCGGACTTGACGATGCCCGCGGCGATCGAAGCGATCAGCGCATAGCCCACCACCGAGCCCATCCGCGGCGCCTCGTTGAACTTGGCCTGGTAGGCCTCCTCGAATTCGCGATTGGCCGGCGTCTGCACCGCCTTTCCGGGATAGCCGGTGACGATCCAGCCCTCCGGCGTCTCGGCTCCCAGCGGTTCGAGATACTCCGGCTCGCCGGTCAGCAGCGAAACCACGGAGCGGCCCTCGAACAGGCCGCGCGTGTTGCCCTGGCGCACAAAGCTCGTCAGATCGGCCCCGAAGGTCACGTTGTAGATCGCCTCGGGCTTCGCCAGCGCCAGCGCCTCCACGGTCGCGCCGGCATCGATATGGCCGAGCGCCGGCCACTGCTCGGCCACGAACTGCACGTCCGGGCGCCGTTTCTCCAGCAGCGCACGGAACCACTTCACCGCGGACTGGCCGTATTCGTAATTCGGCGCGACGCTCACCCAGCGCTTCGCCGGCAGCTTCGCCGCCTCCTCGACCAGCATCGCCGCCTGCATGTAGGTGGAAGGGCGCAGGCGGTAGCAATAGCGATTGCCCTGCTCCCAGACCAGCGCATCGGTCAGCGGCTCGCCCGCCACATACAGGCACTTTCTCTGCAGCGCGAAATCCGACAGCGCCAGTCCGACATTGGAGAGATAGCCGCCGGCCAGCAGATCCGCCTTCTCCTGATCCAGCAGCTCGCCGGCCAGGCGAAGCGCATCCTCCGGCCGTCCGGCGTCGTCGCGCGAAATCACCTCGAGCTTGCGGCCCAGCACGCCGCCCTGGCCATTGATCTGCCCCAGCGCCAGTTGCCAGCCGTTGCGGTATGGCACGGTGAAGGCCGGGATCGTGGTGTAGGAGTTGATCTCCCCGATGCGGATCGGGCCGCTCGGCTGGGCGCGGGCACGCAACGCCGGGGCGGCGAGTGCGGACGCCAGAAGAGAGCGGCGTTTCAAATTCATCGGCACTCACTCCCCCGGGGCAAGCAGCGCGCCTGATCGGCGGGCGCGGCGGTCGGGGCGCTGCAGGGCGAGGTAGACCACCGGGGTCGTGTAGAGCGTCAGCAGCTGCGACACGATCAGGCCGCCGACGATCGAAATGCCCAATGGCCGGCGCAGCTCGGCCCCGGTGCCGAAGGCGAAGGCCAGCGGCAGCGCGCCCAGCAGAGCGGCCATCGTCGTCATGAGGATCGGTCGGAAACGCTCCAGGCACGCCGCGTGGATCGCCGCCTCCGGCGTCCGCCCGAAATGCCGCTCCTGCTCCAGTGCGAAATCGATCAGCATGATCGCGTTCTTCTTGACGATGCCCATCAGCAGGATGATGCCGATGATCGACATTATCGAGAGGTCCGTGCCGGTGAGCAGCATCGCCAGCAGTGCACCGAGACCGGCCGAGGGCAGGGTCGAAATGATCGTCAGCGGCTGCGCCAGGCTCTCATAGAGCACCCCGAGCACGATGTAGATCGCCAGCAGCGCCGCCCCGATCAGCGCCGGTTCGGCGGCCAGCGACTGCGCGAGATAGCGCGCATTGCCGGCGAACTCATAGCGCACCGTCTCCGGCATGCGCAGCTCCCGCGCCGCGTTCTCGACCGCCGCCGTCGCATCGCCGAGCGCCATGCCGGGCGCCACGTTGAAGCTGATCGTCGCCGCCGGGAACTGCCCCTGGTGACGCACGGCGAGCGGCGCCGTGCCGCGCTCGAAATGCGCCACCGCCGACAGCGGCACCTGCGTCCCGCCGATCGTCGTGACACTGGTCGATTGCCCCGCCGAATTGGTGCTGCTCGTGGCGACCGTGGTGATCGCCGAGCTGCCGGAGGTTTGCGCCGCCGTGCTGATGCCGGCATTGGCGGCGATCGCCGCCGGGCTGCTCGGATTGCCGGTCGATCCGGTGGCGCCGACATAGATGCGGCTCAGCATCGAGGGATCCGCCTGCAGCTTCGGGTCGATCTCCAGCACCACGTTGTATTGGTTGCGGTCGGTGTAGATGCGCGAGATCTGCCGCTGCGAAAAGGCGTTGTTCAGTGCGTTGTCGATGTCGTTCACCGACACGCCGAGCCGCGCCGCCGCCAGCCGGTCGATCACCACGTTGGCCTGCGGCCCGGCGCGGTCCTGGTCACTGGTGACGTCCTCGATACCCTGCACGGTGCGCAGCTTGTCTTCCAGCGCCTGGTCCCATTTCCGCAGCTCCGCGAGATCCTGATCGAGCAGCACGAATTGATACTGCGAGCCGCCAGACCGGCCGCCGGCGCGCAGATCCTGCGCCGAGAACAGGAAGGTCTGGATGCCGTCGAGCCTCGCCAGCGCCGGGCGCAGACGCGCAATCACCTCCTCCGAGGACAGCCCCCGCTCCCCCAGCGGCTTCAGGCTGACCGTCAGGCTGCCGCGGTTGAGCGAGGAAAATCCGGAGGCGACGCCGATCCGTGAGCCGACGGTATCCACCGCCGGGTCGCGCAGCAGCACGTCGACCACCTGCCGCTGGCGCTCCGACATCGCCTTGAACGAGATGTCGGGGGAGGCCAGGGTGGAGCCGAGCAGCATCCCGGTATCCTCGAGCGGAATGAAGCCCTTCGGCACCAGCCGATAGAGCGCCACGGTCAGCGCCAGGGTGGCGAAGGTCGCCAGGAGCATCAGGCGACGATGCCGCAGCGCCACGGCGAGGCTCGCCGCGTAGCCGCGCAGCACCGCTTGCAGCGCGCGGTCGATGCGTCGGTCGATGCGGCCCCATAGGCCGCGCGTCGGCCGCGCCTCCCCCATGAAGCGGCCGCACAGCATCGGCGTCAAGGTCAGCGAGACCACCGCCGAAATGCCGATCGCCAGGGTCATGGTCATGGCGAATTCATGGAACAGTCGGCCGAGCAGCCCGGGCATGAAGATCACCGGAATGAACACCGCCACCAGCGAGAGGCTGATCGACATCACGGTGAAACCGATCTGCCGCGCCCCGTTCAGCGCGGCGACCAGCGCCGTCTCGCCCTGCTCCATGTGGCGGAAGATGTTCTCGATCATGACGATCGCGTCGTCGACGACGAAGCCCACGCCGATGGTGATCGCCATCAGCGAGAAATTGTCGAGCGTGTAGCCGAGGAACCACATGCCGGCGAGCGTCCCGGCGATCGACAGCGGCACGGTGATGCCGGCCGCGACCGTCGGCATCAGCCGGCGCATGAACACGAACACCACCATCAGCACGAGCGCGATGGTGATCAGGAGCGTGTACTGCACGTCGGCGACGCTGGCGCGGATGGTGCTGGTGCGGTCGGAGATCACCGCCATCTTGATGTCCGGCGAGATCCAGCTGCGCAGCAGCGGCAGCACCTCGCGCACCCGGTCCACCGTGTCGATGACGTTGGCCCCGGCCTCCTTGGTGATGGTCAGCAGGATCGCCGGCTGCTTGCCGCTCCACGCCGCCAGCCGGACATTGGCGACGCTGTCGATCACCGTCGCGACCCCGGAGATGCGTATCACCGCTCCGGCCGGGGTGGCGCGCAGGATCAGCGGCGCGTATTCGGCGGCCGTCGAGATCTGGCCGTTGATGCCGATCGTCTCGGCCCGCGCCGTCGTCTGAAAGCCGCCGGTCGGCTCGGTGACGTTGGCGGCGCGCACCGTGTTCACCACGTCCTGCCCGGAGAGGCCGGCGGCGGCCAGCCGCACCGGATCGAGCTGGATCCGCACCGCCGGCTTCTCGGCGCCGTTCACCTGCACCTGCGACACGCCCTCCACCTGCGACAGGCGCTGACCCAGCACGGTGTCCGCGGCGTCGTACACCTGCCCGACCGACAGCGTGTCGGAGGTCAGCGCGATCGTCAGGATCGGCATCTCGGCGGGGTTGAATTTCCGGTAGTACGGCCGCGTCGGCAGGTCGGACGGGAGATCGGCGGTCGCCGCGTTGATCGCGGCCTGCACGTCGTGCGCGGCGCCGTTGATGTTCCGGTCCACATCGAATTGCACGACGATCGAGGTCGAGCCGATGGCGCTCACCGAGGTGATCTCGGTCACCCCGGCGATCTCGCCGATGCGCCGCTCGAGCGGCGAGGCGACGGAGGTCGCCATGGTCTCCGGGTCGGCGCCCGGCCGGCTGGCGAACACCACGATGGTCGGAATGTCCATGCTCGGCAGCGGCGCCACCGGCAGGAAGCGGTAGGCGACCGCCCCGGCGAGCAGCAGGCCGAGCGACAGCAGGATGGTCGCGACAGGCCGCAGGATGAAGGGAGTGGAGAAACCCATCTATTCCGCCGGCTCGGCCAGCGGCCCCGGCCGCCTGCCATGGCTGAGCCGCAGCCGGATGCGTTCCATGTAGAGATAGATCACCGGCGTCGTGTAGAGCGTCAGCAGCTGGCTCAGCAGCAGGCCGCCGACGATCGTCAGGCCGAGCGGCTGGCGCAGCTCCGAGCCGCTGCCGTGCTCGAGCACCAGCGGCACCGCGCCGAGCAGGGCGGCCATCGTCGTCATCATGATCGGCCGGAAGCGCAGCAGGCACGCCTCCTCGATGGCCGCCTCGGGGGTGAGGTCGCGGTCGCGCTCCGCCTCGATGGCGAAGTCGATCATCATGATGGCGTTCTTCTTGACGATGCCCATCAGCAGCACCACGCCGACCAGCGCCACGAGCGACAGGTCGGTGCCGAACAGCATCAGCGCCAGCAGCGCGCCGATGCCGGCCGAGGGCAGGGTGGAGAGGATGGTGACCGGATGGATCGTGCTCTCGTAGAGCACCCCGAGCACGATATAGATCACCACGATCGCCGCCAGGATCAGCCAGGGCTCGCTGGCCAGGCTCGACTGGAACTCGGCGGCGTCGCCGGAATAGCTGCCGGAGATGGTCGCGGGCAGGCCGATCCGCTGCTCGGCCGCCGCCACCGCCTGCACGGCATCGCCGAGCGAGGCGTCGGGCCCGAGATTGAAGCTGAGCGTCACTGCCGGGAATTGCGCCTGGTGCTCGATCACCAGTGGTGCCGTGGTGCTGATGATCTTGGCGAAAGCGGTCAGCGGCACCTGCGCATCGCCCTGCCCGGGCACGCGCAGGCGCAGCAGCGAGGCGGGATCCGCCTGCCACCCCGGATTGGCCTCCAGCACCACGCGATACTGGTTGCTCTGCGAGAAGATGGTCGAGATCTGCCGCTGGCCGAAGGCGTCGTAGAGCGTGTCCTGGATCGACTGCATGGTGACGCCCAGCCGCATGGCGGCATCGCGATCGACCTGCAGATAGGTGCTGTAGCCCTCGTCCTGCTGGTCGGAGGCGACGTCGCGCAGCGCCGGCAGGTCCTGCAGCGCGGCGAGCAGCCGTGGCGTCCATTGCGCGAGCTCGGCGGCGTCGGTGTCGATCAGCGTGTACTGGAACTGCGTCCGGCTGATCCGCGTGCCGAGCTGGATGTCCTGGGTGGGCTGCATGAACACCGAAAGCCCGGGCAGGGCGGCCAGTTGGTCCTGCAGCCGCACCATGATCGCCGCCACCCCGTCGCGCTGCGCCAGCGGCTTGAGCGCCACCGTCAGCCGGCCGGTATTCGGCGTCGCGTTCACCGTGCCGGCGCCGACCAGCGACACCACGCCCTGCACCGCCGGATCGCGCCGCACGATGTCGGCGGCCCGTGTCTGCAAGGCCGACAGCCCGGGGATCGAAATGCCCTGCGACGCCTCGGTGACGATGGCGATGGTGCCGGTATCCTGCTGCGGCAGAAACCCCTTCGGCACGATGACGTAGAGCCAGACGGTGCCGACGAGCGTGGCGACGGCGACCGCCAGGATCAGGGGCTGGCGGCGCAGCGCCATCTCCAGGGTGCGCCGGTAGCCGCGCAGCACGCGCTGGAAGGCCGCCTCCGAGGCGCGGGCGATCCGCCCCGGCCGCTCCTGCTCGAGCGGGCGCAGCAGCCGGCCGCACATCATCGGCGTCAGGGTGAGCGACACCACCGCCGAGACCACGACGGAGACCGAGAGCGTCACCGCGAACTCGTTGAACAGCCGCCCGACCACGCCGGTCATGAACAGCAGCGGGATGAACACCGCGATCAGCGACACGGTGAGCGAGACGATGGTGAAGCCGATCTGCCGCGCGCCGCGATACGCGGCCTCGAGCGGCGGCACGCCCTGCTCGATGAAGCGCACCACGTTCTCGATCATGACGATCGCGTCGTCGACGACGAAGCCGGTGGCGACGGTCAGCGCCATCAGCGAGAGGTTGTCCAGGCTGTAGCCGAGCAGGTTCATCACGCCGAACGTGCCGATCAGCGACAGCGGCAGGGCGATGGCCGGGATGAAGGTGGCGCGGAACGAGCGGAGAAAGGCGAAGATCACCAGCACGACCAGCGCGACCGCCATGACCAGCGTGATCTCCACCTCGCG
>JAFAYM010000092.1 GCA_019240395.1 Acidisphaera sp. | reverse complement strand
ATTGAGCGGTGCCATCGCTTCGATGAAGGCCATCGCCGAGACGCCGACGGCACGGAGTGTCGCATAACCCCGAGCGGACGCTGTGCGATAGAGCTCGCGATGGCGAACGGGTCAGAGCGGCTGGGTCAGTGCATTCCGCCGCGCGCCGCGATCGGCCACAGGCACTCCACGCGTCCACCGCGAACGCCGACATACCAGTCGTAGCGATCCACGGTCGGATCACAGTGCCCCGGTACCAACCGCAGTTTCTCACCGAGCTTCGGGGGCGTGGTCTCTGATCCCACATCCAACTTGCCATGCTCGTCCGAGGCGCTGAGATAACGGATGTCGGGCCGTTGCCAGATTGTCGGCATGCCGCTGTCCACCGCCAACGCCTTCAACCCCGCATCAAGCACCGCAACGCCGCGGTTCGGCGTGCTCATGACCGTGGCCAGCACGAACAGCGAATGGCGGAAGGTGCCGACCGGTGCCCCCGACTCGTCCAGGTTGCGCGCGTAGTCGGCGTCCATGAACACGTAGCTGCCGGCCTGGATTTCGTTGTACACCCCCGAGGCTGATTCGATCTGGAACGTGCCGGTGCCGGCGCCGCCGACGATCGGACAGTCGAGCCCCTGCTGCCGCAGCTGCTCCACCGTGCGGCGGCTGGCATCGATCGCCCCCGTGATGGCGGCCTGCCGCTGCTCGGGCCGGCGAAGGTGCTGGGCGCTGCCGTGATAGGCCTGCAGCCCGCCGAAGATCAGGTTCCGCGAGCCGGCGATGCGCTGCGCCAGCGCCACCGCGTCCGGCCCCGGCGCGACGCCGCAGCGCCCGGCCCCGACATCGATCTCTACCAGCACCGTCAGCCGCCGGCCGGCCTGCTCGGCGGCGGCTTCGATCGCTGACACCTGCGCCGCGTCATCGGCACAGATCGCCACGCGGGCGATGCGCGCCAGCGCGGCAAAGCGGGCGAGCTTCGCCGCGCCGACCACCTCGTTGCTGACCAGGATGTCGGGCACGCCGCCCCAGGCCAGGATCTCCGCCTCGCCGACCTTCTGCACGCACTGCCCGACGGCGCCGCGGGCGATCTGCTGATGCGCGATCACCGGCGATTTATGGGTCTTGGCATGGGCGCGCAGCCGGGTTCCCGTCGGCGCCAGCAATGCCGCCATCCCGTCCAGATTGGCCTCGAACGCGTCGAGGTCGAGCAGCAGCGCCGGCGTGTCGATCGCGGCTTCCGGCATGCCGGGCTGCGCGGGCGGGGGTTGCAGCATGGGAAAGCTCCGCTGACGGGGTTCAGGATTTTTCGCGGCGGGAGAGGCGCCTGGCGGCGGCAGCCAGCCCGTGGTGCAGGCGGCCTCGCAGGCTGTTGGTCAGGTAGTAATTGGCGGTGTCGCAGCCGCCATTGGCGTAGGCCTCCTTGTAGCGCTCCTCCCCCGGCCGGAAATCATAGGTCAGGCCGCGGTCGAACGCCCAGCGCAGCGTATAGGCCCGCAGGATGTGGCCGGGCGAGAAATGCTCATAGGCCGGGTCGTAGGCGCCGTTCATGAACTCCACGGCATGCTCGCCGACGCAGTTAAGCTCGGCCGCCAGCACCGTCTCGCCGAGCCGGAGCGCGAAGATGGTCACCGCCCCGGCGGCGTTGTCGGCCGCCAGACGGTCCGGGATCGCACGAACGAATTGGGTGTAGTCCGGCGCGCCGATCCACTCCGAACGCCTGCCCGTGCGCGCCAGCCACGCGGCCTTCTGGTCGAGCAGCCAGCTCGCCAGTGCGCGGTACCGCTCGCCCTCCCCGACCACCTCGAATTCCGGCCGCCCCCGCTCGGCCAGCCGGCGCTGCCGCCGCTCGGTCTGGCTCCGCAGCGTCTTGCTGAGGCCGCGGTAATAGGCGTCCCAGCCTGCCTCCCCCCAGGTGACGCACGGAGCCGGACGGATGCGCGAGACCGCGACCCCGGCGTCGCGCAGGGCATCCGACAGCAGCGATCCCGCCCGCACCCTTTCGAGGAAGATGAAGTCGGCCCGGCAGCCCGCTTGCAAGGTCTTCCAGGCCAAGGCGGCCAGCTCCCCCGCGTCCGCGCCAGCCTCCGCCAGCACGTCGGTGTACTCGACGACGTTGAGCGGGACCAGCACCGACCAGAGCCGGTGATGCGGCATGACCACGGTGGGCCAGATCAGTCTGAGCCGGCCGCCGGCGCGGATCGCCACGCAGCGCAGCCGGCCGCCGCGGGGGCGCAGGAGCATCTCCCAGGTGCAGCGGCACCAGGTGAAGCCCTGCGAGGGATAGGGCGCGGCGGCACGTGCGAACAGCCGGTCCCACTCCTCCCGCAGCCCCAGGAAATCTTCCTCCCCCGAGATTATCGAGGCTTGGTGCGGGGTGGCCGGCATCGGCTTGCCTCTCATCGGGCGGTCGCAGGAGATAAACCCCGCAACAAGTCTCGTTTTGCACCCCGCCGCAAGCCGGCCTGCCGAGCCATCTACCCGCCGCGGGGGATTGTGTTTGCACCATCCTCTGCCACGTCGTTACATTTCGTTCCGTCAAGGCGCAGCTTTTCAAGCCGACATTCCGCCAGGTAGCAGTGCATGTCCGCCCCAGGCCTATCAGCGCCGGATGTTCCGGTTCCGGACGGTCCGGCGCCGGCGGGGCGTGTCCGGATGGACGGGATGAATGGCGCGCCGGTCGCCGATGCGACGGAGCGTCGGATCGATCACCTCGATGAGGCCGATCTGACCATCTTCCAGGCACCGTGGTGGCTGGACGCGGTTTCGGACAGGCAATGGCGCGCGGTGACCGAGGGGGACGGCGTGCGCGCCTTCCTCTGGATGCCCTACGTGCAGAGCCGGAAATTCGGCATGAGGCTGCTCGGCATGCCGCCGCTCACCCATACGCTCGGACCGGTGATCCGCGTCGCCGACGCTCAGGCCGCGGCCGAGACACGAGGCCGGCTGATCGACGCGGCGCTGGCGCAGCTGCCGCCGCATGACGGCTTCCTGCAGGTGCTCGATCCTGATGCCGGCGATGCCCTGGACTACGCCTGCAACGGTCTCGATGTGCAGATCCGCTACACCTATCGCATCGATACGGCGGCCGGCGCCGACGCACTGTGGCTCGGGCTGAAGCAGCGGACGCGCAACAAGCTGCGACGCGCCATGCGGTCCATGCGTGTCGAGGAGACGCTGTCGCTGATGGCGTTCCACGCCTTTTACGAAGCCAACCTGCACAAGCGCGGTCTCCTCAACGATCATGACCGCGGACTGTACGAACGTCTCGACGTGGCGCTGGGCCGCCGCTCGCGCCATTGCATCCTCGTCGCTGCCGATCGCGCGACCGGCGCGCAGCAGGCGGCGGTGCTGCTGGTCTGGGACCGGCGCACGCTCTATTACCTGCGCAGCACGCGCGATCCCGAGGCGGATTCCGGCGGCGCCGTATCGCTGCTGGTGTGGGAGGCGATCAAGCTGGCGGCGGAGAAGCGTCTCGCCTTCGACTCCGACAGCTTCCTCGGCCGCGGCGGCGCGCTGTTCATGGAGACCTTCAGCGCCCGGCCGGTCGCCCGCCTGGCCATATCGCGACGCTGCTTGCGCCTGCGCGCGGTCGAGACCCTGGAGCGCCTCGTGGCGGGAGGGGCCTAAAAAGCAGGGCGAGGGCTCCCCCTCCCCTTCGCGCGCTGCGCCCTGGACCCCTCGCGGCCTCAATGGGGTCGAGGGGCAAAGCCCCTCGCCTTCCTAATGCCCGGCATTGGCTCCGGAGAAATCCGGCGCAGCCAGGCCGGAAGCCTCGAGCTGCGTCACCAGCGCCTGCTTCAGCCGCTCGAGCCCTTCCTCGGTGCTCGCCTCGGCGCGCGCCACCAGCACCGCCTGCGTGTTCGACGCCCGCAGCAGCCACCAGCCATCGTCGGTCAATACCCGCACGCCGTCGATGTCGGAAAGTCTTGCGCCCTCTGCTCGCAGGCGCTGTGCCACTTCCTCGATGACCGCGAACTTCCTGCGATCATCGCAATCGAAGCGCAGCTCCGGCGTGTTGACCACCTTCGGCAGCGCCTGCACCACGCGCGACAGCGGCCCGTCCATCCGGGCGACGATGCCGAGCAGCCGCACGGCGGCGTAGAGCGCGTCGTCGAAGCCGTACCAGCGATCGGCGAAGAAGATGTGGCCGGACATCTCGCCGGCGAGCGGCGCGCCGGTCTCCGCCATCTTCGCCTTGATCAGACTGTGGCCGGTCTTCCACATCAGCGCCTTGCCGCCGGCGCTGGCAATCTGGTCGAACAGCACTTGGCTCGCCTTGACGTCGGCGATGATCGTCGCACCCGGCCTGTCCCTGAGCACGTCGCGTCCCAGCACGACCATGAGCTGATCGCCGAACAGGATCTCGCCGGTGTCGTCGACCACGCCGATGCGATCCGCATCGCCGTCGAAGGCGATGCCGAGATCGGCGCCGGTACGCCGCACCTCGCCGACCAGCTGCTCAAGGTTCTTCGGCACGGTCGGATCGGGATGGTGCGCCGGGAAGCGCCCGTCGATCGTCCCATTCAGCACGACGTGCTTGCCCGGCAGTGCCGCCACCAGCCGTGCCAGCATCTCGCCGGCGGCGCCGTTGCCGTTGTCCCAGACCACATCGAGCTGCCGGTCGCCGCCGTCCCAATCGGAGACCAAGCGGGCGACATAGGCGTCGGCGACATCAATGCGGCGGTCACTGCCGGCGGCTTGCGCCACCACGTCGCCGGCCTCGGCCATCGCGCCGAGGGCGCGGATCTGCTCGCCGAAGAACGGCTTGCGGCCAAGCATCATCTTGAAGCCATTATAGTCGGGCGGATTGTGGCTGCCGGTGACCATGACGGCGCCGTCGGTCTCCAGCGTGGTAGCGGCGTAGTAGAGCATCGGCGTCGGCCCGCGTCCGACCCGCAGCACCTCCATGCCGCTGGCCTTTAGCCCTTCGACGAGCGCCGGCTCCAGCTCCGGCGAGGAAAGCCGGCCGTCATAGCCGACCGCGACGGTACGCGCGCCGTTGCGCCCGCTTGCCCGATCGCGACCCGCAACGATGCTGCCGAAGCAGCGGCCGATGGCGAAGGCGTCATCGGCGTGCAGCGTTTTGTGAACGATGCCGCGGATGTCGTATTCGCGCAGGACCGTCGGGTCGAAACGATGGGTGAAGGCCATCACGCCGGCACCTCCGCGTACTCGCGGAGGAATTTGCGTATCGCCGGCGCCAGATCGGGGCGCGCCAGGGCGAAGGCGATCTGCGCCTCGAGGAAGCCCACCTTGTCGCCGCAATCGAAGCGCCGGCCTTCATAGCGCAGGCCGTGGAACGGCGTGCGGCCGATCATCTGCGCCATCCCATCGGTCAGCTGCACCTCGTTGCCGGCGCCGCGCTCCATGCGGGCGAGATGGGTGATCACCTCGGGCAACAGCACGTAGCGGCCGATGATCGAGAGGTTGGAGGGCGCCACCGCCGGATCGGGCTTCTCCACCAGTCCCGTCACCTCGACAAGCCGGCCGTCGTCGCGGCCGATCTCCAGGATGCCATAGCGGTTGGTGTGCTCGCGCGGCACCTCGGTCACCGCCACGACGTTGCCGCCGGTCTCCGCATAGGCGTCGGCGAGCTGCTTGAGGCAGGGCGTGTCGGCGAGCACGAGATCGTCGGGCAGCAGGATGGCGAACGGGTCGTCGCCGATGAAGGCGCGGGCGCACCAGATGGCGTGGCCGAGCCCGAGCGGCACCTGCTGCCGCACCGTGACGATCGATCCCGGCTCGCTCGCCGCGTCGTGCAGCAACTGCAGCTCGCGGGTCTTGTGGCGTTCGCGCAGCGTCGCCTCGAGCTCGAAGGCGATGTCGAAATGCTCGACGAGCGCCGTCTTGCCTCGCCCGGTCACCAGGCAGAACTGCTCGATGCCGGCGGCGCGCGCCTCCTCGACGGCGTATTGGATGAGCGGCTTGTCGACGACCGGCAGCATTTCCTTGGCCGTCGCCTTGGTCGCCGGCAGGAAGCGGGTGCCGAGCCCCGCGACGGGAAGAACGGCTTTGCGCAGCAGCTTGGGCACAGATCGGGTTCCTCGTTTCTCCCGCACCATGCCATATTTCACCGGCCCTGCCACCCGGGGTAGCCGCCCCCAGATCTATACCCTGAGGGAAAGTCAGTAGCCGGAGGCGCGCGGCAGGGCCGTGGTGATCGCCGGCACCAGGGCGATCAGCACGAGGCAGAGGAAGAGCACCCCGAGATATTTCAGGATCGGGCGCACCGTCTCCTCCAGCCGCACGTTGCCGATCAGGCAGGAGCCGTAGAGGCCGAGGCCCAGCGGAGGCGCGAACAGGCCGATGCCCATGCCGATGACGAGAATGACGCCGTAATGCAGCGGATCGATGCCGAGATGGCGGGCCACCGGCATCAGCAGCGGGCCGAAGATGATCAGCGCCGCGGCACCCTCCAGCACCGAGCCCATGAAGATCAGGATGGCGATCGAGAGCAGCAGGAACAGCCAGGCGCCGTGGTTGGTCGAAATCTCGATCATGAATTCCGCCAGGGCGTGCGGGATCTGCTGCATGGTGAGCGAATAGGCCAGGCTCTGCGCCGCCGCCACGATGAACAGCACCATGCCCGCACGCGTCGCGGAGTCCATGAGCACGCGCGCGGTGCCGGCCAAGCTGAGCTCGCGGAAGGCGAGGCCGCCGACCAGCAGGGCGTAGATCACGGCGAAGGCGGAAATTTCGGTGGCCGTCGCGAAGCCCGAACGGTAGCCGCCGAAGATGATGGCGATCAGCCCGAAGGCGACCGCGCCGCTGCCGACCAGTGCCGCCAGCGACCGGCCCTCATCGTCGATCGCCACCGGCGCGGGCGTGCCGAGCGCCACCGCCATGACGATCAGCGCCAGCGCCATCAGCCCCGCCGGCAGCAGCCCCGCCAGGAACAAGCCGCCGATCGACAGATTGGTGACGAAGCCGAGGATGATCAGGTTGACACAGGGCGGGATGGTCTCCGCCATCACCGCCGAGGACGCGAGCAGGGCGACGGCATCGCCCGGACTCTGGCGCGATTTGCGCGCCGCCGGAATGAGCACCGAGCCGACCGCCGCGACATCCGCCATCTTCGATCCGGAAATGCCGGAGAAGATGACCATGCTGAGCACCATGACCACGTTCAGCCCGCCGCGCATCCGCCCGACGGCGCGCTGCAGCAGGGTGATCAGGCGCACGGACATGCCGTTCGCCTCCATGAGGTAGCCGACGAGGATGAAGAACGGCACGGCGAGCAGCACGAAATTGTCGATGCCCCGCGCCACCTGCTGGGCAAAGATCTCGCCCGGCATCACGTCGCCGGTCCAGACATAGACCAGGACGGAGAGCGCCAGCACGAAGCCGATCGGCATGCCGGCGGCGAGCGTGACGATGAACGCGGCCAGCATCGGCCAGGCCGGGTCCGGCAGGAGATCGGGTGCCGCGATGCCGCAGGCTTCCCAGAGCCCGACGAGAACGGCGAGCACCGCCACGCCGACGGCCAGTTCGACCGGACGGAAGCGGGTGAGCTGGGCGAGGCCGAACACCGTCATCGCGGCCGCGGCAAAGCACATCGGTGCGAAGAACGCTTCCTGCGGCACGCCGGCGCCGACGGTCTGGCCGGCGGTGTCGCCCAGCAGCACCACGCCATACCAGCAGAACGAGGCCGCCCCGATCACCACGGCGATGCCGACCGTCGCATCGACGAAGCGGCGGGTGCGCGGCTGCAAGCGGTCGACGAAGAAGGCGACCCCGGCGTTCTCGCCGCGGGCCAGTGCCGCGGCGGCGCCGAGGAAGACCAGGCCGAGCAGCAGCACGCGCGCCACGTCGTCGCTCCAGACCAGCGGCGCCTTCAGCACGTAGCGGCAGAGCACCGAGGCGCAGACCACGACGAGATCGACGACCAGCAGCAGGGCGGCGAGCGCCTCCACGACGCGCAGCAGCGGGCGGACCAGCCGCCGCTCGATGGCCGACGGCGCGCCGCCGGCCACGGTCCCCCGCACCGGCGGCACCATCGCGTGGTCGTGTGGGGCGGGCACGGAGGCGCGCTCAGGCGCTCTCGGTCTTCTGCGCGGCGTCAAGCATGTCCTTGGCGCCCGGCGTCGCCTGGAGGAACTGCGCCCAGAGCGGGCGGACGCGCTCGCGGAAGGCGTCGCGGTCGCAGTCGGCGATCGTCACCTCGTGCTTCTTCAGCTCGTCCTCCGCCGCGGTCTCCAGTGCGGCGAAGCGGGCGTACTGGTCGTCGGTGGTCTGCTGGATGGCTTTCAGCAGCCCGTCGCGCACGTCCGGCTTCAGCTTCTGCAGGCTGCGGTCGCTGACGAACGCGCCGAACGGCGTGTGGATGTGGCGGGTGAGGGTGAAGTGCTTGGCGGTCTCGTAGAACTTTGCCGAGAGCACGGTCGGCGCATCGTGCTCCAGCCCGTCGATCACACCGGCCTGCAGGCCGGTGTAGATCTCGCCGAAGGCCATCGGCGTGGCGGCGGCGCCCATCAGCTTCACCGTCTCGGTGACGATCGGGCTGGGCAGGCTGCGGATTTTCTTGCCCGCGAGGTCCTCGGGCTTGCTGAAGGCGAACTTGGTCATGAAGTTGCGCGCCCCGGCGTTCCGCCCCCAGGCCGGCAGATGCGTGCCGGTCTTTTGCAGCAGCAATTTCTGCAGCCCGGCGCCCGCCGGGGTGGCGGTGGCGCGGCGCATATGGTCGTAGTCCTTGAAGACGTAGCCCATGTCGAACACGCCGAATTCCGGCACGAGGTTGGTCCAGATGGACGAGCCGGTGAGCATGATGTCGACGACGCCGAGCTTCACCTGGTTGGCGATGTCGGCCTCCTGGCCGAGCTGGTTGTCGGGGTAGTACTGGATGGCGATCTGATCCCCGGTCGTGGCCTTCAGGTGCGGAAGAAAAATGTCGTACCAGACCCGCCCGGCGGCGAAGACCGGGTCGTTCGGGTAGGAGGTGGAGATTTTCAGCGTGCTGGCGGCCCGGGCCCGGCCGATGAGGGCGGGAGCGGCGAGCAGGGCGGCGCCGGCGATGGCGTGGCGGCGGGACAGGCGGGGCATGACGTTTTTCCTCCAGAGTGCTGGGGAGCGTGCCATGGTTCGGGACAGGGTGCTATGGCGAGGCCGAGCACCGCGCAAACACCAGAGTGGCCCAAGTTTCGATGTATCAGGCCCTATCGCCTTCTTGGCGAGACGGCGTGGCGCTCCTAGCGTGGCGGGTGACGCTATAATCTATCGGATCATCTCACATTGTGGAAATGGCTCTTCGAAGACGCAACGATAGCCGGGGTAACTTGGGTCGGCACGCTGCTGGGTGGCGTTGGGCTTTACCTGACCTATATGCAGGCTCGAGCCGCCAAAAGCGCTGCCGAAGCAGCTTCGGAGGCGGTTCAATCCCTGCAAGGTAGAGTGAACATCGGGAGCATAGCTTACTCCTACTCTCAGGTGGAACTGATAAGGGGCTTGGTCCAGAATGGACATCTCTCACCCGCCCAGGTGGTTTTTCACTCTCTGAAGCGCGCCGTCCTTGAGGTATGTTCTTCATTCTCGAACGAGAAAGAGCTGGTTGACCAAATTAGCCTCATAAAACGGAATATCGCAGCGATCGAACATCACTTGGACCTCGGTATCCAGAACGATCCTAAATTCAATTCAAGAACCGTAACGAAGTCCTTAGCAGGGATATCCACCTTCTTGCTCGCAAGAGAGCATGCTCTCAAATTCCGAGTGCTGGATGAGGAGAAAACATGAAGTCGCTTGAGGATGTTCTGGGGGATCTCGCGAAAGCCACTGTGGAAGGTAGGATTTCGTGGGAGAAAACATCGACCAAATACATCACCTATCTACCCAAAGACTACACGGTAGAGGTGTGGACTTGGCAAGATCCTGACACTGGTCATGAGGGAGTCACTGCAGCTCTTAAAGAAGGAGATCAGTT
>JAFAYM010000285.1 GCA_019240395.1 Acidisphaera sp. | reverse complement strand
GCCGACTCGCCGGTGATGGCCGACTCGTCGACCGACGCGATGCCCTCGACGACATCCCCGTCGCCAGGGATGAGCTGCCCGGCCTCCACGACGCACAGATCACCGACCTTGAGCCCGGTCGACGGGGTCTCCCTCGCGGTCCCGTCGGGCTGCTGCACGTAGGCGACCGTCTCCGACCGCGTCCGCCGGAGGGTGTCGGCCTGCGCCTTGCCGCGACCCTCGGCGACCGCCTCGGCGAGATTGGCGAACAGCAGGGTGATCCACAGCCAGAGGATGATCTGGAAGGTGAAGCCGAGATGGCTGCCGCCGGTCATCAGGGCGCGCAGGAACAGCACCGTGGTCAGCGTCGCCACGACTTCGACGACGAACATGACGGGGTTGCGCGCCATCAGTCTTGGAGAGAGCTTTCGGAACATCTCGCCGAGCGCCGGCACCAGGATCGCCGTGTCGAGCATCGACGCCGCGGCGCGGCCCTGCTTGTCTGTCGTGTCCATCGCAGCTTCCTGGTTCAGTACGTGGTGCCGGCGTTCATCGCGAGCTGCTCGACCACCGGCCCGAGGGCGAGTGCGGGAAAGAAGGTCAGTCCGCCGACGATCAGGATGACCCCGACCACCAGGCCGACGAACAGGCCGCCATCGGTCGGGAAGGTGCCGGCGGAGGCCGGCACGATCTTCTTGGCCGCCAGCGAGCCGGCGACCGCCAGCATCGGCACGATGAACAGGAACCGCCCGATCAGCATCGCCAGGCCGAGCGTGATGTTCCAGAACGGCACGTTGGCGGAGAGGCCGGCGAAGGCGCTGCCGTTGTTGCCGGTCGCCGAGCTGTAGGCGTAGAGCGCCTCGCTGAAGCCGTGCGGCCCGGCGTTCGCCATGGCGCCGGTTCCCGCCGGCAGCACCACCGCGAGCGCGGTAAACCCGAGAATGGATAGCGGCAGGACCAGGATGGCCAGCATCGCCATCTTGACCTCCTTGGCCTCGATCTTCTTGCCGAGATATTCGGGCGTCCGTCCGACCATCAATCCGGCCACGAACACCGCGGTGATGGCGAACATCAGCATGCCGTAGATGCCGGAGCCGACGCCGCCGAAGATGATCTCGCCGAGCTCGATGTTGGCGATCGGCACCAAGCCGGCCAGCGGCAGCAGGCTGTCGTGCATGGTGTTCACGGCGCCGCAGGACGTGTCGGTGGTGATGGTCGTGAACAGCGCCGAGTTGAGGATGCCGAAGCGGACCTCCTTGCCCTCCATGTTGCCGCCGGCCTGCAGCGCGCCGGCCGCGCTGTCGACGTGCAGGGCGGCGAAAGCAGGGTTGCCGCCGGCCTCGACGGGATAGGCGACGCACACCCCGGCGAGGAACAGCACGCCCATGATGGCGAAGATCGCCCAGCCCTGGCGCTGGTCACCGACCATGCGGCCGAACACATTGGTCAACCCCGCGCCGATCGAGAAGATCAGCAGCATCTGCACGAGGTTGGTCAGCGCCGTCGGGTTCTCGAAGGGATGTGCGGAATTGGCGTTGAAGAAGCCGCCGCCGTTGGTGCCGAATACCTTGATCACCTCCTGCGAGGCGACCGGACCCTGGGCGATGATCTGCTTGGCGCCTTCCAGGGTCGTCGCCTCGGTGTAGGCGTGCAGGTTCTGCGGCATGCCCTGCCAGACAAAGAACAGGCCGATGACGATGGAAACCGGCATCAGGATGTAGAGCGTGCAGCGCGTCAGATCGACCCAGAAGTTGCCGACCGTGTGCGCCGAGCGGCGAGCGAAGCCGCGGATCAGCGCGAGTGCAAGCGCGATGCCGGTGGCGGCTGAGACGAAATTGTGCACCGTCAGCCCGGCCATCTGCACGAGGTAGCTCATCGTGCTCTCGGGCGTGTAGGACTGCCAGTTGGTGTTGGTGACGAAGCTGATCGAGGTGTTGAACGCGAGATCGGTGCCGACCGCGCTCATTCCCTGCGGATTGAACGGCAGCAGCGCCTGCAGGCGCTGCAGGGCGTAGAGCGACAGGAAGCCGGCCAGGCTGAACAGCAGCATGGCGACGGCGTAGATGACCCAGTGCTGCTCCTCCTGCTCGCGCACGCCGCAGAGCCGATAGAGCGCGTGCTCGACCGGCCGCAGCACCGGCGCGAGCAGCGTGCGCTCGCCGTTGAAGACGCGCGTCATGTAGCCGCCGAACGGCTTGACCAGCAGGGTCAGCAGCACGCAGTAGAGTGCGATCTGCACCCATCCGTTGATCGTCATGTAAGGCTCCTCGGGATCCGCGCCGTCAGAACCGCTCGGGGCGGAGCAGCGCGTAGGCGAGATAGACGAGCAGGCCGAGGCTCACGATGCCGGCCAGCGTGTACTCGAAGATCATGGAGGTGGCCTCACAGTCGGTCGCAGGCCGTCGTGTAGAGGGCCGCGAGGACGAAGAAGAAACTTCCGCCGAGGAGATAGAGGAGGTCGAGCACCGGCAGCTCCTGGTCACGCAAGTGCCCTGAAGATCTCCGGATCGACGTATAAATGCGAGAGCGCCGGCGCTGCCGGCGTATATAGGTGGCGTATAGGCGGCTGATCCGGCCGCGGCGGGCCGGATCGCTCGTCAGCCTCTCGCCGCTGCTATTTGCCGGGCTCGGGCGAAAACAGCTTCGCCTTGTCCGGCTTGTCCTTCCACTCGTCGGCGTCGGCGGGCGGCTCGCCTTTTCGGGTGATGTTGGGCCATTGCGTCGCGTACACGCGGTTGTGCTCGGCCCAGTCGGTGGCGCGGTCGTCGCTGTCCGGCACGATCGCCTCGACCGGACACTCCGGCTCGCAGACCCCGCAATCGATGCACTCGTCGGGGTGGATCACCAGCATGTTCTCGCCGACATAGAAGCAGTCCACGGGACAGACTTCGACGCAGTCCATGTACTTGCACTTGATGCAGCTTTCGATGACGACGTAGGTCATCGCACCCTCCTCACCCGACCGTCCCGATGCCGGTCTGGCTTATCCGTGCCGCGCCGCGGAAGCAACCTCCGGCGCCGCACGTGCCGGCCTGACTTTTTCGACTGCCTGCGGTAAGCCCTGACGCCTCTTGGGGGTGTGCCGGTGGTGTTCGCGCGCGATTCGCAGTGGCGGCCCGATCCGGCGCGACCGGCACCTCCACTGGTCCGGATCTCGGTGGACGGCGCCGAGTTCGAGGCGCCGGAGGGCCAGAGCCTCGGCGTGGCGCTGGCCCTGGCGGGGCGGCTCGGGTTGCGACGCAGCCCGACGGCGCAAACCCCGCGCGGGCTGTTCTGCCTGATGGGCAGCTGCCAGGAATGCCTCGTCCATGTCGACGGCCGGCCGGTGCCGGCCTGCCTGGAGCCGGTGCGCGCCGGCATGCAGGTCGCGCTCGACCGGCTGTCGCAGGGCCGCGATGGCTGATCGCACCGAAATTCCCGACGGCTATGACGTTCTCGTCCTGGGCGGCGGGCCGGCCGGCATGCAGGCCGCCCTCACCGCCCGGCGCCACGGCCTGCGGGTCGCGCTCGTCGATGAGGGGCAGCGTCCGGGCGGACAGGTCTATCGCGCCCCGAGCGGGCCGACGGGTGACGTCCACAACAAGGATCTGGCCCGGGGCGAGCGATTGCGCCGGGACATCGCGGCCTGCGGCGCGGCGGTGCTGTCGCGCCATAGCGCCTGGGCCGCCGGCGCGGACAGGCGGGTCGAGTGCCTGGCGCCGGACGGACCGGTGTCGCTGCAGGCGAGCGCCCTCATCCTCGCCACCGGCACGACCGAGCGGGTGATCCCGATGCCTGGGGTGACGCTGCCGGGCGTCATCGGCCTGGCCGCGGCCACCATCCTGCTGAAGGCTCACGGCGTGGTGCCCGGCAGCCCGGCCGTCATCGCCGGCGTGGGGCCGCTGCTCTACGCCGTCGCCGCCGCCATCCGCCGCGCCGGCGGGCACGTCGCCGCGGTGGTCGACCTCCTGCATCCCGCGGAGTGGGCCGCCGCCCTGCCCGGCCTGGCCAGCCGCCCCGATCTGCTCGGCCGGGGCCTCGCCTGGATGGCCGGGCTGCGCGCCGGCGGCGTGCCGATCCATCACCGCGCGACCCTGGCGGCGATCCACGGGGACACCTCGGTCGCGGAAGTCGAGATCGCCGGGGTGGCGGCGGACTGGTCCCTTCTCGGCCAGCGGCGTCGCACGATTCCGGCCGGGAGCGTGGCGATCGGCCACGGCCTCTCCCCGGCCAGCGACTTTGCCCGGCTGCTCGGCGTGCCGCATCGCTTCGCCGCCGATCGGGGGGGCTGGGTGCCGGAGCTGGCGCCGGACCGTCGGGCTGCCGAGGGCATCTACATCGCCGGCGATTGCGCCGGCATCTCCGGCGCCGCAGCCGCCGAGTTCGCCGGCATGCTGGCCGGCCTGTCGGCGGCGCGCGATCTCGGCGCGCTGGAGCCCAAGCGCTATGCCGCGCTGGCGCGCCCGGTGCAGCGCCGCCTGCGACGGGCCGAGCGGTTCGGCAGCACGATCAGCCGCCTGATGACGCTGCGGCCCGGCCTGGCGCGCTCGGTCGCGCCGGACACCGTGGTGTGCCGGTGCGAGGACATCGCACGCGCCGCCATCGACCGCGCCGCCGGCGAGGGAGCGCGGCACGTGAACCAGCTGAAATCCACGACACGCTGCGGCATGGGCCCATGCCAGGGCCGCAGCTGCGCGGATGCCGTGGCCGAGATCCTGGCCGCCGATGCCGGACTGCGCCGGGAGCAGGTGGGACAATGGACCGCCCGGGTGCCCTTGCGGCCGATCCCGCTCGCGGCGCTGCTCGGGGAATTCGATTACGCCGAGATACCCCGCCCACCGATGCTGCCGGCCTAGGCTTACTCTGCGCGACCTGCATAGGGCCGATGGGTGACCTGCATACAGGTCACTACCATGATGATAGTGATGTCCCATCTTCATCGGTGTCGACGGCGCATTGCCGCCGATGAAGGAGTGAGATCGATGAAAAAGTTCATGTTCGCTGCCGCCCTGCTGGCTTCGCTGGCGACCGGTTCGGCCGCGATGGCCGCCACGTTCAGCAGCAGCCAGTACTACCAGGCGATTCCGAACTATCCGACGGACGGCGGCCGATAATCACCGCTTCACAAAGCCATTGAATGGGCGGGTCCGCGCGACGGACCCGCCCATCGCTTGTACGGCTTTTGTACCAACGGTCATAAAGAATGACCGTTGGTCCAAGGTCTTTATTTGGCGCGCCGCCGCCCGCCAACCCGGCGCGCGATACCAGTTCTCGGGCGCGCCAACCCACGGCCGCCGTCATATCAGCGAAGCGGGAATCCATGTGCGGCGTGGACCCCGGCTTTCGCGGGGGTGACGATCATTGGTGGCGCTTTGTGCGACCTCCTATAAAGCGTCTCCGGTGCTGATAGGCGCACCGAATGCTCTACTTCTCTGTTCGACTCGCCTTTGAGGATGACGATTTCGGCGCGGGCCGCCGCGCCTTCCGTGTCTTTCTCCGCAGACGCGAACGATCGATGCGGCGGCCGGTTGGCTTGACCGCGACGGGAGTGGGGTCCTTGTCCAAGCCTTTGGCGGTCTCTTCGGCCAGCTCGCCGGCGTAGCGAAAAGCCTCCGTGGTCAGTGCGCGGCCGCTGATGCGGTCGACCAGCACCGGTTCCACGGGCGTTCCCGTCTCGCAGTCGACGATCGCCAAGCGCGAGCCGGCCGGGGCGAAGTGACGCGTGCCCCAGGCGAGCATCGCCCACAGCACGGGGCGGAAGTCTTCGCCGCGCGGCGTCAGCACGTATTCGTCGCGCGGCGGCCGCTCACTGTAGCGCCGCCGCTCGAGCAGCCCTGCCTCGACAAGCGCGCCCAATCGCCGCGACAGCATGTTGGGGGCGATCCCGAGACTTCTCTGGAATTGCTCGAAGCGCGTGGCGCCGCGCAGCGCGTCACGCAGGATGAGGATGCTCCACCACTCTCCCACGTGCTCCAGGCTGCGAGCGATCGGACAGTGCAGATCCTTGAAGCTCTTGCGTCTCACGACCCGCCCCTCCCGGCGACGAGGCAGACGACGTGCGGAATGAAAGCTATATGGGCGCCTGGATTGCCTGGGGCAAGCCGACACGACGGTTAGACTGAGGTGTTCTTTGTTCGGAGCCGGAAGCCTGTTCTTCGTCCCGTCGCCTGCCAGCCG
Source organism: Acidisphaera sp. (assembly GCA_019240395.1). GTDB lineage: Bacteria > Pseudomonadota > Alphaproteobacteria > Acetobacterales > Acetobacteraceae > JAFAYA01. The sequence goes on along the minus strand of JAFAYM010000285.1, from coordinate 3,888 downwards.
GAGGCCCCGATCAGGCCGGCCGGGTCAAGGAGCCCCGGAGGGGCCCGCGCAGCGGCGCGCAGCGTCCTTGACGTGGCCGGCCTGCATCGGGGCAGGCTGGGCAAAGGCGAGGCTGCTGCGGTGATCGAGCCCGCGGTGATGGTTCGCGCGATTTCCGCCGAGGAGGCGATGGGGCGCAGCGCCGACCTCACCGAAATCCTCAGGGATTGCGTGGACGGCGGCGCGTCGGTGAGTTTCATGACGCCGCTCGCCCCGGACAAGGCCGAGGCGTTCTGGCGCGCGGCCGCCGAAGGGATCGCCCGCGGCGAGCGCATCCTCCTCGTCGCCGAGGAGCAGGGGAGCGGTGAGCTGGTCGGCACGGTGATGGTGGTTTTCGCCCAGCCGGAAAACCAGCCGCACCGGGCCGATATTTCGAAAATGCTGGTGCACCGCCGGGCGCGCAAGATGGGTGTGGGCGCCGCCCTGATGCGCGCGGCGGAGGCGGCGGCGCGGGCCGCGGGGAAGACGGTCCTCGTGCTCGATACCGCGAGCCCAGAGGCGGAGCGCCTCTATGAGCGGGCGGGCTGGATCAGGGTCGGGGTGGTGCCCGACTTTGCGCTGATGCCTGACGGCCGGCTCTGCGACACGATTTTCTTCTACAAGCATCTTCGATAGAGCATGGTTGAGAGGGGCGGTGCACCATCGGCGGATGGACACCACCACCGCATCGATGCGCTCGCCGGCCTGCCCCATGCGGACGCGCTGCGAAGTGGGTCGTTTGGCTGAGCCGAAGGTCCGGCAATCCACCTCTTCTCATGGAGGGTTAGACTATGCAGGCAAGATTACGGGACCGCGTCATCGCCGACAGCGATGACGTCGTGGAGTGCAAGGGCTATCAGTATTTCCCGCCCTCCGCGGTCCACACGGAGTGGCTCGAGAAAACCGAGAAGACGCAGTCCGATCGCGCCTGCCCGCATGGCGTGCAGTTCTACGATCTGCTGATCGATGGCGCGCGCCATAAGCGGGTCGCCTGGGTATATGAGGCGCCTCGGCCGGCGATGCAGCAGGTCGCCGGGCGCTTCGGCTTCTGGGAAGCCGTCGAGGTCGGCTGAACCGCCATGTGAGCATTCGGGCCCGGTGGTGCCCGCCGGAATCTCAGTCTCAGGCGATCTCCCGCTCTTCGCGCAACATGCGGATGCTGCCGCGCAGTGCGGTCAGCGTGCGGTCGAGGTCGGTTTCGTCATGGGCGGCCGAGCACGGACCGCCGGGCCAGGCCGCGAGATCGACGCCGTTGACCCGCATCGCCAGGCGCAGCTTGAGCCCGACCTGGTTGCCGCGGGGGATCTTGAGGCCGGCAAAGCCGACCGCCATGGGATCGAAACTCGCGGGATCGATCGCCAGCCCGTTCGGGTTGACGAAGAGATGCAGGCCGGTGTGGGTGCCGTAGGCGCCCCACGCCACACCTTCCTCCACCAGCACCTGGCGAGCGCCTTCGCGCAGCCGGGCGGCGTAGGCGTGCGTGCGCTCGAGCGCGTCGGTGTCGCGGATCAGCTCCAATGTCGCGATGCCGGCGGTGGCGGAAAGCGGGTTGGCGTTGTAGGTGCCCTGATGGCCGATCTTCTCGATGCCGCGGGCTTCGGCACGCTCGGGGTCGAGCAGCTCCAGCAGGTCCCGCCGGCCGGCGACCGCGCCGCCGGGCAGGCCGCCGGCCATGATCTTCGCCAGCGTGGTCAGGTCCGGGGTGATGCCCAAGGCGGCTTGCGCGCCGCCGCGCGAGACGCGAAAGCCGGTCACCACCTCATCGAAGATCAGCACCGCGCCGTGGCGCTTCGTTTCCTCGCGCAGCACGCGGATGAAGTCGTCGGCGAGCGGCACCTGGCCGTAATTCGAGCCGGTCGGCTCGATGATCGCCGCGGCGATCGCGTGACCGTGCTCCGCGAATGCCGCGCGCAAGCCGTCGACATCGTTGGGCGTGACCAGCACCACGTTCTCGGCCAGCTCGGGGATCACGCCGGGGGTGGGCGTGCCGTCGAAATGATTGACCACGCCGAAGGCGACGTGGTCGTGCCAGCCGTGGAAATGCCCGCGGAAACGCAGGAACAGTTGGCGCCCGGTGGCGGCGCGCGACAGCCGCAGCGCCATCATCGTCGCCTCGGTGCCGGAACTGGTGAAGCGCACCAGCTCGGCCGAGGGCACCATGTCGCAGATCAGCCCGGCCCAGCGGGTTTCCAGCTCGTGGTTGGCGCCGTAATGCGTGCCGCGGGCGAGCTGCTCGGCGACCTTGGCGACGACCTCCGGATGCGCATGGCCCAGGATCAGCGCGCCGTGGCCGCCCTGGTAGTCGACGTATTCGTGGCCGTCGATGTCGCGCTTGCGCGCGCCGCCGGCGTGCTCGACATAGATCGGATGCGGCCGGATGTAGCGCACATCGTGCGTCACCCCGCCGGGCAGCAGCCGGCGGGCCGCTTCGTATGCCTGGGCCGAGCGTGGCGTGCGGGCGACATAGGCGGCGACGATCGGCGAGTTTGTCGCGTCAACTACGTTCGGGGGCGCGTTCACGGGCTCTCTCTCGGCTATTCCGGTGGCTCATGGCCAGTCCGCAAGCGTAGACGCCCGGTCAGCCCGGGGCAACCAAGCCGCCTGCCCGCTCGACGAACGCGGCGACCTCCGGCACACCCTGCCCGGCGCGGATGTTGGTGAAGACGAACGGCCGATCGCCGCGCATCTTGCGCGCATCGCGATCCATCACCTCGAGACTGGCGCCGACGAAGGGTGCCAGGTCGATCTTGTTGATGACGAGCAGGTCGCTCCTGACGATGCCCGGGCCACCCTTGCGCGGGATCTTGTCGCCGGCCGAGACGTCGATGACGTAGAGCGTGAGATCGGCGAGCTCCGGGCTGAAGGTGGCGGCCAGGTTGTCGCCGCCGCTCTCGATCAGGATCATGTCGAGGGCGGGAAATCGCCGGCGCATTTCGGCCACTCCGGCAAGATTGATGCTGGCGTCCTCACGGATGGCGGTGTGCGGACAGCCGCCGGTCTCGATGCCCATGATGCGCTCCGGCGGCAGTGAGCCGGCGCGGGTGAGGAATTCCGCGTCCTCTCTTGTGTAGATGTCATTGGTGATCGCGGCGATGTCGTAGCGCGGGCGCAGGGCGCGGCAGAGCGCATCCATCAGCGCGGTCTTGCCGCTGCCGACCGGGCCGCCGATGCCGACGCGCAGAGGGCCGTTGGGAGAGATCATGAGCGGAACAGCCTCGTGTACTGGGTCTCGTGACGCATGGCGGCGATGTCGGAGCGAAAGCACGCGCCGCCGAGATCGTCCAGGCTCGCGGAAGCCGTCTCCGCCGCCAGGCCGAGGACGATCGGTTCCAGCGCGGCGAGCACCCGCAGGCCGGCAGTCTGGCCGAGCGGCACCAGCCGCACCGCCGCGGACACCAGGTTCGCCGTGAAGGCTTGCAGGAAACCGCCGCAGGCCGGGTCTTCCGCAATGCCATGCGCGGCGGCGATGGCGCCGACGGCAACGGGGTAGGCGATCCGGCCGGCGAGCCCCTCGAGCAGCGAAGGGCCCCAGACGCGCGCCGCCGAGGCGAAGGCGTTGCCCTGCGCCAAGGTCTCTGCCTGACGCTCGCCGGACGGCGCCATGGCCGCGGCCAACTCGGCGATCGCCGCCAGCTCTTCGAAACGCGTCGCGCGATGGGCGTGGCGGAGAAGGATGGCGTCGGATCGCGCCGCGCCATGCGCCAGCACGTCGGCCAGCCAGGACTGCAACGACGACTCGCTGCTGATGTCGCCCGCCTCGACGGCCCACTCCAGCCCGTGGCTATAGGCGTAGGCCCCGGTCGGGAAAGCCGGCGAGAGCCAAGCCAGCAGCCGGATCAGGGAAGCGTCAGGGGGCTTCGTCATCGTGGT
>JAFAYM010000249.1 GCA_019240395.1 Acidisphaera sp. | reverse complement strand
CAAGCCCAATCCCGGGCCGGGCGGCTGGGCGGCGATCCTGCGCTTCGGGGAGGCCGAGCGGGCGCTGTCGGGGGCCGAGCCGGCGACCACCAATAACCGCATGGAGCTGACCGCGGCGGCGGCGGCGCTGGAGGCGCTGACAAGGCCCTGCCGCGTCGTGCTGCACACCGACAGCGAATACGTGCGCAACGGCATCACGCGCTGGCACACCGGCTGGGTGCGGCGCAACTGGCGCAACGCCGCCGGCGATCCCGTGGCCAACATGGACCTCTGGCGGCGGCTGCTGGAGGCGGCGGCGCCGCACGAAGTGGAGTGGCGCTGGATCCGCGGCCACGCCGGCGACGCCATGAACGAGCGTGCCGATGGCCTCGCCACACAGGCCAGGCAGGCGCTGTCCAGCCGATAGTCGGCTAAGTCGCCGCGGCGCGGCCGGTTTCCTTCTCGGCCGGGCTCGGCCCCGCGCCCTTCAGCCGGACCACGCCCTGCAGCACGTCGAACCAGAAGGGCGCACCGAACAGCGTGGCGATGGCGGTGACGAGCCAGCCCGGGAGCAAGGTCCAGCCGGCACCGCCGGAGGACCAGGCCGAGGCCGACCAGAGGGAGAACCATTGGCCGTTCGCCGAGACTTCCAGGAAATGGCTCTGCGGCCATCCCACCGGCAGGTTTGTCTTCAGGAATCGCGCCACGTCTGCGGCGGCGGTCTCTCTTGCGGTTCGCGCTGCGGCGGCGTCTTCCGCCGTTGCGGGCGCGGCGGCCGGCTGCACGCCCTCGGGCAGTTTCAGCTGCTCGACGACCGCGGGTTGCGCCCAGAGGAGGGCGGCCAAGTGAATCGAGTCGACGTTCAGCAGCATGGAGGCGGCGAGCGCGATGACGAGGGAGGCGAGCTGTGTCCAGCGCTTGAAGGCGCCGCCGACGCGGTCCATGGCGCTGTCGAACCAGTGCGCCACCTCCTCCCGGACGCGGCCGATATCGCCCTGCGTACGCTGCACGGTGCCGAGCAGCAGCTGCTTGATCTGCGGATTGGTGTCGCCCGGCAGTCTGGCCTCCAGCGCCGCCTGAAGTGCCGCGACAGCCGCCGGCCCGGGCGCCTGGGCGGCGTCCTCAGCGCTGGCGGCAGACAGGCCCGTCACGTCCAGCAGGGCGGTGGCGAATTGCAGCTTGTCGACATAGGCCGGCTTGTTCTTGAGCGGTGCATCGAGCGCTCCGGCGGATGACCGCGCGGAGCCCCGTGGGTTGACCGCCGCGTGCAGGTAGAGGCTCTTCGCCAGCCCCGTGAAGGTCGGGTCGTTCACCAGGCTCTTGATGCCCGAGAACAACGAGGCGGATCGCAGCTTGAGGGCGGAGTTGATGCCCTCGACGATCGCGCTGGTGACCAGGCTGACCGCGAGGAAGCCGAACACGACCCCCATCGCGACGTCGAGCACGGAGCTGTTGAACATGGCTCTCCTCGTGTCCTGCTCCCGAATGTCGCCATCTACTCCACGAGCTCGGGATGCGGCACGATCGTCGCCTTCAGGCAGCGCATCTCGCGGGCGGCGGCGATCGCATCGGCGATGCCCTGCTCGGAGAACGGGAAGCGCATCTGGAACTCGCGGATCTGCGGCATGATTTCCTCCCGACTCGCAACGGCAAGCTTGACCGCGGGCGGCGGGTCGTGCAAGATAATTTGGAATTCCGAATTCGGAAATGCCGATGACCCCGCTCTCCGGCGGCCCCATCCTGATCGACCAGGTCTACCAGCGCGTGCTGGAGGCGATCGCCGATGTCACCCTCCGGCCGGGGCAGCGCCTGCGGCAGAGCGAGATCGCCGAGCGGCTCGGCGTGTCGCGCCAACCGGTCAGCCACGCGCTGCACCTGCTCAAGCGGCAGGGCCTGGTGCAGGAGAGCGGGCGCAAAGGCTTCGAGGTGGCGCCGATCGACCCTGACCGCATCCGCCAGCTCTACGAGGTGCGGGCCGCCATGGACGGGCTGGCGGCGCGGCTCGCCGCCGCACGCGTGGCGGCCGGGCGGGTGCCGGCGAAGCAGCGCCGCGCACTGGCCGACGCCTTCGCCGCCGGTCGGGCATTGACCGGGGACGCGCCGATGTCGGCACGCATCCGCGCCGATGTGGAGTTCCACCGCGCGATCTACCGGATGTCGGACAATCCGGCCATCGAGGAGATGGTCGGCCCGCACTGGCCGCATCTCATGCGCTCGATGGGCGCGGTGCTGGAGGCGTCGGACTATCGCGACCGCGCCTGGGCCGAGCACGCCGACATCCTGCGCCGCGTGCTGGACGGCGACGCGGCGGGCGCGGCGCAGGCCGCCTACGACCATGCGGAAACTGCCGGGCGGACGACCCGGCAGCGGCTCGGCGAAACCGCCGCAGCCTGATCGACACACCAGGGAGGCACTCATGGACTTGACCGAACAGCAGGTCGCGCAGTTCCACGACGAGGGATACCTGTTCCTGCCCGAGCTTTTCACGCCGGAGGAGGTCGCGGTGCTGCGCACCGAGGCCGAGGGCATCTATGCCCAGCAGCGCCCGGAGATCTGGCGTGAGAAGAGCGGCGCGCCGCGCACCGCCTTCGCCGCACACCTCTACAACGAGGGGTTCCGGCTGCTCGCCGCGCATCCCCGCATGATCCGGCCCATCGAACAGCTGTTCGGCGAGCAGGTCTACATGCACCAGTTCAAGATCAACGCGAAATCCGCGTTCAGCGGCGAGGTGTGGCAGTGGCACCAGGATTACGGCACCTGGGCGCGCGACGACGGCATGCCCGAGCCGCGGGCGATGAACATTGCCGTCTTCCTCGACGAGGTGATGCCGATCAACGGGCCGCTGATGCTGGTGCCGCGCAGCCACACCCATGGCACGCTGGACGCCCGCCACGACCTGGAGACGACGTCCTATCCGCTGTGGACCTTGGACGAGGAGACGGTGACGAAGCTGGTGGAAAAGGGCGGCATCGTCAGCCCGGTCGGCAAGCCCGGCGGGCTGCTGATGTTCCACGGCAACCTGGTGCACGGGTCGGCCGGCAACATCACGCCGTATCCGCGCAAGATCGTCTATCTCACGCTGAACGCGGTTTCGAATTACATCCGCAAGCCGACGCGGCCGGAGTTCATTGCGCATACGGACTTCACGCCGATCGAGCCGGTGGCGGACGATGCGCTCATTCGGTATGCAACGTCGTATCGCGCGGCGGCCGAGTAATACGAGTCGCACAGAGCGCCACCCATTCGTCACCCCCGCGAAAGCGGGGGTCCAGGCGGCACATGGATTCCCGCTTCGCTGATATGACGGTCATGAGTCGGGGCGCCCGAGAACTGGTATAAGGACGGCCAGGGGGAGGGGCAGCCCCTCGCCTTCTTAAAACGAAACCTTGTCCCCGCCCTTCAGCGACAGGATTTCGCGCGCCTCCTTGGGCGACGCGATCTCCAGGCCCAGCCCCTCGATGATCTGCCGCGCCTTGCGCACCTGATCGGCGTTGCTCTCGGCGAGCTTGCCCGGGCCGATCCACAGGCTGTCCTCCAATCCGACGCGCACATTGGCGCCCATCGCCGCCGCCATCGCGGCGATCGGCAGCTGGTTGCGGCCGGCGCCCAGCACCGACCAGCGATAGGCGTCGCCGAACAGCCGGTCCGCCGTGCGTTTCATGTGCATGACATCCTCGGGATGCGGGCCGATCCCGCCGAGGATGCCGAACACGGTCTGCACGAACAGCGGCGGCTGCACCAGGCCGCGGTCGAGGAAATGCGCGAGGTTGTAGAGATGGCCCGTGTCGTAGCACTCGAACTCGAAGCGCGTGCCGTTGCCGGCCATCTCGTTGAGCGCGTATTCGATGTCAGCGAAGGTGTTGCGGAAGATCAGGTCGCGGCTGCCCTCGAGGTGCTGGCGCTCCCAGGGATGCTTGAACTCCTTGAAGCGATCGAGCATCGGGAAGAGGCCGAAATTCATCGAGCCCATGTTCAGCGAGGCGACTTCGGGCTTGAAGGTCAGCGAGGGCTGGATGCGCTCGCGGATCTGCATGTGCGGCGCGCCGCCGCTGGTAAGGTTCACCACGGCTTCGGTGGATTGCTTGATGCGCGGCAGGAAGGCGGCGAAGGCGTCAGGGCTCTGGTCCGGTCGACCGGTCTGCGGATCGCGGGCGTGCAGGTGGATGATCGCCGCGCCCGCCTCGGCGGCGCCGATCGCGGCGCCGGCGATCTCGTCGGGCGTCACCGGGAGATGCGGCGACATCGAGGGTGTGTGGATGGCGCCGGTGACGGCGCAGGTGATGATGACTTTGCGGGGCATGAAAGGCTTTCTCCTACCATTGTCCGGACGGCACGACGACCATCTGCGCGACGGTGACGTCGCGTGGTTGATCGAGGGCGTAGAGGGCAGCGCGGGTGATGTCGGCGGGCTCCAGCGTAGCGGCGGCGCGGTCGTAGTATTGCCCGGCCGCGGCGGCGTCGCCGCGTAGGCGGCGCTGCGCGAAACCGGTGCGCGTCAGCCCCGGCAGGATCTCGATGACGCGGATGCCGTGGCGGCCGAGATCGGTGCGCAGGATGTCGGAGAACATGTGCACGCCGGCCTTGCTGGCGGCGTAGGCGGT
>JAFAYM010000135.1 GCA_019240395.1 Acidisphaera sp. | reverse complement strand
GCTCGAGGCGTCGGTGCGCTATCTCGCGGCCGATCTCGGCGCGCAGAACATCCGGGTCAATGCCATCAGCGCCGGTCCGATCCGCACGCTGGCCGCCAGCGGCATCGGCGATTTCCGCTACATCCTGCGCTGGAACCAGTACAACAGCCCGCTCGCCCGCAACGTCACCATCCAGGAAGTGGGCGGGGCAGGGCTCTATCTGCTGTCCGATCTCGGGGCCGCCGTCACCGGCGAGGTGCACCACGTCGATTGCGGCTACCACGTCATCGGCATGAAGAACCCATCCGCGCCGGATATCAGCGTCGTCGACTAGATGTCGCATAACAGCTTCGGCCATCTGTTCCGCGTCACCACCTGGGGCGAGAGCCACGGGCCGGCGATCGGCTGTGTGGTCGACGGCTGCCCACCGCGCCTGCGGCTCGCCGAGAGCGACATCCAGCCCTGGCTCGACCGGCGGCGTCCCGGACAATCGAAGTTCACCACGCAGCGCCAGGAAGCCGACGCCGTGCGCATCCTGTCCGGCACTTTCGACGGGGTTACGACGGGCACGCCGATTTCGCTGCTGATCGAGAATACCGACCAGCGCTCGCGCGACTACGGCGAGATCGCCGAGCGCTTCCGCCCCGGCCACGCCGACCTGACCTACGAACTGAAATACGGCATCCGCGACTACCGCGGCGGCGGCCGCAGCTCGGCCCGCGAGACCGCGAGCCGGGTCGCCGCCGGCGCCGTCGCCCGCTTGGTGCTGGGCAGCGCCGTGCGGATCCGCGGCGCGCTCGTCCAGGTCGGTCCGCACGCCATCGACCGCACACGCTGGGACTGGGCGCAGGTCGAGGAAAATCCGTTCTTCTGCCCGGACGCCGAGGCTGCGGCGGCGTGGGAGGCCTATCTCGGCGAGGTCCGCAAGCAGGGCTCCTCCGTCGGCGCCGTGGTCGAGGTGATCGCCGAAGGGGTGCCGCCCGGTCTGGGTGCGCCGGTCTACGGCAAGCTCGACGCCGATCTCGCCGGGGCGCTCATGGGCATCAATGCGGTGAAGGGCGTGGAGATCGGCGACGGCTTCGCCGCGGCGTCGCTGCGCGGCGAGGAGAACGCCGACGAGATGCGCATGCAGGACGGCGTGGTGCGCTTCCTCTCCAACCGGGCCGGCGGCATTCTCGGCGGCATCTCCACGGGCGCGCCGGTGGTGGCGCGGTTCGCGGTGAAGCCGACCAGCTCGATCCTGATCCCGCGCCGCACCGTCGATCGCCAGGGACGCGAGGTGGAGATCAGCACGCGCGGCCGGCACGACCCCTGTGTCGGCATCCGCGCCGTGCCGGTGGGCGAAGCGATGGTCGCCTGCGTGCTCGCCGACCACCTGCTGCGGCAGCGCGCGCAGAACCCGGACGCGCCGGACGCGCCACGGCTGCCGCGGAACTAGACCGTCGTCAGTCCCGATAGCGAGGCGAGCGTCGCTCCGGCGGCGCCCGCCGGGGCCCACCAGGTCTGATCGCCGACGACGCCGTCCACCGCGACGCCGCGCTGCGCCTGGTAGGCCCGCACCGAGGCTTCCGTCTTCGCGCCGAAATCGCCGTCGATCGGTCCCGGGGCCTCCGCCGTGCCCTGGCCGAAAATCCGCGTCAGCCCGTTCTGCAACGCGGAGACGACCGCGCCGGTCGCGCCGGGGCCGATCTCGGGGGTGTCGGGATCGGCTGGCAGCGCCGCCCAGGTCTGCGGCCCGACCACGCCGTCCACGGTCAGGCCGTCGGCCTGCTGGAAGCTTTTCACCGCCGATTCGGTGTTCGGCCCGAATACACCGTCGATGTCGTCGGCACCGCCGAGTTGCTTCATCATCACGAAGATGCGCTGCAAGCGCTTGACGTCGTTGCCGGTGGAACCCGGCCGCAGGATCGGTCCGCTGTTCATGGGCACCCCCCCTCTGCTGTGACGAGCGGGCTCACCCCAGCCGCCGTGAGCGCTCACGCCGGATTGAGTCGGCGTGAAGCGTACTATGGCACACATTAGCGGTCCTCCGGAGATCGTCATGGCGCCTCGCGACATGCCTTCCGCGGCCGTGCTCGAGGCGTTTGTCGAGGCGGTCGGGCGGCCGATCTGGTCTGCCCGCATCGCGGCGATCGAGGCGCGCGGCGCCGTCGGGCCGCGCAGTCTCCGTGCGGCGCAGCAGCGTCATGCGCTCGAGCTGGCCATCGAGCGCTTGCGGGGACAGCCGGGCCGCGCGCCGAACCTGTTCGAGCGACGGGTCGCGATGCTCGCCGCAGCCACGGTCCGCGAATTCGGCCGACTGGGCCGGCCCGGGCGGCGGCGCCTGCGCGAGGCGCTGGGCCGTGCCATGGTCGGCGAGAACTCGCTGGTGCCGGTGTTTCATCTGATGCGGACAGCGGCGCTGCAGCGCTCGCGGGGGTTCGAGGTCGCGTTCGCCGGCCTGCAGGAAGACGCGCCCTTCGATCTTCTGCTGACCCGCGACGGGCAGCATGCGGAGGTTGCCTGCGAGACGGTGTCGGCCGAGGAGGGCCGGGACCTGCATCGGGTGGCGTGGCTGCGCCTGGCCGACCGGATCGACCCGGATCTGCAGACTTGGCTGGCGGCGCATCCCGGGCGCTATCTGCTGAAGATGACGCTGCCGCAGGGGCTGCGCGATGCGTCGCTGGCCGGCCTGCACGAGCGCATCTGCCTGATGCTCTCGGGCGAGCGCCGCGCCGAGCATGACGAGGCAGCGGTGCTGCGGCTGGACCCGCTGCTGGTGGCGGCGGCACAGGCCGATGAGCTTGGGCTGCTGTCGTCGCTGCGCGATCAGTTCGGGCCGGAGGCGCATCTGTCGGTCACCGCCGCGGGGCGCGGGGTGTTCGTGATGGCGGCGCGCGCCGGGCGGGAGAATGCGGTCGCGGCGGCGGTGCGGCGCCGGATGAACGCGATGGTGCCGGCTCGGCTCACCGGCAAGCGGCCCGGCATCCTGGCGATGTTCATCGAGGACACCGACCGGGTGGAGTGGCGTGGCCTGCGCGAGCGGCTGGAGCTGGAGGGCGAGGCGCGCCAGTTCCTCACCCATCCCGAGGCGCGCAGGGTGGTGGTGGCGGTGACCTGCGCCTCACGGCTCGAGCTGTTCGGCGTCGGCGAGCCGGACGGCGCCCCCGGCGGCGAGCTGCGCTTCCGCAATCCCGCCCACCCCCACGCCAAAGCCCCCGCGCTAGCCGCCGCCGTAGCCTCGTCTATGTAGTGGGGTCTGCGGCCCGCGGCCCCAGCGGGGTCCCATGCTTCAGCGTTTGGGGGCGGAGCCCCTGGCCTTCCTTCCTGGCCGCGATCAGGAATTCCCGGTTCCCCTCCGGCCCGGTCACCGGGCTCTCGGTGATCCCGAGCACTCGCCAGCCGGGTTGCGCCGCCCACCACTCGCCGATCCGCGCGCACACGGCCCGGTGCACGCTTTCGTCGCGCACCACGCCGCGCGAGCCGACGGCCGCCGGGCCGGCCTCGAATTGCGGCTTGATCAGCGCCACGGCCCAGGCGTTCGGGCCGCACAGCGACAGCGGCGCCGGCAGGAGCGTGGCCAGCCCGATGAAGCTGGCGTCGCAGACCAGTGCGCCGATGCTCTCGCCGATCGCCGCGGCGCTGAGATAGCGGGCGTTGGTCCGTTCGTGCAGCACCACGCGGGGATCGCTGCGCAGCTTCCAGGCGAGCTGGCCGTGCCCGACGTCGACGGCGTGCACGCGCGAGGCGCCGTGGGCCAGCAGGACATCGGTGAAGCCGCCGGTGGACGCCCCGATGTCCAGACAGACGCGGTCCTGCGGCGACACCTCGAAATGGCGCAAGGCGTGGTCGAGCTTCAGGCCGCCGCGCGATACCCAGGGATGGTCACGGCCGCGCACCTCGATGGCCGCATCGGGGGACAGCGCCTCGCCGGCTTTGTCGATGCGCCGCTCGCCGGCGAACACCTTGCCCGACAGGATGAGGGCCTGGGCTCGGGCGCGGCTTTCCACGAGGCCACGGTCGAGCAGGAGCTGGTCGGCCCGGCGTCGCGGGCGGGCCATGATCAGTCGAGCGTGCGGAGCGACAGTGTGCCGCCGGCCTCGACGATGGCGGCGACCCGGCCCTCGACTTCCTGCAGCTTGGCTTCGCAGTGCCGTCGCAGTGCGGCGCCGCGTTCGTAGCAGGTGATGGCGTCCTCGAGCTTCTGCTGGCCGCCCTCGAGATTGCGGACGATCCGCTCCAGCTCGGCCAGCGCGTCCTCGAAGGACATGCCCGCGACATCGGCAAAGGCCGGTTCGGTCTTGCTGTCGGACATTGCAGGCCTCCTTTGCGGGCTGGTGTCCCGAATCTGAAGTTCGTCATGCCTGACGAGCTTCAGATCCGTGCCACCAGAGCCTTTGTTTTCAGCGTGCCGATTGTCCAGAAGCCCGTCGCGGAGTTCGACGAACTTCTGAACCGGCACACTAGGATCAGGCGCGCATCAGCGCCCGGACGTGGGCGGCGGACGCGGCGGCCAGGGCGTCGAGGTCGTAGCCGCCTTCCAGGACGGAAACCAGCCGGCCGCCGCAATGCGCGTCCGCCAGAGCCGTCAGGCGCGTGGTCAGCCAGGCGAAATCCTCGGTCTGGACGAGGAGCTGGGCCAGCGGATCGGCCTGGTGGGCGTCGAAGCCCGCCGAAACCAGGAGCAGCTCCGGGGCGAAGCGGTCGAGCGCGGGGAGGATGCGTTCCTCCCAGGCCAGGCGGAAGCCGGCACCATCGGTGCCGGGGCGCAGCGGTGCGTTCACGATGTTGCCGGCGATCCCGCGCTCGCCGGCGTGGCCGGTGCCGGGATAGCAGGGGGACTGGTGGCTGGAGCCGTAGAAGAGGTCGGGATCGGCCTCGAACATCGCCTGCGTGCCGTTGCCGTGGTGCACGTCGAAGTCGACCACGGCTATGCGCCGGAGCCCCCAGCGAGCGCGGGCATGGTGGGCGGCGACGGCGACGTTGTTGAACAGGCAGAAGCCCATGGGGCGGGCCGGCTCGGCGTGATGGCCGGGCGGCCGCACGGCGGCGAAGGCGGCCCCGGCGCGGCCTTCCTGCACCGCGTCGACCGCGGCGACGGCGCCGCCGGCGGCGTGCAGGGCGGCGGCAATGCTGCCGGCGCTCACCACGGTGTCGGCGTCCAGCGCCAGCCGGTCGCCCGGTTCGGGGCGGATGTCGAGTATGCCCTCGACGTAGCGGGCGGGGTGGGCGCGAGCGAGCTGTTCGGCTGTCGCCTCCGGGGCCGGCTCGCGCAGCAGGGCGGAAAACTCCGGCGCCTCCAGGGCGCGCAGCACGGCGCGCAGCCGGTCCGGGCACTCCGGGTGGTAGGGACCGGGATCATGTTCGAGGCAGGCGGGGTGGGTGATCAGCGTGACGGTCAAGCGTCGGGTCCCGAGTCGGGCTCGGGTCCCTCTTGGGCGCCCGGTTCGGGCCGGCGGCGGATGACGAAGCTGAGGACGCCGGCCTCCTCGCTCCAGGCGAGCAGGGCGTGGCCGGTCTCGCGGCAGAAGGCCTGGAAGTCGGCAATCGCCGCGCGGTCGGTGGCCAGCACGCGGAGCCGCTCGCCCGGCGCCATGCCCCGCAGGCTGCGATTGGCGCGCAGCACGGGGAGCGGGCAGCTCAGCCCCTTCACGTCGAGCAGGGTTTCTCCCATGCCGCATCCTGCCGCCGCGCGGGCGGCTTGAGCAAGCCGGTGGAGGACGGTACACCGGGTGGATGGCGCGGCCGCGCATCGGCGTCGATCTGGGCGGGACGAAGGTGGAAATCACCGCCCTCGGTCCGGACGGTGCGGAGCTTCTGCGCCGGCGCATCGTCACGCCGCGCGGCTATGCCGCGATCGTCGCCGGGCTGGCCGAACTGGTGCGGCAGGCGGAGGAAGAGCTTGGGGAGACCGGCAGCGTCGGCGTCGGCATTCCCGGCACGATCAGCCCGGCGACCGGGCTGGTGAAGAACGCCAATTCCACCGAGCTGAACGGCCGCCCGTTCGACCGCGATCTCGCGGCAGCGCTGGGGCGCGAGATACGGGTGGACAACGACGCCAACTGCTTCGCGCTGAGCGAGGCGACGGACGGGGCCGGGGCGGGGGCGCGGGTGGTGTTCGGGGTGATCCTCGGGACCGGCTGCGGCGGCGGCATCGCCGTGGACGGGCGGGTGCTGCCGGGGCGGAATCGCATCGCCGGGGAGTGGGGCCACAACCCGCTGCCCTGGCCGAAGCCGGAGGAGCTGCCCGGCCGGCGCTGCTGGTGCGGGCAATGCGGCTGCATCGAGACGGTGCTGTCCGGCACCGGCCTGGCGATGGATTGCGACGGCCCGGAGGCCAGTGATGCGGCCGCGGTGGCGGCGCGCGCCGCGGCGGGTGAGGCGCGGGCCGGCGCGGCCCTGGCGCGTCACGCCGAGCGGCTGGCTCGGGCGCTGGCGCAGGTGGTCAATCTGCTCGATCCCGATGTGATCGTGCTTGGCGGCGGGTTGTCGAACCTGGACCATCTCTACAGCGCGGTGCCGCCGCTGCTGGCGAGGCACGTGTTCAGCGACGTCTGCGCGACACCCGTGCTTCGCAACGTGCACGGCGATTCCTCGGGCGTGCGCGGCGCCGCCTGGCTGTGGCCGGGGTAGCGGATGGCCGCGCTGTGCCGGGATTGCTGTCGGCCGGCAGATGACGCCGCGATCTGTGCGGCGTGCGGCTCGCCGCGGATCGTGCGCCATGCCGAGCTGTTTGCCCTGCAGATCGCGCATGTCGATTGCGACGCCTTCTACGCCAGCGTGGAGAAGCGCGACCGGCCGGAGCTGGCGGGCGCGCCGGTGCTGGTCGGCGGCGGCCGGCGCGGGGTGGTGACCGCGGCCTGCTATGTCGCCCGGCTGTATGGGGTGCGCAGCGCCATGCCGATGTTCAAGGCGCTGAAGGCGTGCCCCGAAGCCGTCGTGATCCGCCCGGATTTCACGAAATACAGCGCGGTGGCGCGTGAGATCCGCGCGCTGATGGCTCGCCTGACGCCCTTGGTGCAGCCGCTCTCCATCGACGAGGCGGTGCTGAATCTCTCCGGCACGGAGGCGCTGCATCGGGCGCCGCCGGCGGCGGTGCTGGCGAGATTCGCCGGGGATGTCGAGCGGCAGGTCGGGCTGACCGTCACGATCGGCCTGGCGACCAATCCGATGCTCGCCAAGATCGCCGCCGGGCGCGACAAGCCGCGTGGCTTCGGCGTGCTCGGCAGCGAGGCGGCGTCGGTGCTGGCGACCGAGCCGGTGGGCTTGCTCCCGGGTGTCGGGCCGGCGCAGGCGCGGCGGCTGTCAGCGCTCGGCATCACCCGGATCGGCCAGCTGCAAGCGCTGGACGAGACGACGGCGCGGCGCCGGCTTGGCGAGGACGGGCCGGCGCTGGTGGCGCGGGCGCGCGGCGCGGATGCGCGGATCGTCAACCCCGGGCGGGAGGCGAAGTCGATCAGCGCCGAGACCACGTTCGACGCCGATCTCGCCGGCACGGCCGAGCTCGAGCATCATCTCTGGCTGCTGTCGGAAAAACTGGCGCGCCGGCTGAAGGCGTCGGCGCTGGCCGCCGGCGGCGTGGTGCTCAAGCTGAAGACCGCGGGCTTCGCCACCCGCACCCGCGCCGCCCGCCTGCCGGCGCCGAGCGTGCTGCCCGACCGGCTGTTCGGCGCGGCGCGCAGCCTGCTGGCGCGCGAGGCGGACGGCACGGCGTTTCGCCTGATCGGCATCGGCGCCACATCGCTGGTGTCGGCAACGCTCGCCGATCGGGGAGACCTGGCCGACCCTGACGCGCCGCGGGCCGCCGCGGCGCAGGCGGCTCTGGACGCACTACGGGCACGCTACGGCGAGGCGGTAATCGGCCGCGGCAGGGGACTGCGCCGGCCGGGGTCGTAGCCGTTGCCCGAAACTTGCCGTTGTCCTGGCTTTCCTTTCACCGACAGGCGCGGGCACAGCCGTGGGAGCGATCGATGCCTCTGGTGAAATACCGGCTCTACAATCCCGGGCTCTGCCCCCGGCGCACTCGGCTGGCGGTTCCGGGTTGGGCGGGCGAGAACGAGAAGCGGGCGGACGGCTCGCACGAGCATCCCTGGCATTGCATCCCGTTTTCCGAAGCGGCGACGGCCGGCGTCGAGCTGTTCTACCCCTATGACGAGCCGTTGCAGGTCACCACGCGCGACGGCGCGCCCGCCTTCACGGGGGGGCCCGCACCCGACTCGGAGCCGCCGCCGTTCCGCAGCTTCGGCCGCGAATACTACACCTATCAGATCCTCATCGACCTGAAGGTCGAGCCGGGATTGGCAATCAAGGTCGAGACCCACCCGCGCTTTTTCACCGACACCACCGGGACGGTGCCGATCGCCGTGCCCGCGATCATTCGGCACTGGTGGCCGATGATCTACTTCGTCGTCTTCAAGACGCCGCCGGCGGGAGCGACGCATATCTTCCGGCCCGGCGAGCCCTTCATCCAGATGACGGTGGTGGAGCCTGACGCCCGGATCGAGCTCGCCGAAATGTCCGAGGAGGAGGCGGCCGAGCGTGAGCTCCAGTCCGAGCGGATTTACGCGAGCCGCTCCACGCTATCGGCCGACACCCAATGGACATCCTCGACCGACACGGTGTTCGACGGCACGTATCGGCGCATCTATGGCGCGGCGAAGTCCTCGAAGCGCTAACCGGCGCCCTTGCTATC
The DNA here is from genome assembly GCA_019240395.1 of Acidisphaera sp. Taxonomy (GTDB): domain Bacteria; phylum Pseudomonadota; class Alphaproteobacteria; order Acetobacterales; family Acetobacteraceae; genus JAFAYA01. The sequence goes on along the minus strand of JAFAYM010000135.1, from coordinate 34,214 downwards.
GGATGATGATGCCGAAGCCGTGGCGGTGATGATGGTGATGATGGTGGTGGTGGTAGCGCCGGTACCAGCGATGGTGGTGGTGATGATGGCGATAGTAATACTGCACCGGGAGGAGTTCGGGCTCGGCCGGTTCGGCAGCGCGCGATTCCGCAAGCGCCTGGCGTAGCGCCGTGGCGTTCGGGATGGGCTTCAACAGGTCCGCATAGCTGTTCACCTGCATGGCAGTCGCCAGCGACGCCTGTACCGTCGCAGCGTGCGCCGGGGCGGCTACCGCAAGCGCACCCATGGCCCCGATCAGGGCGGCGACACTCTTCTCCATCGTGTTCTCCTTGGTTGACCCTGATGGCGCAATCCGGACCATCCGGCGGCGCCTGATCCGCATCCTGACAACGACGCATTAGTAGAACCGTTCCACCGGGGCGAAATCGTGGCTTTTTCCCGACGCTCCCGGGGCTGTGACCACGGGCGGGGGTCGTGGGCGCGCCCTCAGCCGTGCAGCGCCGCCATGCGCCGGCGCAGTTCCTCCTCGGGCACCTCTTCGACCCGGGTCGCGATGTGCCAGACATGGCCGGAAGCGTCGGTCACCGCGCCGGAGCGGTCGCCATAGAACTGGTTCTCGACCGGGCGCGTGAGCTGGGCGCCGGCGGCGATGGCGCGCGCCACCGTCGCGTCGACGTCGTCGACATAAAGGTGGATGGTCACCGGGGTGCCGCCGATCGTGCGCGGGCTGCGCGCACCCCTGTCGGGGAACTCGTCGGCCAGCATGATCACGGAATCACCGATGCAGATCTCGGCGTGGCCGATGCGCCCGCCCGGCGAGGGCAGGCGCATCCGCTCGGTCGCGCCGAACGCCGCCGTGCAGAAGGCGATCGCCGCCTCCGCATCGGCGAAGATCAGATAGGGCGTCACCGTGGCGTAGCCCGAAGGTGCCGGCATCCTGCGTCTCCCTGTTACTCTCAGCAGCCATGCGGCTGCAGCTTGAAGGTGGCGAGCTTGCCGTCCATGACGAAATCGCCAAAATCCATCTGCAGATCGTCGGCCACCCCGTTCGACCAGTAGCGCTGGCCGACTTCGTAGTCCGGCACCTGGTGCTGGCTGGCATGCTCGAAGAAGGAGACGTGCACGCGCCCGCTCGGCAGGTCGGAAAGCTCGGGAAAACGATACGGCTCCGGCTGGTTCCAGCTGGTGATGATGACGAACGTGTCGTCAGGCCCGGTCGCGGTGGTGCCGTCGAACAGCGGCAGGGCGAGGAACTTCTTGCCCTGCTCGGCGGCCTCGATGATCCGCGCCGTGTGGGCCATCGGGAACAGCGTGCCGGCGGGCAGCGGCTTGATGCTGTCCTCCGGCTCCGCGTAGTGGATCTCGCCCGGGCCGCCGGCGCGCTGCACCGTCGCCTCGCCGGAGGTGATCTGGGTCACCGCGGTATCGGTCGTCTGGCGCATGCGAAAGCGCAACCGAAGGCCGTTCTTGGCCTCCCACGTGGTGTAGTCCGAGATCATGTGGATATCCTGGCCGTCGCGATTGGTGATCGTCATGTCGAGCCGCTGCTGCACCGCCCAGGCGTCGCAGGCGTCGATCACCTCGTAGTTCATGTTGCCGGTCGCGGCGACCACGTCGCCATCGCGGGCGCTGTCGAGGCTGAGCGTGTAGGTGGCGCGGTGCGCCGCCAGGGGGGTGACGGCCGGGGGCGGCGCGGGCTCGGTGGCGGCCTGCGCCGAGGCGGCGGCAAGCAAGAGAACGGCCAGGGCAGTCGGCAGGCGGCGCATGGGCGGACAGCTCCGAGGGGTGGACGCAAGATAGGGGCAGGCGGCCGCCTCCGCTACTCAGGCGCGAGAGGGTGCTGCGGATCGACCTCGCGGCCGAAGGATTGCAGCCGATCGCGTCCATCGGCAGGGAGCCGGTGCGGAACACCTGCCCACCGAAAAGCCTTTCGACCACCATGATTTCGTCATCCCTGACCCCGAATGCTCACTGTCCGGAAACCCAGGCCGTGGTCTTCTGATGCCAGTCCATGACGAGCTATCCCCAGCACGCGGCGGCGCCGCAACCGACGGGAGTGCCGATGTGTCCTTGCCGGCCGCCAACTCGACCAGCATCTCGGAGGGGCTGCCCTATCCCCTCGGCGCCACCTGGGACGGCCTCGGCGCAAATTTCGCCCTGTTCTCCGCGAACGCGACGAACGTCGAGCTGTGCCTGTTCGATGCCCGGGGCGAGCGCGAGGAAGCGCGCATCGAGCTGCCGGAGTTCACGGACGAGGTGTGGCACGGATATCTGCCGGACGCCCGCCCCGGTACGGTTTACGGCTATCGCGTGCACGGTCCCTATGAGCCGGAAGCCGGGCATCGCTTCAACCCCAACAAGCTGCTGCTCGACCCCTACGCCAAGGCGCATGTCGGCAGCCTGCGGTGGGACGATGCCTGCTACGGCTACACGATCGGCGCCGCGGGCAAGGATTTGAGCTTCGATACGCGCGACAGCGCGCGGTTCATGCCGAAATGCCGGGTGATCGATCCGGCCTTCACCTGGGGACGCGAGCAGGCGCCGCGGGTGCCTTGGGACCGCACCATCATCTACGAGGCGCACGTGCGCGGCTTCACCATGCGCCACCCCGCGGTCCCCGAGGCGCTGCGCGGCAGCTTCGCCGGGCTCAGCACCAAGGAGGTGGTGGACTACATCCGCGGCCTCGGCGTCACCGCCGTCGAGCTGCTGCCGATCCAGACCTTCATCAACGACGCCGTGCTGCTGGATCGCGGGCTGACCAATTACTGGGGCTACAACACCATCGGCTTTTTCGCCCCCGACCCCCGCTATTCCGCCACCCGACAGATCGCCGAGTTCAAGGAGATGGTGGCGCATCTGCACGATGCCGGGCTCGAAGTGATCCTCGATGTCGTCTACAACCATACCGCCGAAGGCAACGAGCGCGGCCCGACACTCTCGTTTCGCGGCATCGACAACGCGTCGTATTACCGGCTGGCGCCGGACCGGCGCTTCTACATCAACGACACGGGATGCGGGAATACGCTGAACCTGTCGCATCCCCGCGTGCTGCAGATGGTCACCGACAGCCTGCGCTACTGGGTGCAGGAGATGCACGTCGACGGCTTCCGCTTCGATCTCGCGACCATCCTGGCGCGCGAGCCGCACGGCTTCGACGAGGGCGGCGGCTTCCTCGACAGCTGCCGGCAGGACCCGGTGCTCTCATCGGTGAAGCTGATCGCCGAGCCCTGGGATCTCGGGCCGGGGGGATACCAGGTCGGCGGCTTCCCGCCGGGCTGGGCAGAGTGGAACGACCGCTTCCGCGACACCGTGCGCGGCTTCTGGAAGGGCAGCGCGCCGGCGTCCGAAATGGCCGCGCGGCTCTGCGCGTCGAGCGACCTGTTCAATCGCCGCGGCCGCAAGCCCTGGGCCAGCGTGAATTTCGTCACCGCGCATGACGGGTTCACCCTGAACGACGTCGTCGGCTACAACGAGAAGCACAACGAGGCCAACGGCGAGAACAATCAGGACGGCAGCTCGCACAACCACAGCTGGAACTGCGGCGTCGAGGGCCCGACCGACGATCCCGCCATCAAGACATTGCGTGCGCAGCAGAAGCGCAACCTGCTGGCCACCTTGCTGCTTTCGCAGGGCACCCCGATGCTGCTCGCCGGCGACGAGCGCGGGCGTACCCAGAGGGGCAACAACAACGCCTACTGCCAGGACAACCCGGTCAGCTGGATCGACTGGGAAACCAATACCCACACCGAGGCGCTGATCGCCTTCGTGCGCCGCCTGACCGAACTTCGTGCGCAATACCCGATTCTGCGGCGCGGCCGCTTTCTCACCGGCGATTACGACCCGGTGGTGAGCGTGAAGGACGTCACCTGGGTCAATGTCTCGGGTGAGGAAATGCAGCAGAGCGATTGGCGCGACGGGAGCATGCATTGCTTCGGCATGCTGATGAACGGTCGCGCCCAGGCGACCGGCATACGGCGGCGCGGTACGGATGCCACCCTGCTGATGGTGCTGAACGCACACCACGATATCGTGTCGTTCAGTCTGCCGCACGGCGCTCGCGGCTGGCAATGGAAGTCGATCCTCGATACTGCGGCGCCGGACGCGCGCGAGCAGCACTATCAGATGGGGCAGGTGTTCGAGTGCAGCGCTCGCTCGCTCGCCTTGCTGGCGCCGGAACGATAGGCAACCAAGGCCAGGAGGCTCTGCCTCCTGGACCTTCGCCAGGGGCCGTCGCCCCTGGACCCTTTTATACCAGTTCTCGGGCGCGCCGACTCATGGCCGTCATATCAGCGAAGCGGGAATCCATGTGCCGCGTGGACCCCCGCTTTCGCGGGGGTGACGATAATGGGTGGCGCTCTGTGGGACCTCGTCTTACTGCAGCGTCGCCAGGTGGCTGGGGTTCAGGATGGCGTCCAGGTCCTCGTCGCTCATGTTCAGGGCTTCGCGGGCGAGGGCGCGGATCGTGCTGCCGGTGGCCAGAGCCTGCTTGGCCATCTCGGCGGCGCGTTCGTAGCCGATCAGCGGCACCAGCGCGGTGACCGCGCCGACACTCGCTTCCACATGCCGGCGGCAGTCGGCGGGCCGGGGTTCGATGCCGACCACGCAACGGTCGGTGAAGGTGACGATGGCGTTGGTCAGCAAGCCCATCGAGCCCAGGACGTTGTGTGCGATCAGCGGCTCGAAGGCGTTGAGCTGCAGCTGCCCGGCTTCCGCCGCCATCGTCACCGCCAGATCGTTGCCGATCACCTGAAAGCATACCTGGTTGACCACCTCGGGGATGACCGGGTTCACCTTGCCCGGCATGATCGACGAACCCGGCTGCATCGCCGGCAGGCTGATCTCGCAGAAGCCGCCGCGCGGGCCCGAGGAGAGCAGGCGCAGATCATTGGCGATCTTGGACAGCTTGCTGGCGATCCGCTTCAGCACGCCGGAGAACATGACGAAGCCGCCCATGTCCCAGCTGGCCTCGACGAGGTTGATCGACTGCACCACCGCGAAGCCGCTGATTTCCGCCAGCTCGGCAATCGCGCGTCGGCCGTATTCGGGATCGGCGTTGATCCGCGTGCCGATTGCCGTGCCGCCGAGATTGATCTCGTGCAGCAGGCGCGAGGCCTCCTGCAGCCTCTGCACGTCTTCGCGGATGGTCGCGGCATAGGCGCCGAGCTCCTGGCCGAGGGTCATCGGCACCGCATCCTGCAGCTGCGTGCGGCCGAGCTTGACGATGTCGGCGGTCGCCTCGGCCCGCTGGTCGAACGCCGCCGCCAGGGTTTCCAGGGCGCGCCCGAGCGCGTCACAGGACAGCAGCACGGCAACCCGCACCGCCGTCGGATAGGCGTCGTTGGTGGACTGGCTGAGATTGACGTCGTCATTCGGATGCAGCGCGTGATAGTCGCCCAGGCGATGCCCCATCAGCTCCAGGCCGCGATTGGCGAGCACCTCGTTCATGTTCATGTTCGTCGAGGTGCCGGCGCCGCCCTGGATGACGTCGATCGGGAACTGATCGTGAAGCGCCCCGTCGATCACCTCCTGGGCAGCCCTCTCGATGGCCGCCAGCTTCTCCGGGGGAAGCTTGCCGAGCGAGGCGTTGGCCCGCGCCGCGGCCAGCTTGACCATGGCGAGGCCGCGCAGCAGAGGCGGGTAGTGCGAGAGCGGCACGCCGGAGATCGGGAAATTCTGCACCGCGCGCATGGTCTGCGCGCCGTAATAGGCGGAGGCCGGAACGGCGACCTCGCCGATGCTGTCGTGCTCCCGACGGAACCCGTCTGACGGCTGATCCATGGGCGGCCTCCCTTGTGTCAAGGCTTTCTCGGCGCCAGTGTAGCGCAGCCCGGCATGAAATTCCTCTTCATCCATCACAGCTTTCCCAGCCAGTACTGGCACATCGTCCGGTTGCTGCGCGACAACGGCCATGAAGTCGTCTTCATTACCCGTCCGACCGATCAGCAGATGCACAATGTCCGCAAGGTCGACCACGATTTCGATATGGCCATGAACGATGACGTGCATCCCGGTGCGCGGCATTACGATCTCGCGCTGCGTCGTGCGGACGCCATGGCCAGGCTGGCGTCGGGACTGAAGAAGACGGGTTACCGGCCCGACATCATCCTCGGCCATCATGGCTGGGGCGATCTGCTGAATCTGCAGGACGTCTGGCCGGACGTGCCGTTGCTGGGCTATTTCGAATTCTACTATCAATCGCAGGAGGTGAACTTCGATCCGGAGTTCGACCGCGGACCGTACGCGTGGCGCTGGCAGCGGGCCACCAACGCGGTCAACCATCTCGCCCTTGCCAATCCGGGCATGGGGCAGATCCCGACGGAGTTCCAGCTCTCGACCTATCCGCCGGAGTTCCGCAAGCGGATCACGCTGATCCGCGAGGGGATCGACCTGTCCCTGTTCTCACCGGACCCGGCGATCCGGAACGCGCCTCTGCCGCTCGCGGAGGTAGTGCGCGACCCGGCTCTCAGGTCCGCGGCGTGCATCGCGCCCTCGGAGAAGCTGGTGACGTATATCAACCGGTTTCTCGAGCCCTGTCGCGGCCTGCACATCATGATGCGCGCGCTCCCCGCGTTGCTGGCGCGAAAGGATGTCCGGGTGGTCGTCATCGGCGCGGAAGCCGAGGGTTACGGCCCGTTGCCGGAGGATGGAAGAAGCTGGAAGCAGCACTTCCTGGACGAGATGCGCGGCCGTTATGATGCCGGCCGGGTGCATTTCGTCGGCGTGATCGACCATGACGCCTATCGGCGGCTGCTGCGTCGCTCGGATGCGCATGTGTATCTCAGCTATCCCTTCGTCGCGTCGTGGTCGCTGCGTGAAGCGCTGGCGTGCGGCTGCGCCGTGGTGGGCAGCGACACCGCGCCGATCGCCGAATTCATCCGGCACGGCCGCAACGGATTGCTGGCGCCCTTCTTCGATCCGCGGGCCCTGAGCGAGACAATTCTGGAGGTGCTGGAAGACGACTGGCTGGACGGCCACATCCGCGACAATGCACGCGCCTATGCCGAACGGCACCTCTCGATGAGCAAATATCTCGCGACCTACTGCAAGACGATCAGGACACTGACCCCGCCGCGCAGCGCTCAATGAGGTCCAGGAGGCTTCGGCCTCCTGGTGGGGTCCGGGGCAAAGCCCCGGCCTTGCTTGCCTGGTCTCGATTAACCTACGTCCGCCGCCGCCCGGAAACCCGATAATCCGGCCGCTCCAGCCCCGCCGCGTCGTAGATCGCGTCGAAGAGCGGCTTGAGAACCATGTAGGGGTCGAAATCCCAACCCTCGAGGGTTGCCGCGTGCACGACGTGGTCCGGAAACACGTGGCCGGCGAACGGTTCGGCGAAGCGCTCCTTGCGGATCGCCAGCGTGTAGTCGGCGATGCCGGACAGCCCGGCCTCGATGCGGATCGGCGGGGCGAGCTGGAGGCGGCCTCTCCCGGCCTCGGCGAAGCCGACGAGTCCGTCGACCAGCGCCTCTTCCACCGCCCCGGTCGGGATGAAGGGCGTATTGATCCCGCTGGCCCGCGTCAGGCGCTCGCGTTCGAGAAGCCGCAGGTCGATGCCCCAGATCTCGCCCGACAGGAACAGCTGGACGGCGCTCTCGGCGAGGTCCGGCTGGGCTGGCGCCGGCGAGAAGGCGACGGCCCCGTGGGCGTTGCGCCCCAGCGCAATCCCCCCTTGGCCCGGGGTGGGGATGCCGTTGGCGGGAGGGGCGCTCATCGGGTGCAGCCGTGCGTGGGTGATGCGCTGGGCCTCGGCGTTGGTGAGCGGCGGGCGCCTGAAATGCGGAAACAGGCGAAGAAAGAGATAGGGCCCTTCGGCGAGGCGAACCGGCCGGGTGATCGTCGCGGGCAGCAGGGTGGTGCGCACGCACAGCGTTTCGCCGGGTGCCAGGAACCGCCCCACCCCGTCCATCGGCTCGGCCGGGAGGTGCGGCCGTGCGCCGCCGGCGCTGCCGTCGGGGAACTGGGTGACGAGCGCCTTGAGGGCCATCTTGAGGCGCCCGGTCAGCAGGACGCGCGCCTGCTGTCGCGCGCGCTCGCCGGCTTCCGGATCGGCTTGGGCGGCGGCGCTGTAGAGGATGGGCCAGTTCTTCAGCTGCAGGTCGGCGGGCAGGGTGGCGGGCGCACCGAAGGCCTCGTTCATCACCGCGAGCGTGCGCTGCTCACCCAGGGCGGCGAGCGCGTAGCCGTATTCGAGCATGACGTTGGGGCAGGGGGTGGTCGCTGCAGCGCCGGGCCCGGTGAGGGTGAGGTCGGCCAGGAAGACATCCGCCTCGCGGATGCGGTCCAGGACCACCGGGCCGAGGCCGCCGCGGATGGCGGGCGGCTGGTTTATTCGCCCGGGCGGCGGCCGGTCGACGGCCTCGATTTCCAGGCTCTGGCCGATTTCGCGGGCCGCCTGTTCCATGGCCTCCCGGATCAGGGTGGCGCAGAACGCGTCGTCCCGGTGATTCTGGGTCGCGAAAAACACTCTCAACGGCATCGATGTCTCCCGGGAAGCGTCGCGAGTCGGCTGGACACGACGCTACTCGCCCGGCAGGCGGCGGTCACGCATGCGCGAGCTTTCCCCGAGAGTGAATGTCAGCCTACAGCATGGGGCGCCCGCCGGTCACCGGGATGAGGGCACCGGTGATGTAGCTGGCCTCCCCGGACGCCAGCATGACGTAGGCCGGGGCGAGTTCGGCAGGCTGGCCGGCGCGGCCCATGGGCGTGTTCTTGCCGAAATTCTTCACCGCCTCCTCGGGCATCGTCGAGGGGATCAGCGGGGTCCAGATCGGCCCGGGCGCCACGCAGTTCACCCGAATGCCCTTCTCGGCCACGAGCTGCGCCAGGCCGGCGGTGAAGTTGGCGATCGCCCCCTTCGTCGTGGCGTAGGCCAGGAGCTGGGGTGAGGGGTTCTTGGCGTTGATCGAGGTCGTGTTGACGATCGCCGAACCGGGCTTCATGTGCGGGATCGCTGCCTTGCACAGGTAGAATTGCGAGTAGATGTTTGTGCGGAAGGTCTGGTCCCACTCTTCCGAGCTGATTTCCTCGATGCTCTCGTGGGTCCGCTGCATGGCGGCGTTGTTGACCAGGATGTCGAGGCGGCCGAACTCGCGGACCGCGCGATCGACCAGCTCCTTGCAGTGGCTTTCCTCTGCGACGTTGCCGGCGACGACAATGGCGCGCCTGCCGGCCTGCTCGATCCAGCGTGCGGTTTCGGCGGCATCGTCGTGCTCCTCGAGATAGGAGATCAGCACGTCGGCGCCTTCCCGGGCGTAAGCGATGGCGACGGCGCGACCGATGCCGGAATCTGCCCCGGTGATGATGGCCGCGCGCCCGGCCAGCCGCCCGGATCCCCGATAGCTTTCCTCGCCGTGGTCCGGTTTCGGCGTCATCTCGCCGGTGCTGCCGGGTGGCGGCTGCTTCTGGTCGGGCTGCGGCGGCGTGGCGTGCGCGGTCTGCGGATCCTGCGGCATTGGCTATCTCCATATTTGTCTGCCGCTAACAGCGGGGTTCGGACGGGGTTTGCGCCGCTCGGCTTAGTGAACGGAACCCAATGACTTCAGGAAGCGGCTCCGAGCTGCAGAGCAGCGCGCTCGCCGCGCCGCCGGCTCGCTAACGGAACCCCATAGAGCAGCGCGGCGAGGGCGAAGAAGGCGGCACCGCTGATCGCCAGCGCCAGAAACGGACGGCCGATGACCATCTGCACCGTGACGTAGCAATCCCCGACCAGGCCGAGCGCCAGCAGTCCCACCCCCGGGATCATCAGGCGCACGGCGTAGCGCAGCACGCCCTCCCCGGCGTCGCCGCCGGCGGCGATCCGGTGATAGGCGGCGGGGGCGATCAGCATGATCACCGCCAGCGCCACCGCCCCGAGGCTGGCGAGATGCACGGCCTTCGACACTGTCGGCAGCCGTGCGAAGGCCTGGGTCAGGGCCGCGGCGAACTGGAAACCGAACAGCGCCGCCGCGCCGGGAAGGATGACCCGCAGCTCGGTGAGCACCTGCCCGATGCGGGTCTCGAGCGATTGCTGCTTGCTCTCCCTCGGCGCCTCGCGGGGTTTGCGCCGCAGCGGCGACAGCAGCGGCCACATATACCAGGCCGCCAGCGAACCCAGGACGAAGAGCCCGCCGGCTCCGGCGGCGCCCAAAGCTCCAGTCACCGGCGCAAAGCCGATCGCGACGTCGATCCCGAGGCCGGTCGCCAGCGGCAGAAGGGCGGCCTGCAGATGGCCGGAGGCGCGGTGCAGCATGCGGGGCGTGGCGTGGCCCGCCTCGGCGATCTGGTGGAACAGCGGTGTCGCGAGCAGCAGGCCGGTCGTCCCGAGGATCAGCAGGAGCGCGGCACAGTCCAGCAGCCGGAAAGGGTGCGGCAGGGAGTCGAAGATCGGCGAGAATGCCGCCCGGTATTGCATGCCCATCAGCAGCTGGGTGCCCAGCATCGCCAGCCGCGTCTCGTCCAGCACGTCTTTCAGTCGTTCGTCGATGGACGCCATCCGCTCCGCGCCTGCTGCACCGACCTTTCATCGTTCGCCATGGACGGTCGTCGAGGGAAACAGGACACCGGATGCCGGAGTTCCCGGTGACCGGGGCATCGAACAGCCGCCGCTGCTGCGCGTTACGGTCGAAGGGCAGACGAGGAGACGCGGAATGTCGATCGACGAGAAGCCGCCGGAAGATCGGATCCGGGAACGCGCCTACGCGCTGTGGGAGGAGGATGGCCGCCCCGAGGGCCGCCCCGAGGACTACTGGAACCGCGCCCGTGCCGAGCTCGAAGCGGAGGCCGATGACCCGACCTCGCCTCTCGTGCCGGGCGTCCTGCCCGTCCTGTCCGGGGCGACCAGCTAGCGTGCGATGAGCCGCGCTTTCGTCTCCGAGGAGGCTGCCGAGGCGAACGCGGCGGTGCTGCCCGAACGGCCGGTCAGCACGCACCCGAACCTGGTCACCCCGAACGGCCTGAAGCTCATCGAGGACCAGGTCTCGCGATTGCAGGGCTTGCTCGCGGCGGCGGCGCAGGACGACCTCGATCGACCGAGGCTGGCGCGCGACCTGCGCTATTGGCAGGCGCGGCGGGCCAGCGCCCGGCTGATGGACGCGCCCACGGCGCCGCCCGAAGAGGTCGCTTTCGGCACGACGGTGGCCATCCGCAAGGCGAACGGCGAGGCCGGGCGGTATCGGATCGTCGGCGAGGACGAGGCCGATCCGGCAAAAGGCCTGCTGGGCTGGACGGCGCCGCTGGCCCAGGCGCTGCTGGGCGCGCGGATGGGCGAGGTGGTGGAGGTTCCCGGCCGCCCCGCCGTCACCGTGGAAGCGATCGGCGTGGGCGACTGACGCTTATACGAGGTCCCACAGAGCGCCACCCATTATCGTCAACCCCCGCGAAAGGTATCGTCACCCTGCGAAAGCGGGGGTCACGCGGCACATGGATTCCCGCTTCGCTGATATGACGGCCATGAGCCGGCGCGCCCGAGAACTGGCATGACCTGACGGATGTTCCTTGGTTCGGCTGCAAGATCGTCACCCCCGCGAAAGCGGGGGTCCACGCGGCACATGGGATCCCGCTTTGCTGATATGACGGCCATGAGTCAGCGCGCCCGAGAACTGGTATGACCCGTTTCATCTGCGCGGCCGCGGCCGCGACGCGATGACGATCGAGGATTTGCCCTTGGCCGGCTTGGGCTTGCCTGCCCCGGCGGCGGGTCTTGCGGCGAGGTCCGGCAGGCGCTGGTTCACCGCCTCGAACTCCGCCCAGGGGTCCTTGCGCAGACGGGCCAGCCGGTCAGGCACGGTGCGCACGGTGAAGGCCGAAGGGTCGAGCTTCGGCGTGACTTCCTCCCACGCAACCGGGGTGGCGACGGTGGCGCCCGGGCGAGCGCGGGGACAGAACGAGGCGACCGCGGTCGCGCCGAGGCCGTTGCGCAGCCAGTCCACGAGGATGCGGCCGCTGCGGTCGGCGATCTTGAGGTGGGCGAGGTAGCGTTCCGGCCGTTCCTGCGCCAGGGCTTCGGCAAACGCCCGGCAGAACGGCTTCGCCCGCTCCCAGTCCGCTTCGGGGGTGAGCGGCACCACGACGTGCAGGCCCTTGCCGCCGGTGGTGCGGCAGAAGGACACGAGCCCGAGGCGCTGCAGCCGTTCGCGCACGAGGTGGGCGGCCCGGGTGATTTCAGGCCATTTCACGCCCTCGCCCGGGTCGAGGTCGAACACCAGGCGGTCCGGGTGCATCGGATCGGCCTCGGCGGCGCCCCAGGGATGCAGCTCGATGGCAGACATCTGCGCCATGGAGATCAGCCCCTCGACGTCGTCGATGGCGAGGTAGGGCTGCCTGGCGACGCTGCCTTCGCGCACCGCCGGCGGCATGATGCCGTGGCCGTTCTTCTGAAAGAACTTTTCCCGCCCGTCGATGCCGTCAGGGCAGCGCAGGATGGAGAGCGGGCGCCGGGCGAGGCCGGGGAGGGCGGCTGGCGCGACGGCCTGCCAGTATTCCGCGAGGTCCTGCTTGGTGATGCCGGGCCAGAGCTGCCGGTCGGCGTGGCTGAGCGTGACGCCGGCGATGGTGACGGCGGCGCGCTTGGGCGGGCGCGCCACGACGATTGCGCTGGCGGGTTTGGCGGCGCCGGAGGGTCTTGATGGTCCCTCTACGGCGCGCCGCAATGGCGGCACCGCGCCGTGCCAGCCCTTTCGCGCGCTCACCACGGTGGCGGTCGAGCGAGGCGGCGGCAATTGCGTCCGCTCGGCATCCGGGTCGGCCACCTCGCGGACCACGTCGCGGGCGGGCTTGTCCTCGCGCAGGCCGAGATAGACGGCGTGGCGCACCCGCCCGGCCCCGGACCAGCCGGTGAACTGGATTTCGGCGACGAGCTCCGGCCGCACCCAGGTCACCGCGGGATCGATCGGGTCGCCCGAGACGAGCAGGCCGTCGGGGATGTCCGCCTTGAGCGGTTCGAGCCGCTTTCGCAACGATGCGAGCTCCCGGTCGGAAAAGCCGGTACCGATGCCGCCGGCGTAGTGCAGCCGACCTGCGGGGTCGTAGTAGCCGGCGTGCAGCGCGCCGATGCCCACCCGGCTGCCGGCGGGCGGCGTCCAGCCGAGCACGAGAAATTCCTCGCGGCCGCCGCATTTCACCTTGAGCCAGGCCGGGCTGCGGCCGCTTTGGTAGGGGGCGTCGGCCCGCTTGCAGATGATCCCTTCGAGGTGCATCCGACAGGCGTTGCGGCGCATGTCATGCGTGCGGCCCTGGTGATGGTCACTGTAGCGCAGCATGCCGGTCCAGCCCGTCAGTCCGGCCAGCACCCGCTTGCGCTCCAGCAAGGCGCAGGGCCGCAGATCCCAGCCCTCCAGGTGCAGCAGGTCGAAGACATAGAAGAACAGCGTGTCGTCGCGGCCGGCCCGCAACGCCGTCTGCAAGCCGGCGAAGCTGGAGACGCCGTCCTCGCGCAGGGCGACGAGCTCGCCGTCGACCATCGCCGAGCGCGGGCCGAGCTGCGCGACGGCGGCCGCCAGCGCCGGCATCCGCTCCGTCCAGTCGTGGCCGTTGCGGGTGAGCAGGCGGACTTTTCCGTCCTCGATGGCGGCGATCAGGCGATAGCCGTCGAACTTGATTTCGCAGACCCAGTCATCGCCGTCCGGCGGCTCGTCGGCGATGGTGCAGAGCTGCGGCTCCGGACGCAGCGGCAACGGGCCGCGCACCGCGCCTTTTGCCGGCGCACCGGAGGCTTTCCTCTTCGGCGACGCCTTGGCGGGCTTGGAGAGAGGCACCTCCCGCTCGAGCACGAGCGCGTCGACACCCTCGCGAGCCCGCTCGTCGTGCCCCTTGATCAGGAACCACCCTTCCTGCTTCTTTGGATCGCGCCGGCTCAGCCGGGCCAGCGTGAACCGGCCGGCCAGGCGCTGCCCGTGCAGGACGAAGCGCAGATTGCCCCGGCGCATGCCCTCGTCCGGGTCCTCCAGCGGCTCCCAGTCGCCGCGATCCCAGGTCTCCACCTTCCCCGCACCATAGTGGCCGTCCGGGATGGTGCCCTGGAAATCCGCGTAGTCGATGGGGTGATCCTCGACATGGATCGCCACCCGGCGGTCCGCTGGATCGAGGGACGGGCCCTTCGGCACCGCCCAGCTCCACAGCACGCCGCCATGCTCCAGCCGGAAATCCCAGTGCAGGCCGGCGCGGTGCGCATGATGCTTCTGCACGACGAACATCGGGGAAGCCGTGCGAGCTCCCCGCATGACGGGCTCGGGCTCGGCGGTGACCTTGAAGTCGCGCTTCGCCTTGTAGGTCGCTATCGAGGTGTCGCGATTACTCCGCAGCGACGGGAAGCTCCGCTTGCATGGCGTGCATCCAGACGGCGGTGTCGTGGAACACGGCGCCGCCGTTCGGGGGCGCAGGGTCGTCGCTGGTCAGCACGTTGATGCCGACCCCGCCGACGAAGTCGGCGTTCGGCCAGACGCTCTCGACGATCACCACCCCAGGCTGCAGGCCGTCGAACAGCCGCACATGCACGGCCACCTCGCCCTGCGCATTGCCCAGCCGCACCATCCCGCCTTCGATCAGCCCGAGGCGCGCCGCGTCGTCGGGATGCACCAGGGCCGTCGGCCGGTCCTCGCGCTTGCGGCTGGTCGGCGTCTCGGTGAAGCTGGTGTTGAGGAATTGCCGCGCCGGCGCCGCGACCAGGCGGAACGGACGGTCATGCGTGCTCTCGTCGATCGCCGCCATGTGGTCGGGCAGGCGCGGCATGCGCGCGTGGTCGGGCCCGATCCGGCTCCAATCCGGGGCGAAATGAAAACGCCGGTCGGCATGGCCGAAGCCGTTGAGGAAATGGCTCTCGGCAAAGTCCGGCTGCGCGTCGATCCAGCGCCGTTCCAGCACCGTCGCCGCGTCCGGCCAGCCCGACGCGCGCAGCGTCGCGTCGATGATCTCCATCTCCGTCATCTCGAAGCCGGGATGGCGCGCACCCAGCCGCTTCGCCAGACCCTGCAGCACGGCGTGATTGGAGCGGCATTCGCCGGGCGGCTCGATCAGCTTCGGGCCGATCTGGAGGTGGCTGTGCCCGCCGGCCTGATAGAGATCGTCATGCTCCATGAACATCGTCGCCGGCAGTACGATGTCGGCGAGCCGCGCCGTCTCGGTCATGAACTGCTCGTGCACGCAGACGAACAAATCGTCGCGCAGGAAACCGCGCCGCACCCGGTTGCTGTCCGGACACACCACAGCCGGGTTGGTGTTCTGGATCAGCATGGCGTGCACCGGCGGCCCGCTGCCGAGCTCGGTCCGATCGCCGGTCAGCACCGCGCCGAGCCGGCTCATGTCCATCTCGCGCACCGAGAGGTCCTGCATATCGAGGCCTTCGATCAGCGTCTTGTCCCAGTGATAGATGCTGCGGTTGTCCCAGAAGGCGCCGCCGCCCTCATGCCGCCAGGCGCCGGTCACCGTCGGCAGGCAGCTCACGGCGTGCAGATTGGCGGCGCCGTTGCGCAGTCGCGAAAACCCGTAGCCGAGCCGGATGAAGCTGCGCTGCGTCGTGTTGTAGGCGCGCGCGAAGGCCTCGATCTCGGCTTCCGGCAGGCCGGTGATGGACGCCGCCCAGGCGGGATCGCGGGTGCGCAGATGCGCTTCCAGCGCCGCCGGCTCGTCGGCGTATTGCGCCATGTAGGCGCGATCGGCATACCCGTCGCGGAACGCCGCGTGCATCACCGCGCAGGCGAGCGCGCCGTCGGTGCCGGGGCGCAGCGCGATATGCGTGTCGGCCACCGCCGCGGTGCCGGTGCGATACGGGTCGACCACGATCAGCCTGGCGCCGCGCTCCTTGCGGGCGCGGGTGATGTGGGCCATCGCGTTCACCTGGGTGGCGACGGGATTGCCGCCCCAGACCACGAGCAGGTCGGACTTCGCCATCTCCCTGGGATCGGGGCCGGTGAAGCGCCCCACCCCCGCCATCCAGCCGGCCTGCGCGACCGCCGAGCAGATCGTGCCCTTCTGGCGGGAATAGCGCATGGCGTGCCGCAGGCGGTTGATGCCGTCGCGCTGCAGCAGGCCCATGGTGCCGGCGAAGAAATACGGCCAGACCGCTTCCGCGCCGTGCCGCGCCGTGGTCTCGGTGAAGGCGCCCGCTACGCGGTCCAACGCCTCGTCCCAGCCGATCGGCACGAAGCGCCCCGAGCCCTTCGGCCCGCTGCGCGCCAGCGGCCGGGTCAGCCGGCCGGGATGGTGGATGCGCTCGGCGTAGCGGGCGACCTTGGCGCAGACCACGCCGGCCGTGTAGCTGTTTGCCGCCGCGCCCCCCACCCGGCCGATCCGCACCCCATCCAGGACCTCCACCTCCAGCGCGCAGGTCGAGGGGCAGTCATGCGGGCAGACCGAAGAGCGGACACTGCGGGCGGGCGGCTGGCCGGTTTGCTGGTCGGGTGGCATGAACGGCTCGTGAGTTGACGAAGCGTAACGATTTCGGCAATCAGGGATTGCAATCGGCGAGCGCCGAGCCTAGCGCAAGAGGCGGCCTGGTCCAAGCGGCCGCGTCCACGCCGGTGCCGGAAAAGGCGGGCAGGAGATCACCATGTTCGAACACGTCGTCGTCCTGATGCTGGAGAACCACTCCTTCGACCGCATGCTCGGAGCCCTCCCCGGGGTGAACGGGATCGACCCGGATAATCTGATGACCAATCCGGACGTCACGCCGGGGGCCCCGGTGCTGCGCCAGTCCGTCACCGATTCCCGAGGCATCGCCGACGACCCGGGCCATGATCTAGATGACGTGCTGCAGCAGATCAGCACCGGCAGCATGCAGGGCTTCGTGCAGAACTTCGCCCACCACTACCCCAGCAAGACCGCCGAGCGGCCCGAGATCATGGCCTACTACCCGCGCGGCGCGCTCCCCGCCCTGCACACCTTGGCGGAGCATTTCGTCATCTGCGATCACTGGTTCAGCTCGCTGCCCGGCCCGACCTGGCCCAACCGCTTCTTCGTGCACAGCGGCACCTCGCTCGGTCACGTCGACATGCCCGAGGGCGTGTTCAACCCCGGTCTGCACGTCTATGACCAGAACACGATCTACGACCTGCTGCACGAGGCGGGAAAGGGTTTCGCCATCTATTACGGCGACGTTCCGCAGTCGCTGGTGCTGCTGCACCAGGACGAGCGCTATCTCGGCGCCTACAAGAAGATGGCGGATTTCGCCGGCGATGTCGCGGCCGGGCGCCTGCCCAATTACACCTTCATCGAGCCGATCTACTTCGCCAGCAACGGCCAGAACGACCAGCATCCGCCGCACGACGTGCTGCGCGGCGAGGCGCTGATCGCCAATGCATACAATTTCCTCAAAGCCAGCCCCTCGGTATTCGAGAAGACGCTGCTGGTCATTCTCTACGACGAGCATGGCGGGTTCTACGACCACGTGCCGCCGCCCGAGGCGACACCGCCGGACGGCAACGTCGACCGGTTTGCGTTCAATCGCCTCGGCGTGCGGGTGCCGGCGGTGCTGGTCTCGCCGATGCTCGATGCGGGCGTCCTCTCCGCGACGTTCGATCATACCAGCCTGCTGCGTTTCCTGATCGACGGCTGGGGGTTGGCGCGCAACCAGCTCGGCGCGCGAGTGGCGAGCGCGCAAGATTTCGGCCCGCTGCTCACGCTGCGCAGCACGCCGCGGACGATGCCGGAACTGCCGGCGTTCGCGGCGGCGGCGCCGATCGCTCAGCAGGACCTCAATGCGCAGCAGAACGCGCTGCTCGGCTTCAGCCACTTCCTCGAGACCCGGATCGACAATCCCGCCACCAAGCAGGCGCTGATCCAGCGCTCGCACGAGGTGTTCGACGGCCCGGCGGCGCAGGCCAAGCTGGCGAGCGACCGCGTCGAGGCGTTCCTGGCGGAGAAGCGCGCCCCCAGCTGATCGTTACAGTTCCGGCACTTGCGCAGCCGGGCCGCTCCGGCGCAGGATGAATTCATGCGCCGCGGGAGAAACGTGCTGGTGCGCGTGCTGGCCCTGCTGCTGTTCGTGCAGTGGGGCACCCTGTTCTCCCATTGCCTGGCGCTGACGGAACTTTCCCAGCCCGTTTGCAGCGACGCGGCGATGCCCGGCATGCCGATGCCGCATCACGGCCCGGCCCCGGAGAAGGCGCACTCTGTGTGTCCGGTCTGCCAGGGCCTCGCCACCGCGGCGGTGCCGCCGGCCGTGCGGGTGCCGGAGCCGTTCGTCTATTCCGACGCAAGGCCGGTCGAGACCGCTGCGGCGCCGCTCCTGCCGCGTCTTGTCTCGCTGGCAAATCGGGCGCGCGCGCCGCCGATCGGCTGAACCTTCGCCCACACCGGGCGTGACCCTCGTTCAGCTCATGATCTGCAAGGGAATCGGTTCCATGAACCGTTTTGTTCTCGGCTGCGCCGCCGCCGGCGCCTGCCTGGCACCGTCAATGGCGGCACTGGCGCACGGCATCGCCGGCGCGCGCGTCTTCGTCGCCACGCTCACCATCGACGACCCGGCCGTCTCCGACGAGGCGTCCTTTCCGACGATCACCTATCTCCGGCATGGGGCCGATGGCGGACCCGGCCCGACCTACGAGACCGACATCACCGGCGAGTTCGACAAGACGATCACGCGCAATTTCGGCTTCGCCATCAATGACGGCTACACCGTGCTCGACACCGCCCACGACAAGACCCGCATCGGCTGGCAGGATCTGACGGTGACCGCCAAATACCAGGTCTATGTCAACGCCGAGCACGAGTTCATGATGTCGCTCGGCGTGATCCGGGAGTTCGGACACACCGGCACGACGCATATCGGGGCCGACCAGTACGGCTCCACCACGCCGACGGTCTATTTCGGCAAGGGGCTCGGCGACCTGCCGATCGGCTGGCTCCGGCCGCTGGCGATCACCGGCACCGGCGGCTTCGCCATCGCCGACCGGGAGCTGAAGGTGACCGGCCAGACCGTCGACCCGGATACCGGCCTCACCTCGATGCTGTTCAACAACGGCTACGCCAACCGCTGGGTGGGCGGTCTCTCGCTGCAGTACAGCATCCCCTATCTGCAGTCGCAGGTGCGGCACCTCAATATCCCGGACTTCGTCGCCCGGCTCACGCCGCTCGTCGAACTGGCCTATTCCTCGCCCGCCACCTCGCCCAGCGACCTCGGCACGCAGCTCGTCTTCGCGCCGGGCGTGATCTATTCCGGCGACACCTACCAGCTCGGCATCGAGGCCTTGATCCCCGGCAACAAGGCCTCCGGCAGCAATGTCGGCGTGATCACGCAATTCCACGTGTTCCTCGATGACCTGTTCCCGAACAGCATCGGCAGGCCGATCTTCCGATGAGAACCTCGCGTCTGCTGGTTGCCTGCCTGCTGCTCGGGATGCCGGGTGCGGCGTCGGCGCACGCCTTCCTGCGCGCGGCGTCGCCGCCGGTGGGATCGACGGTGAAGGCGCCGAGCGAAGTCTCGATCGACTTCACCGAGGCACTGGAGCCGGGCTTTTCCAGCATCGAGGTGCGCGACGCCCAGGGCAACCGCGTCGACAAGGCCGACCTGCATGCCGCGCCCGACGATGCGAAGCATGTCAGCGTCAGCCTCCGGCCGCTGTCGCCGGGTGGCTACACCGTGACCTGGCGGGCCTTGTCGGTGGATACGCACCGCACCCAGGGCAGCTACGGCTTTACCGTGGAGCCCTGAGCATGGACATGCTGGTCCGCCATGCCGGGGATCTGCGGGCGATCGGGCGGGGCGTCGACATGGCGGCGGTGCTGTCGGTATTCGGCGCACTGGTGTTCCGTGCTGTCGTGCTGCTGCCGATCCTGGCCGTGGCGGGTGCAGCGGCGGTGCGCATCGAGCGGGGCTTGCGCCGGCTGGTCTGGATCAGCACCGCGGTCGCGCTGCTGGCGGGCGGGCTCTGGCTCGCCGGCGAGGCGGTGGACATGGCCGAGGCGGAGACCACGGGGCAGTTGCTGTCGGCGCTGATGCCGGTGCTGCTGCAAACCCGCTTCGGCCATCTGCTGCTGTTGCGCACGATCGTCCTGCTCGCCGCGATCGCCTGTTTCGGCATGACGGCCGATTTCGGCCGGCTGGCGGCGGCCTGTGTTCTTGCCGGCATGGCGGTGGTGACGCAGGCGGGAATGGGCCACGCCGCGGCGATGGGCGGCGCCGAAGGGACGTGGCTGGGGGGAACCGAGGCGCTGCATCTGCTCGCCGCCGGCGCCTGGCTTGGTTCGCTGGTGCCGCTGTTCATGGCGGTGGGCGTGCTGCCGGCGGCGCAGGCGCGAGCTCTGTCGCTGCGGTTCTCGCCGCTGGGCTTCGCCTGCGTCGTCGTGCTGGCGGGCACGGCGCTCGTGCAGGCGCTGGAGCTGATCGGCAGCGTCCCCGCGCTGATCGGCACGCTCTATGGCCGCCTGGCGCTGACCAAGCTGCTGCTGTTCGCGATCCTGGTGACGCTGGCGGCGGTGAATCGCCTGGGGCTGACGGCCGCGCTTTCGGGCGGCGAGCCGGAGCGTGCAAAGGGAAAACTGCGCCTGAGCGTCGCGCTGGAAACCGTACTCGGCCTCACCGTGGTGCTGGTGGCCGGCCGGCTGGCCTCGGTCATGCCGGGCATCCATGCGCAGCCGGACTGGCCGTTCCCGGTGCGTCCGAGCCTGGTCGCGCTCGCCGATCCGGCGGCGCGGCCGCTGCTGCTGGCCGCTGCGGGCTGCGCCGCGTTTGCCGCCTTGCTCATCGCCGCCGCGATAGTGCGCCCGGCCTTCCGCCGGCTTGCCGTCGTCGGCGCGGTGCTGCTGTTGCCGGTGGCGGTCGCCGGTACCTCGCCGCTGTTCATCGAGGCGGTTCCGACGACGTTCTGGCGCTCGCCGACCGGGTTCGCTGCCGCCTCGATCGCCCGCGGCGCCGGCATCTTCGCCGCGAACTGCGCAGTGTGCCACGGCGAGGGCGGCCGCGGCGACGGGCCGATGGCCCGGCAGCTTCCGGTGCCGCCGGCGGATCTGACGGCGGCGCATCTGCGCGGGCACACCATCGGCGAGCTGTTCTGGTACGTCTCGCATGGCTTCGCCGCGCCGTCCGGGGCGGTCGCGATGCCGGGCTTCGAGACGGTGCTGACCGAAGACGAGCGCTGGGATGTCATCGACCTGCTGCTGGCCCGGGAGGCCGGCGCCGAGGTGGCCGCGAGCGGCGCCTGGACGCAGCCGGTGGCCGCGCCGGATTTCGCCGCCACCTGTGCCGATGGTCGCGCCGTGGTGCTGCACGAGCTGCGCGGCCGGGTGGTGCGCATCGTCGCCGATGCGACTGATCCGCCGGCGGGCGAGGACGTGACCCTGGAGCTCGCCGGTCCCGGCGCCCGCCACGCCGAGGAGAACGCCTGCATCGCGCTCGGCCCGACCATCTGGACGGCGTATGCGATCGTCGCCGGGGTGGCGCCGGACCAACTGGCGGGCACGGTGTTCCTGGTAGACGCGAATGGCTGGCTGCGCGGGCGGCTGCATGCCGGGGATGCGCAGGAGCGCGAGACGATCGCGCGCATCCGCGCCGCACCCATCGTTGCCGACATCGGCGGCGGCGGGCATCCGCACCAGCATTAGCGAGGGTTCGGCGGCTTGAATTGAGCTGCCCCGTCGCCCGTGATCGCGCGGCACTCAGAGGCTGGCGCCGCTTTCTCTTCACCGGTCGCTGCCAGGGCGCGTGGCCGGAATGGTACGAAACCGCCGGCGCGGCGCAGCATGCACGTCCGGTTAACCCGGCAGCAGTTTCTCGCGGCCTAGAGTCACGCGCCATTCCTTGCTTTCGGCGTGGGCATCGAGGACTTCCAGGCATGAGTGCGGCGGCCACCCTGCCGGCACGGATCAGGCGAAGGCGCGAGCGTGCGCCCTCGTGCAGACGTCCGACCCTGCAGGCCATGCACTGCGAGGTGCTGGAGGCGATCGCCGGCGGCCAGCGCCTGGAGCAGTTGGCCGACCTGCTTTGCCGGCGGATCGAAGAGCTGGCGCAATTCGCGGTGTGCTCGATCGTCGCGGTGGACGCGGAACACCGGCTGCGTCCGCTGGCTGCGCCGAGCCTGCCGCCGGCCTACGCGCATATTCTCGACGGCGTCGAAATCGGCCCGGATGTGGGATCGTGCGGCAGCTCCGCCTACTATGGCGTGCCGGTCGAAACGCGGGACATCGCCACCGATCCGAAATGGGAGCGCTTCCGGGCGATTCCCTGCGCGCTCGGCTTTCGCGCCTGCTGGTCGAACCCGATCCGGGGTCAGGACGGGCGCGTCATCGCGACATTCGCGCTCTATTACCGGTCCGGCCGGCCGCCGAGCCGGCTGGACCGCCGGATCGTCACCAGAAGCGTGCATCTCTGCGCGCTTGCCATGCAGCACGAGGCCGTGCTGCTCCGCCTGGAACAGGCCAACGATCGTCTGGACGCCGCGCTGAGCAATGTCTCCCAAGGCGTGTGCTTCTTCGACGGCAACCGAAACCTCATCATGGCAAACAGCCGATACAGCGAGATCTACGGTATTTCCGCCGGTCTGATCCGCCCCGGCCAGTCGCTGCCGGAAATCGTCGAATTGCGCTATGCAGCCGGCGCGGGTCCGGTGATGCCGCCCGACAACTATCTGCAATGGCGCGAAACCATCCAGGTATCCGATCGGCCGACCGACACCGTCGTCGAGCTGCTGAACGGCAAAACCATCGCCATCCATCACCGACCGATGCCAGATGGCGGCTGGGTTTCCACCCACGAGGACATCACCGAGCGATGCCGCGCCGAGACCCGCATCGCCTATCTGGCGCGGCATGACGCACTCACCGGCCTGGCCAACCGGGTGCTGTTCCGCGAACGCCTGGAAGAGGCGCTCGCGCAGGCCGGGCGGGGACGGGATTGTGCCCTCCTCTGTCTCGACCTGGATCGGTTCAAGGCAGTCAACGACACGTTCGGTCATCCGACCGGCGACGCGCTGCTGATCGGCACCGCGGAGCGGCTGCAGGCGTGCGTTCGCGAGGTCGACACCGTCACGCGGCTCGGCGGCGACGAATTCGCCGTCGTGCTCGCCGGCATCGAACAGGCCGACGACGCCGCCGAGGTGGCGCAGCGCATCGTGCGGACCCTCAGCCAGCCCTACGAGCTGCACGGCCATCCGCTGACGATCGGGGTGAGCCTCGGCATCGCCGTCACCCCGCATGACGGGAACTCGCCGGAAGCGCTGCTCAAGCACGCCGACATCGCACTCTATCGCGCCAAGCTCGACGAGGGCAGCAGCTATCGCTTCTTCGAGCCGGCCATGTATGCGCGCCCCGCGATGGTGGCGGCGGGGTAAGGCGAGGACTCTCCTTAGGCGGGCAATTCCACCGGCTCCGCCGTTGCAACCTTCGCGCGCTCCGCGGCATCCTCCAGCCAGCCGATCCGCAGCTCGGGGACCGAGGCGAGCAACAGCCGCGTGTAGGGGTGGCCGGGGTTGGCCAGGATCTGGTCGACCGAACCGCGCTCGACGACCTCGCCGCGACGCATGACCACGAGCTGATCGGCGAGGGTCGCGACGGTCGCGAGATCATGGCTGATGAAGACGATGGCCAGGCCGAGCCGGTCGCGCAGGTCTTCGACCAGCCGCACGATCGCCGCGGCGACGACCGTGTCGAGCGCCGAGATGATCTCGTCGCAGATCAGCACCTCGGGCTCGGCGGCGAGTGCGCGGGCGAGGTTCACGCGCTGCTTCTCGCCCCCGGACAGCTCGCCCGGGCGCCGGCGCGCGTAGCTCGCGGGAAGGCGCACCATCTCCAGCAGCTCGGCGCTGCGGCGCTCGCGGCCGAAGAAGTCGAGCGCGCGGCCGAGGATGCGGCCGATTGTGTGGCGGGGATTGAGCGCGGTGTCGGCCATCTGGAAGACCATCTGCACGCGCCGCCGTTCCTCGAGGCTGCGCCGCGCCACATCAGGGGCGAGCCTCCGGCCGGCCAGGCGGATTTCCCCCGCCGTGGGCGGGCGCAGCCCGGCGATGACCTGGGCGAGCGTGCTCTTGCCGGAGCCGGATTCACCGATGACGGCGACCACCTCGCGCGCCGCGACCGACAGCGTCACGCCGTTCACCGCGAGCACCGAAGGCCGGCCGGTGACCCGATTGCGTGGGCCGTATCCCGCGATGATGCCGGCGACCTCCAGCCGCGCCGGTCCGCTGCCGGCGCGCGCCGGTCGTGGCCTGCGGGACCTGTCCCACCGTCGGCAGGCCGCCACCAGTTCCTGCGTGTAGGGCTGCTGCGGAGACGACAGTATCTCACCGGTCGTGCCCTGCTCGACGACCCTGCCGCGGCTGAGGACGGCGATGCGGTCGGCGATCTGCGCGACCACGGCGAGGTCATGACTGACGAACAATGCGGCGGTGTTGCCGTCGCGGATCACCGCCTTGAACGCCTTCAGCACCTCGACCTGCGTGGTCACATCGAGCGCGCTGGTCGGCTCGTCGCAGACCACGAGCTCCGGTCCCTCGATAAGCCCCATCGCCACCATGAAGCGCTGCAGCTGGCCGCCGGAGACTTCGTGCGGAAAGCGCTTGCCGATGCGCCGGCTGTCCGGCAGATCGAGCCGGCGGTAGAGGCTGTGCGCCATCGCCAGGGCCTCGGCGAGCGGGCGCAGGCGATGCACGCGCGACGGCTCGGTCACCTGGAAGTCGAGGCGCAGCGAGGGGTTGAACGCCGCCGCGGCGCTCTGCGCGACGTAGGTGGCGCGGCGGCCGCGCAGGTCGCGCAGGACTGTCTCCCCGGCGCAGAGCACGTCGGTCGCGCCGAGCCGGACACGGCCGCCGCGCACGGCAAGGCCGGGTCGCACGCGGCCGAGTGCCGACAGCGCCAGGGTGGTCTTGCCCGAGCCGGACTCGCCGATCAGTGCCAGCACCTCGCCCTTGGCGAGGGTGAGGGAGATGCCGTCCACCACCGGCGCGCCGCCGGCCTGCGGCGCCACGACGAGCGCCTCGACGGCGAGGACCGGCGTGTCATTCATCGCGCGCCCGCACCGCCTGGCGGCGATCGCCGACGGCATCGACGAGGAGGTTCAGCGCGATCGCCAGCGAGGCGATGGCGAGCGCCGGGAAGATCGGCGCCCAGGACCCGGCGGAGAGGGCGGACAGGTTCTCGCGCACCAGCCCGCCCCAGTCGGCGCGCGGCGGCTGCACGCCGAGCCCGATGAAGCTCAGGCTGCTCATGAACAGGATGGCGAAGCTCATGCGGATGGCGAAATCGGCGGCGAGCGGCATGACGATGTTCGGCAGGATCTCGCCGAAGACCAGCCAACGCGCTCCCTCGCCGCGGGCGCGTGCGGCAAGGATGAAGTCCAGCACGGCAATGTCGGCGCCGAGCGCGCGGGCGATGCGGAACACGCCGGCGGCATAGACCACGCCGGCGATGGCGATGAGCGCCGCCATCGACGGGCCGACCGCGGCGACGACGACGAGGCCGACGATGATCTTCGGCAACGACAGCACGATGTCGACGATGCGGCTCAGCACCGCGTCAAGCCAGCCGCCGGCGATCGCCGCCAGCAGGCCGAGCGTGCCGCCGAGCAGGCTTGCCAGCAAGGTCGCGAGGAAGGCCATGGCGAGCGTGATCTGTGCCCCGCCGATCAGTCGGGCCAGCAGGTCGCGCCCGAGATAGTCGGTGCCGAGCCAGGCGATGCGGTCCGGCGCCGCGAACGGATCGTCGGAGACGAAGTCGGTCGGATCGTGCGGCATGAGGATCGGCGCCAGCAAGGCGACCAGCGCCCAGGCTGCGACGATGGACAGCGAGACCCAGAACAGCGGGCGGCGTGCCGGCCGCGGCGGCGCGGCGACGGCGTCGATGGCGCCGCTCATGCGCCGGCTCCGCGGACCCGCGCGACGCGCCGCAGCCGCGGGTTGAACACTACGGACAGCAGATCGGCGGCCAGGATCAGCAGGACGTAGGCGAAGCAGAAAACCATGGCGCAGGCTTGCACGACGGGAAGATCGCGGGCCTGCACGGCGTCGACCATCAGCCGCGCCACTCCGGGAAAGGCGAAGATGGTCTCCACCACCACGACGCCGCTGACGAGATATGCGATGTTGAGCGCGACGACGTTGGCGACCGGGCCGACGACGTTGACGAGAGCGTGGACCAGCACGATGCGCCGGCGCGCGACACCCTTCAGGGTCGCCATTTCGATGAAAGGAGAGTCGAGCTGGTTGACGATCGTGGCGCGGGTCATGCGTGCGATCTGCGCCGTGACGACGATGGCGAGCGTGCCGATCGGCAGCAGCAGGGCGCGGGCGAACTGCAGCAGGCCGGCTCCGTTCGAGACATGGGCGACCGCCGGCAGCCATCGCAGCTTCACCGAGAAGATCAGCACGGCGAGCGTGCCGATCAGGAACTCCGGCGTCGCCGACAGGGCCAGCACGACGATGCTGGCGACGCGGTCGAAGCGGCCGCCGGCGCGCAGCGCCATCAGCAGGCCGAGCATCAAGGCCAGTGGCACGGCGACGAGGGTGGTGATCCCGGCGAGCCTCGCGGTGTTGGAGAGGCGCTCGGCGAGCAGGCGCGAGACCGGCACCCTGGTGGTGATCGACATGCCCCAGTCGCCGCGCAGGATGCCGAGGAGCCAATCGAGGTAGCGCAAGCCAGCCGGGCGATCGAGGCCGAACTGCTGGTGCAGCGCGCGTATGCTTTCCGGCGTGGCGAACTGGCCGAGCGAGACCTGCGCGACGTCGCCCGGCAGGACCTCGCAGCCGATGAAGATCAGCAGCGACACCGCCACCAGGATCATCAGGGCGACGCCCAGCCGCCCGATCGCAAAGCGCAGGACCGGGTGCATCGCTCAGGCCTGCGTCGGGCCCGTTCGCCTCCCGGTCAGGTCTCGAGCCACACGCGATCGGCGAAGTTGAATCCGGCGAGATTGCCGACCGGCACCGGCACCAGCCCCTTCACTTTCTTGGAGATGCCGTCGACGTAGTTCTCGAAGCACGGCAGGGTCATGCTTCCGGAATCATAGATCTTCTTCTGGATATCGGCATAGACCTGCAGCCGCTGAGTCTTGTCCGGTGTGGACCGTGCATCATCGATCAGCTTGTCGAGGCTCGGGTCGTTGATGTGCGAGAAGTTCCAGGCGGCGCCTGACCGGTAGGCGAGGTTGAGCAGCATGTTGTAGGTCGGCCGCGGATTGAACGTGATGGAGGTATACGGCCGCTGGCCGGCGACGGCGTTCCAATAGCTGTCGGCGGGATCGCGCTTCAGCTCGATGGTCAGCCCGATGCGGCTCGCCTCACGCTGCAGCAGCTGGCCGATATCGGCGCTGAACGGCGCGGCGTCGCTGACATGGATCTCGAGCGTCGACGTGCCGAAGCCGGACTTGCCGAAATGGTACTTGGCGCGGTCGAGGTCGAGCGTGCGTTGCGGCAGGTCATGGTCGTAGAGCTGGCTGGTCGGCATGATCGGGTGGTCGTTGCCGATCACCCCTTGGCCCTTGAGCACGGTGTCGAGCAGCCGCTTGCGGTCGATGAGATAGGTGAGGGCGAGGCCGAGATCGGGGTTGTTCGATGGCGCGCGGTCGACGGCGGCCTGTATCGAGGTGTAGCGCGGGCAAGGCGTGGTGAAGACCGCGGCGTTGGCGGAGGTGCTGACCTGCTCGATGGCGGTGCCCTTGAGCTCGGTCACCATCTGCGCGTCGCCGGACAGCAGTGCGTTGGCGCGCGCCACCGGATCGAGCACGTGGAACATCTCGACCTCGTCGACGTAGGGTCGTCCTTCCTTCCAGTAGTTCGGATTGCGCGTGAACGAGGTGCCGACGCCGGGGGTGAACGACTTCATCTTGAACGGCCCGGTGCCGACCGGGTTGGAGAAATCGGTGGTGCCGTTCTTGACGACCATGAACTGGAAGGTGCCGATCATGATCGGCAGGTCGACATCCGGCCCGTTGAGATCGACGATGATGGTGTCGGGACCGTCGGCCTTGACCTCCTTGATGTTGGCGACCAGCGGCTTGGCGCTCGATGCCAGCTTCGGGTCCTTGTGGCGCATGATCGAGAAGACGATGTCGTCCATGGAGAGGGGCGCGCCGTCCTGGTAGGTGACGCCCTTGCGGATCTTGAACACCCAGCGCGTCGCCGTGTCGTTCGGCTCGAAGCTCTCGGCGAGCTCGGGATTCGCCTGCCCCTGCTCGTCCAGATAGGTCAGCGAATTATAGACGCAGGTGCCCCTGATATAGTCGTTGCCGTAGATGTATTTCGCGGGATCGAAGGTGTCGTTGGTGCTCTGCGAGTGCGTCGCCAGGCGCAGCAGCCCGCCTTTGCTCGGCGCGGCGCGCACCGGCTTCGCGCCGATCAGCGCGCCGCCGCCGGCCAGCGCCAGGCCGCCGATCAGCGATGCGCGGCGGGTCAGTGCTCCTGGGGTACGTCTGCTGTTCTCCGGCATCGTCTTCTCCTTCGTGCTTCGTTCTATCGCCGCCGCCGCAAATCCTTGATGACGCGCTTCGCCGCGTTGTGGCCTGGCGCGCCGGTCACGCCGCCGCCGGGATGCGCTCCGGCGCCGCAGAGATAGAGCCCGGCGATCGGCGTTCGGTAGCGCGCCGCCTCGGGGTGCGGGCGCAAACTGAAAATCTGGTCGAGCTCGTGGCGTCCCTGGAACACGTCGCCTTCCGTCAGGCCGAACACCCGCTCGATGTCGAGCGGCGACAGCACCTGGCGGCCGACGATGATGCGCCGCAGGTTCGGGAAGTGCCGCTCCGCCTTGGCGATGATGGCGTCGGCGACTTCGTCTTTCACGCTGTCCCAGTCGCGCCCGCCGGAGAGCTGATAGGGGTAGTATTTGCAGAGCAGGGCCATGACATGGTGCCCGGGTGGTGCCAGGCTGTCGTCGAGCGCCGAGGCGATCTGGATCGTCACGTAGGGTTCCTCGGAGGTCTCCCCGTCGCGCGCCCGCTCATAGTTGCGCTCCGCCGTGCGGATGTCGGGCAGCATGTGGATGATCGTGCCGCGTGCCAGTTCCGCCTCCTCGGCGGCGAGGCCGGAGAACTCCGGCGCGGCGTTCAGCGCCAGGTTCATGCGCAGCGATGCGGTGCCCATGCGGAAGCGCTCGATGCCGCCGGCAAATTCGGCATCGAGATGCTCGCGTCCGACGAGCTGCAGGAAGGTGCGCTTGGGGTCGGTGTTGGCGAGCACCACGCGTGCGCGGATCTCCTCGCCGCTTTCCAGGCGCACGCCTTCGGCGCGGCCGCCATGCACCAGCACCTTGGCGATCGGCGATGATGTGCGGATCTCGGCGCCATGCGCGCGTGCCGCCGCCGCCATCGCCTGGCTGACCGAGCCCATGCCGCCGCGGGCGATGCCCCATTTGTTGCGCACGCCGTCGAGCTCGCCGAGCACGTTGAGGAAGAACGGCACCGCCGAGCCCGGCCCGTGCAGGCTGGCGAAATTGCTGCCGACGCAATGCACGGCGTAGATCTGGCGCATCGTGTCGCTCTCGAACCAGCCCGTCACCAGATCGTAGGCGCTGGAGGTGAACATGCGCATCAGGAACGCCCGGTCCTCGGCGCTGAGCCGGTGCAGCTTGCCGCCGATGCGCAGCGCCCCGAGCACGGTGTCGAGGCCGCCGGCGAGATCGGGCGGCTCGCGCAGATACTGGTCACGGACGATGTCGCCGATGCGCAGGAAGCGCGCCCGCAGATCGAGGATCGCCTGATAGTCGCGGTTGGAGAACCGCCCGACCACCGCCTGGTCGTGCGCCGCGTCGCCGGTGAACAGGATGGCGCGGCCGTCGCTCAGCAGTTCGAGCGAGCCGCGATAGGGAATGGCCTCGAGGCCGTACTGCTTCAGATCGAGGTCGCGGATCACCTCGGAGCGCATCAGCCCGAGCGAGTAGGAGGCTATCGAGTTGCGGTAGCCCGGATGGAATTCTTCCGACACCGCGGCGCCGCCGACGACGTGCCGCCGCTCGAGAACGAGTGTCCTGATCCCGGCGCGGCCGAGATAGGCCGCCGCGGTCAGTCCGTTATGGCCGCCCCCGATGACGATCGCGTCGTATCCCGTGGGCATGGTTTCCGCTTTCCCTCCGACGCAGCAAGCCAGCTTTAACGTAGCCCCGAAGGGATGGCTACGGCCCCGAACGGCCCGACGATGCGGGGCCGCCGCAAAACGCGCACAATCCCGGACCAGGATGGGACAAGATGGTAATGGAGCAATATGCGGCGCGTCGCCCTCCCCCTTCTGCTGCTAGCGGTCGGTGTCGCCGCCGTTCTCTGGTGGCGCAGCCATGCGGGGTCGGACCCGGCCTGGCAGGGCTACGTCGACGCCGAATACGTGCGGGTCTCGCCGACCCTCACCGGCCGGCTGATGTCGCTGTCGGTGGCGCGGGGAGACCAGGTTGTGGCGGGGGCGCGGCTCTTCGACCAGGACGATGTCGACGATCGTGCAGCCCGCGATGCCGCCGCCGGCAAGCTGCTCGAGGCACAGGCGCGGCTGACCAATCTCGAGACCGCCAGCCGCAGCACCGAAATCGCGCAGGCGCAGGCCGATCTCGCAGCACTCATCGCCAGCAGGGACCGCATCGCCAAGGACCTCGCGCGCAATGAGGAGCTGCTGCGGACCGGGGCCGCCAGCCGGCAGACCGTCGACCAGCAGCGCGCCGATTCGGCGGCTGCGGCAGCGCAGGCGCAGGCCGCCGCAGCCAAGCTGGAGCAGATGCGCTCTCCGACCGGACGCGAGCAGGAGATCGCGGCGCAGCGCGCCGTGGTCGCGCAGAACCGTGCGGCGCTCGCCCAGGCGGAATGGCAGCTGGCGCAGCGCCATGTCGTCTCGCCGATCGCGGCGCTGGTCGCCGACACCTTCGCGCAACCCGGAGAGACCATCACCGCCGGCACGCCCATCCTGTCGCTGTTGCCGCCGCAGAACATCCTGGTGCGCTTCTTCGTGCCGGAGACGGTGCTCGCGGGGCTGCAGGTCGGCCAGCGCGTCGCCATCGGCTGCGACGGCTGCCCGCCGGGCCTGGCGGGTGCCATTTCGTTCATCGCGCCGCAACCGGAATACACCCCGCCGGTGATCTACAGCGAAAGCAACCGCGACAAGCTGGTCTATCTCATCGAGGCGCGCCCGCCGCCGGAGCAGGGTGCCCGGCTGAAGCCCGGGCAGCCCGTGGATGTGCGTCCGCTTCGCGCGGCGGCGGGATGAACGCGCTGGCGATCGACGTGCACGACCTGCGCAAGAGTTTCGGCGCGCGTGTGGTCATCGACGGACTGACGATGCAGGTGCCGGAAGGCGAGATCTGCGGCTTCCTCGGCGGCAACGGCAGCGGCAAGACCACCACCATCCGCATGCTCTGCGGCCTGCTGCGGCCCGATGGCGGGAGCGGCACCTGCCTTGGCCTCGATCTGATCCACGACTCCGCTAGCATACGTCTGCAGGTCGGCTACATGACGCAGCGCTTCAGCTTCTACGGCGATCTCACCGTGCTGGAGAATCTGGAGTTCGTCGGCCGCCTCTACCGCGTGCCGGGCCTTGCCGGCGCGGTGCGCGCGGTGATGCAGCGCTTCGGCCTGGCGGACCGCGCCGGCCAGCCCGCGCAGGAGCTCTCCGGCGGCTGGAAGCAGCGGCTGGCGCTGGCGGCCTGCGTGCTGCACCGGCCGCGGCTGCTGCTGCTCGACGAGCCGACCGCCGGCGTCGACGCCAAAGCCCGCCGCGAGTTCTGGGACATGATCCACGAGATGAGCGCCGACGGCATGACCGTGCTGGTCTCCACCCACTACATGGACGAGGCCGAGCGCTGCCAGCGCATCGTCTATCTCGCCGGCGGCCGCCTCGTCGTGCAGGGTAGCGCCGATGAGGTCGTGCATAGCGCCAATCTCGTCACGTTCGAGGCGACGGGACCGGGCATCGAGAGGGCGGCACGCCGGCTGCGCCATCTGCCGGGCGTCGCCACCGCCGCGGTGTTCGGCCGCGACCTCCGCCTGGCCGGGCTGGACCGGGCGGCGTTGCGTCGCGCCATCGACAGCCTGGATGAGCCGGGGCTTGTTTGGAAGGAGGTGGAGCCGCGGCTCGACGACGTGTTCATCCAGATGCTGAACCGGCAGGAGGCCGGGACATGAGCGGCTTCTCCCCGATCCGTTTGCTCGCCATGCTGCGCAAGGAATCGCTGCAGATGCGGCGCGATCGGGGGACGGTCGGGATCACCGTCATGCTGCCGCTGATCCAGCTTTTCCTGTTCGGCTACGCCATCAACGCCAATCCGCGCCATCTGCCGACCGGCCTGCTCTCCGCCGAGCACTCCACCTATGAGCGCACGCTGGTGGCGGCGCTGCAGAACACCCGGTATTTCGACATCCGGCCGTTCGCCACCGAGGCGGCGGCGGAGCAGGCGCTGGCGCGCGGCGATGCGATGTTCGTGCTCGATATCCCGCCCAATTTCTCCCGCCGCATCGAGCGCGGCGAGCGGCCGCAGGTGCTGATGGATGCCGACGCCACGGATCCGACGGCGATCGGCAACGCCTCGGCGGCTGTCGCGGCGCTCAATGCCACCGTGCTCAACCGCGACCTGCCCGCCGACCGGCAGGTGCAGCCGCCGCAGCCGCCCTTCGACATCGTGCTGCATGCCCGCTACAACCCCGAGCAGCTCACCGCGCTGAACATCGTTCCTGGGCTGATCGGCCTGATCCTGACGATCTCCACCCTGGTCATGACCTCGCTCGCCATCACCCGCGAGCGCGAAGGCGGCACGATGGAGAACCTGCTGGCCATGCCGATCCGTCCCGTCGAGGTGATGCTCGGGAAGATAATTCCGTACGTGGGACTCGCCTACGTGCAGACCTCGCTCATCCTGACGATAGCGGTGACCGTGTTTCACGTGCCGGTCCGCGGCTCGCTGCTGCTGCTGTTGTTGGCGCTCGGCGTGTTCATCGCCTGCAACCTATCCGTCGGGTTCGCCATTTCGACGCTTGCCCGCACGCAGATGCAGGCGCAGCAACTCGCGCAGTTCGGCCTGCTGCCCTCGATCATGCTGTCGGGCTTCATGTTCCCGTTTCAGGGCATGCCGGGCTGGGCGCGCACGATCGGCGAGCTGCTGCCGTTGACGCACACGCTGCGCATCTGCCGCGGCATCCTGCTCAAGGGCAACGGCCTGCTGCAGATCTGGCCCGATCTGTGGCCGATGGGGGTCTTCGCGCTGCTGGTCGGCACGATCGCCGTGCGGATGTATCGCGAAACGCTGGACTGAGTGCTCCAGGCGGCGCTGGCCCAGCGCGCTTGGCCCCTTCGAGAAATTCGGCGCATAGCAACCCGGCTCGCCCGACGACGGATCAACCCCGACCATATTATCGCCTGGTCACTCTGGCGACGCGCTCACCAAGCCGCCGCTCAAGCCGCACACATCCCAAGGCGGCAACTGTAATGCTAGTTGCCCGTTGCGGCTACCGACCATGCATCTACAATACTGAGGCTACCAGGCTGATCGGCGTGGTAGCGGGCAAATTCGATGCTGGCCTCTACATAGCCCGTGACATCCCGGCTCCCGCAACCATGCCGGCCCAGCGTTTCCATGTCGCTGATAGCGTCGCCAGAGGTGAGGATGGCCTCGTTGACCTCATTCTGTTCCTCGGGCGTCGTGCAGCTCGTAATAGCGCCATAAGCCGTCACGT
This sequence comes from Acidisphaera sp., assembly GCA_019240395.1. GTDB lineage: Bacteria > Pseudomonadota > Alphaproteobacteria > Acetobacterales > Acetobacteraceae > JAFAYA01. The sequence goes on along the minus strand of JAFAYM010000135.1, from coordinate 688 downwards.
GGCAGCCCGGCCGGTTCATGATGCCGTTCAGCGCCAACAGAACGAAGCGCTGCCCCTCTGCCTGGTTCTGCACCCGGCCGCTCATGATGCGCTTTACCGCGCGGGACGACCGACCCAACACGTATTGGGCGAGCGCGCCACTCTCGGGCGTTCCGTCGGCGGGCAGGCTGCCCGGGCACAATTCATTCAACTGGTGCAGGGCCGTAGCAAAATAGGAGAGGTCCTCTAACCCCTCGGTGGGCACCTCCGGCCAAAGGTGGCGGCCGAGCGACATAACGATGTCCGGCCGGCGGTAGTGCTCCGGGTTGTACGCCGCCAGCTTGGCCGCAATGGCGGTGCGAAGCTCGGCAAACCGGTCCGGCACGCCGGCGCTGCCGAAGGTGAGGCTAGAGAACGCCGTCAGCTTCTTATTCGCGGCCTCCGAAGGCGGCATCGCTGCCACCCAGGCGAGCAGGCGCGGCATTGAGCGCTCCACCATGGCCTCCGTCGTAGCGGCGACACTGGCGAGATAGGCGCGGTAGGCATCGGAACTGGGAGCGGGTGCCGCAGCGATCAGCACCTTCTCGCCGTCCTGCAGCGCGATCAGGTCGGGGAAACGGTGATAATCCTCCGTTGAGAGCCCCCTGATGGTGGCCGCCGCCGAGTTCAAGAAGAGTGGCCAGACTATCTTCGCTTTGCCCGTCGCGGC
>JAFAYM010000274.1 GCA_019240395.1 Acidisphaera sp. | reverse complement strand
CAGCCCTCCTTTCTTCGATGGAAGCACCTCTGCCGGGTCCGGCGCCGGCTCAAGATCGGCGAAGCCGCCGGCGCAGCCGGCTTGATCTTGAACCGGCGCCGGACCCGGCGGACCATCGGCCATCGAGGCAAAGGCGAGAACACCTCCTCATCCGCATCAAGCGGCATGCCGGCACGCCTATTCCGCGGCGATGCGCTCCGGATACTCCCTCGCCGCCTATTCGCGCGTCATGTAGCCGCGGCGCAAGTCGCGCTGCACCATGGCCGGATCGCGCGCCGCCGGATCGCCGTAGCCGCCGCCGCCGGGCGTGCGGATCTGCACCCAGTCGCCGACCCGCATGGCGTAGCCCTCGCCCTTGGAGACGTGCTCGGGCTTGGTGACCGTGCCGGCTTGGCAGACCGCGATCTCGTTGCGCCCGCCCTCGCCGCCGCCGGCCAGCCCCGGCGGGCCGACCACGCCGTGATCCATGACGAAGGACGCCTTGCCCTCGCCGCGCAGCAGCTTGACGCGATAATTCACGCCGAAGCCGCCGCGATGCCGTCCGGGGCCGGCGGAGCCTTCGCGCAGCGCGTATTCCTCGTAGAGTATGGGATAGTGCTGCTCCAGCACCTCGATCGGCTGGGTCTTGGAGATGCCGATGGCCGAGCAGCCGTTGGTCAGCCCGTCGGTCTCCCACCAGCCGCCATAGCCGCCGCCACTGAACATGTACATGATGTAGTGGCGCCGCATTTCCGGATCGTAGCCGCCGAGGCTGAAATTGCCGCTGGTGCCCGCGGAGGCGGCGAACAGCCGCTCCGGGATCGCCTGCCCCATGGCGCCGAAGACCGCCTCCATTACCCGCTGCGACACCTCGGCCGCCGCGCCGGCGACGGGGCGCGGATATTCGGCGACCAGGAAGGTGCCGTCGGGCCTGGCCACGTGCAGCGGCGCGAAGCAGCCCGCGTTGATCGGCACATCAGGAAAGATGTGCTTCATGCCGACATAGACCGCCGACTTCGCCGAGGCCCAGGGCGAATTCATCGGCCCGCGGCAGGGCGGGCTCGAGCGGGAGAAGTCGAAGTCGATGTCAGAACCACGCACCGTCATGTCGAGCCGGATCGCCAGCTTCTCGAACACCACGCCGTCGCTGTCGTGATAGGAGGTGAAGCTGTAGGTGCCGTCGGGAATGCCCGAGATGTAGGCGCGCATCTGCCGCTCCGAGCGGCTTTTCATCTCGGCGATCGCCGCATCGACGATCTCGACGCCGTAGCGGTCGAGCAGCTCGGTCAGCCGCCGCTCGCCGACCTTCAGCGCTCCGACCTGCGCCTTGATGTCGCCGATGCGTTCCTCGGGCACGCGGATGTTGGTGAGCACCATCGCCGCGATGTCGGCATCCATCACGCCGCGCCGATACAGTTTCACCGGCGGGATGCGCAGGCCTTCCTGCTGGATCTCGGTGGCGCTGGAATTGAAGCCGCCGGGCACCATGCCGCCGGTGTCCGGCCAGTGGCCGGTGTTGGACAGGAAGCACCACAGCCGGTCCCGGTAGAAGAACGGCGTGACCATCTTCACGTCCATCAGGTGCGATCCGCCGAGATAGGGATCGTTGACCAGGATGATGTCGCCGGGCTCGAGGTCGCGACGCCGCTCGATCACCGCCTGCGTGGTGAACTGCATGACGCCGACGAAGATCGGCAGCCCCATCTCGCCCTGCGCGATCACCTCGCCGGTATCGCGATCGTAGATGCCGTTGGAGCGGTCGAACCCCTCGGAGATCACCGGCGAGAACGAGGTCTTTTCGTGGACGAGATCCATCTCGCTCGCCACTTGGCGCAGGCCGTTCTGGATCACCGCGAGCTGGACGGGATCGAGGTTCATGCAGCGCCTCCGACTGAGATGACCAGGTTGCCGATCGCATCGACGCGCAGATCGGTGCCGGGATCGAGCACGGTGGTGGCGTCCATCTGCTCGACGATCGCGGGGCCGTTCAGCATGGCGCCGGGCGAAAGGCTTTCGCGACCATAGATCGGTGTGGCGTGCCAGCCGCCGGCGAAATACACCTCCCGCGTGCTGCGTGGGCGCGGCGGTTCGGCGGCGGCCTCGGGGGCGAACAGCGCCATCGGCACCTTGGAGCGTGTTCCCAGGACGGTGGTCCGCAGATTGGTCAGCAGCGCGCGCATCTCGCCGAGCTCGATGTCGAAACGCTCGCGATAGCGCGTGGTGAAGCTTTCCATGGCGCGGAGCGGATCGAAGCCGGGGCTGGTCACCGGCACCCGGAAGACATGGCTCTGGCCGGCAAACATCATGTCCGCCTCGTGCACCGCGAGGATGCCGCTCACCGGCACGGCCTCCCGCTCGATGAGCGCGCGGCCCTCGGCGGCCTGTTCCGCCAGGATCGTGTCGACCGCCGCCCCGTCCGCTTCCAGCAGCGGGGTCGCGACGGTCCGCACGAAGTCGTGCCGGATGTCCGCCAGGATGCAGCCGAGGGCGGAGGTGGCGCCGGGAAAGCGCGGCACCAGCACATGCGGCACGCCGAGCTCGGCCGCTAGCGCGGTCGCATGCAGCGGCCCGGCGCCGCCGAAGGCGAACAGCGCGAAATCCCGCGGGTCCTGACCGCGCTCGATGGAGACCAGGCGGATGGCGCTGGCGAGGTGATTGGTGGCGACGGCGATGATCGCCGCCGCCGCCGCGATCGCGTCCATGCCGAGCGGGGCGCCGATCTGCGCGAGCACGGCGTCGCGCACCGCCTCGATCGGCACATGCCGGCTCATGCCGGCGATCGCCGCCGTGTCGAGCCGGCCGAGCAGCAGATTCGCGTCGGTCACCGTCGGCAGGGTGCCGCCGCGGCCGTAGCAGATCGGCCCGGGGCTCGATCCCGCGCTGTCCGGCCCGACCTGCAGGATGCCGGCCTGATTGACGCGTGCGATCGAGCCGCCGCCCGCGCCGATGGTATGGATGTCGATCATCGGCACCCGCACCGGCACGCCGTAGGCGATGTCCTTCTCCGCCGAGATCGCCGGGGCGCCGTCGCGGATCACGGTGACGTCGAAGCTGGTGCCGCCCATGTCGCAGCCGATGACGTTGCGGAAGCCGGCATCGAGGCCGATGCGCGACGCGGCGAGCGCGCCCGCGGCCGGCCCGGACATGACGGTCTGCGCGGCATGCGCGCCGGCCAGCCGCGCCGTCATCGTGCCGGCATTGCCCTGCATCACCAGCAGCTCGTGTGGAAACCCGCCCTGCTCCAGCTCTCCCGCGAGCCGCCAGAGATAGCGCGACATGATCGGCTGGATGTAGGCATTCACCGCCGCCGTCGAGCCGCGCTCGAACTCGCGGACCTCACGCAGGATTTCATGTCCGACGGTGACGAACGGGTTCGGCCAGAGCGCGCGGGCGATCTCCGCGGCGCGCAGCTCGTGTGCCGGATTGGCGTAGGAATGCATGAAGTGGATGACCAGCGCCTCGGCGCCGCGCCGGATCAGGTCGTCGATCGCCGCACGCACGCCATCCTCGTCGAGCGGCTCCAGCACCCGCCCCGCCGCGTCCAGCCGTTCGGCGACTTCGAGGCGCAGGTCGCGCGGGATGATTGCCTCGAAGCTGCCGGTCATGCCGTAGCCTTGCGGCCGGGTGCGGCGGCCGAGCTCCAGGATGTCGCGAAAGCCCCGCGTGGTGATCAGCCCGCAGGCGACGCCCTTGCGCTCGAGCACCGCGTTCGTGCCGACGGTGGTGCCGTGAACGAAGGCGGCGATTTCGGCCATCCCGACGGAAACCTCGCGCAGCGCGTTCAGCACGCCGCTGGCCTGGTTGTCGATGGTGGAAGGCACCTTGCCGACGCGGAATGTGCCCGATGCCGGATCGACGGCCACCAGATCGGTGAACGTGCCGCCGACATCCACCCCGACCTGCCACTCAGCCAACCCGCATCTCCGTCATCGCCGCGGCGCTCGCCTCCCTGGACATTTTTTCGCCCGGGGTGTCACGATGGTACAGGCCAAGCCGGGTTTTGCAAACGAGCCGACATGCCCGCGTCGGCGGACCATGGACAGCGGCCGCCGGTTGCGGTCTGAATAGCTCGCCGGCACGTCGAAAGGGAAACCGCATGGCTGGATCGCTGGATGGCTTGCTCGTGCTCGACCTGACGAGCCATCTTTCGGGCCCCTATTGCGCCATGATGCTGGCCGATCATGGCGCCGAAATCATCAAGATCGAGCGGCCGGACAAGGGCGACGACGCGCGCCACATGCCGCCCTTCGTCGAGGGCGAGAGTGCGCCGTTCATGATCTGGAACCGCAACAAGCAGTCGGCGGCGCTGGATTTCAAGCTGCCGGAGGATCGCGCGTGCTTCCTCGCCATGGTCGATCAGGCCGACATCCTGGTGGAGAATTTCCGTCCGGGCACGCTGGACAAGCTCGGCATCGGCTGGAGCGTGCTGCACGAGCGCAATCCCCGGCTGATCTACGGCGCGATCTCCGGCTTCGGCCAGACCGGCCCGTATCGCAACCGCGGCGGCTTCGACCTGATCACGCAGGGCATGTCGGGTCTGGCGAGCACCAACGGTCCCGAGGCCGGCGAGCCGCACCGGCTGCCGATCGCGATTTCCGACGTGGCCGCCGGCATGTTCCTGGCCTTCGGCATCCTGGCGGCGCTGGAGGCGCGGCACCGCACCGGACGCGGCCAGTATGTCGAGACCTCGCTGCTGGAGGCGGCGACCTCGCTCGGCGTCTATGAGGCGGCGCATTATTTCGCCACCGGCGAGCGCCCGCCGCGCATCGGCCAGAAGCATCGCGGCAGCGCGCCGTATCGCATCTTTGCCACCGCGGACAGCTACATCACGCTTGGCGCCTCGCAGCAGAATTTCTGGCAGCGGCTCTGCGGCATCGTCGGCATGCCGGAGCTGGAGAACGATCGGCGCTTCCGCACCAATGCCGATCGCGTCGCCAACAACGATGTGCTGGTCGATATCCTGCAGGAACGGCTGCGCACCAGGCCCGCCGCGCACTGGCTCGCGGAGCTGGAGCGCGCCGGCATTCCCTGCGGCCCGGTGCTGAACTACGACGAGGTGTTGACCGACCCGCAGATCCTGGCGCGCGACATGGTGGTGGAAACCGAGCATCCCGCCACCGGCCGGTTCCGCACGCTCGGCGTGCCGCTCAAGCTGTCCGACACGCCGGGCAGCGTGCGCGGCCCGGCGCCGCGGCTCGGCGAGCACACCGCTTCGGTGCGCGCGCGCTTCCGGTCACGCTGACATGGAAGCCGTGCTTGGGCTGGCGCGGGTCGCGGCGGAGGCGTGCCAGGCGGAGGGGCCGGAGGAGGCCCTGTGGTGCATAACGCGGGCGATCCCGGCCCTGCTCGGCGATCCCGCGGCGGCCGGCTATCCCCGGGCGTTTCGGGAAGCGGCGCCGGCGGTGACCGGCGCGGCGGTCGCCTTCATGCTCACGCCCGGCGGGCGGCATCATCTGATCACCGCGCCGGTGAACTTCCTCCCCGAGCAGCACCATGAACTGGTGGATATCGGCCTTGGCCATCCCGGCGAGGTCGCCCGGACGCGGCTGCCGATGCTGCTGCGCGACACCACGCTGCACGCGAGTTTTGTGAAAATTCTGCAGACGTTCCGCGCGGGATCGTCGATGTTCGCGCCGCTGCTCTGGCGCGGTGATTACCTCGGCGTGCTGATCTGCGCCAATGCCGCCCGCAACACATTCGGTGAGCGCGATCTGGTCGCCCACCGCGCATTCGGCGCCCTCGCCGCGGCGTGCTGGGTGGCGCAGGGCGGACCGGCCTGGATGGCTTCGCTGGACCTGACTGGGCTGCCGGTGCGAAGCACCGGAACTTGAGACACGGGCCTGCGGTCCTCATTCGAGCCACGCAACAGCACGGATCGGGCTGCCGGTGCCACCCTTGATCTTGAGCGGAAACCCGATGAACCGGAACCGGCCGCGGCCGACCAGCTGATCAAGGTTCACCAGGCCCTCCATATGCGTGAACCCCATGTCGCGACAGACATGGTGCACCTCGAAGTTGCTGCGGCCCGGCCGTCCGGGGCTGGGGCCCTCGACGCCGAACATCGCGATGCCCTTCCCGCCGAGCCAGGTCGCGGACTCCTTGGTCAGGCCCGGGAAGTCGGTGACGTAGCCGTCCGTGCCGTAGGCCCGGCGGTAGAAGTCCATGTGGAGGAGAACGGTGTCTTTCGACTTGATCTCGACGCCCGCTTCCTGTTCCGCCTGTTCGAGATCGGCGATGCTGATGTCGCTGCGCAGCTCCTTGTGCGACAGGTCGAGGCACACGGCCTCGGTGAAGAAGTTCTCCAGCGGCACTTCGTCGATCGTCCTCGCCCCGGGTCGCGCGTCGAAATGCACGGGCGCGTCGACGTGGGTGCCGGAGTGGTCCCCCATGTTCAGCGACATCACCGCCGATGAGAACTCATACCCGTCGGCAACCCGCTTTTCCTCGTGCGTGGTGAACGGCGCAATGATGATCATCGGGTGGTTGGGCAGCCGCGCCATCTTGTGATGGATTTCCCGGCTGAGATCGATCAGCTGCATTGTCTTCCTCCTGCTACGGCGCGTACTGCTCGTGCCACCACCGCGCGATGTCGATGCGCCGCATGAAGGCGACGCCGGGGGTGTTGCGGCAGTATTCGAGGAACCGCGCCAGGGCCGTGCTGCGGCCGGGGCGGCCGATGATGCGCCCATGCAATCCGACGGAGAGCATCTTCGGCGCCCGGCCGCTTTCGCGAAGCAGAACGTCAACGCTGTCGCGCAGATATTCCCAGAACTCGCCGGCGCCGGACCAGCCGGGACCGCGGAAGAACTTCGCGTCGTTGGCGTCGAGCTGGTAGGGGATGACCAGCTGGTGCTTTTCTCCTATCTCCACCCAGTACGGCACTTCATCCGCGTAGGAATCGGAATCGTAGAGGAAGCCGCCTTCCTCGCCCAGCAGCCGACGCGTGTTGACGCTCGGGGCGTAGCGGGAATACCAGCCGACCGGCCGCTCGCCGGTGGTTGCCGCGATCGACGCGACGGCGAGGCGGATCTGCTCGCGCTCCGCATCCTCTTCCATCCGGAAATGATCGACCCAGCGGTAGCCGTGCGCCGCCGGCTCGTGACCGCGCTCGGTGAAGGCGCGCGCGATCACCGGGTTGCGCTCCAGTGCGCGGCCGCAAGCGTAGATCGTCGCCTTGGCGCCGAACTCGTCGAGCAGGTCGAGCACGCGCCAGGCACCGACGCGCGAACCATATTCGAAGGTCGACTCGATACCGAGGTCGCGCGTGCGGCTGTCCATCGAGGGGTAGACGAACTCGCCCGTGCGCTCGCCCTCGGGATCGCCGTCGCCGACGCAGAGCTCCGACCCCTCCTCGTAGTTCAGGACCAGCGAGACCGCGACCTTCGCGTCCTCGGGCCAGCGCATCGCAGGGTATTTCCAGGCATAGCCGATCAGATCGCGCATCCTCAGCCCCCTTGCTCCCAATGAAACATATAGTCGCGGGTGATCGGCACCGTGTCCAATCGCCGGGTCAGCTGCATCTGGAAAATCATGTTCGAGCGATAGCGGAATCCGACCTCGCACAGGGCCAGGTAGAACTCCCACATGCGGCAGAACCGCTCGTCGTACAGCCGCGCCGCCTCGTCCCACCGTGCGCAGAAGCGTTGGCGCCAGCAGCGCAGCGTCTCCGCATAGTGCAGTCGGAGGATTTCGACGTCGGTGACGATCAGGCCGCTCTTCTCGATGATGGGGAGAACTTCCGAGAGCGATGGCGTGTCCGCCCCGGGAAAGATGTATTTGCGGATGAATGGATTGATCGGCGCCGGGGTGTCGGAATAGCCGCAGGAGTGCAGCAGCGTCACGCCGTCCTCCTCCAGCAGATCGCGCAGCTTGGCGAAGAACTCGGCGTAGTTCCGCTTGCCGACATGCTCGAACATGCCAACCGAGACGATGCGGTCGAAGCGGCCCTGCACCGTCCGATAGTCCATCAGCCTGAATCGTACCTGATCGGCGAGGCCGGCCTCCTCCGCCCGCGCCTGGCTCACCCTGTGCTGACCGGTGCTCAGCGTCACGCCGGTGACGTCGGCCGCTGTTTCCGCCGCGAGATAGAGGCCGAGGCCGCCCCACCCCGAGCCGATGTCGAGGACCCGCAGGCCCGGCCGGTCGAGCAGGAGCTTTGACGCGACGTGCCGCTTCTTGGCCTGCTGTGCGGCCTCCAGACTCATGCCGGGTTCGCTGAAATAGGCGCAGGAATACTGCCGGTCGCGGTCGAGAAAGAGTTCATACAGCCGGTCCGAGAGGTCGTAGTGGTGCGCGACGTTCCGCCGCGCCCGGCCGAGCGGATTGCGCTGCTTCAGCCGCTGCCCGATGCGCGCGGCGAGCGCCGCCCAGGAGTTTCGGGGGAGGTTGTCGAGGTTGCGCGCCAGCAGCGCCAGGACATCGTAGATCGTGCCGTCCTCGACGGCGAGCGAGCCCGCCATGTAGGCCTCTCCCAGACTCAGGCCGGGGTTGAGCGGCAGGCGGCGGTCGAGCCAGCTCGAGGCCAGGCGGATCGTCGCGCACGGCGCTGTGCCGTCGCCGATCTCCCGACGACGGCCGGCGGCGTCGATCACCGACAGGGCCCCCTTGCGGATCATCACGCCGAGGATTGCCGTGAACTTCGGGATCATCCGTCGCGAAACCTCCTGCAAGCCGCCGGCGCGGAAGTTCGATAGGACAGGATGTGCCGCATGAAAAGCCGGGCTCCGAGCCATCTTGACCGTACCCGTCCGCATGTCTCTAACTCTGCTGCGATCGAAGCAGAGGATGGGATGACGAATGACCGGCAGTGATCCGTTCCGCGCCGTTTGCCCGGCGGCTCCGGGGCCGGCGCTCGGCCGCCGGCGATTCGTGGCACTCGCCGGCGGCCTGCTCGCCGCACCCGCCATCGTGCGTCCTGCGCGCGCCGCCACTACCGCGGTGAAGTTCGGCCAGATCGAGCCGCTCACCGGTCCCTCTGCCGCCTATGGCCTGCGCAGCCGCGACGGTGCCCGGGTCGCGGTGGACACCATCAACGCCGCCGGCGGCTTTCACGACAGCAAGGGCAACGTCTACACCATCGACATGCAGCCCGACGACATGGCGAACGATCCGCGCCAGGCGATCACCCTCTACCGCCAGCAGGCGCTCGACCCGGCGGTGCGCGCGACGATCGGGCCGACCAACTCCGTCGGCTACGTGCCGCTGGTGCCGATCGCCGGCCAGCTCCGCCTGGTGTTCGTCGGCGAGGCCGGCGCGCCGGTGAAACGCTGGACACCCTGGGCGTACCGCGTCGACCCGGTCGGCGGCACGGCGGTTCCGGTGGTGCTGACCGCGGTGGCCAACAAGGAGCATTTCAAGCGCCTCGGCATCATCTACGATCAGACGCAGGACGCGCAGGCCGGCGACGCCGAGGTATGCCGGCAGATGAAGGGCAAGCTCGGCTACGACATCGTCGCCGACGAAGCCTTCAGCTCGGGCGGCCAGGATTTTTCGCCGCAGATCGCCACCATCAAGAACGCCAGGCCCGACGCGATCTATGTCGCCTCCACCACCGGTGATGGCGTGAAGGTGGTGCCGCAGCTCCGTGCCGCCGGGATCGACGTGCCGTTGATGACGGGGTATGGCGCGTTCGAGGACCCGCTCTACTGGAACGGCACCAACGGCCTGATCAAGGGCAACTACACCTGGCTGGCCCAGGACCTCAGCGCCGCCAAGGGCGATTTGCGGAACTGGCTCGACGAATACAACAAGAAGTTCGAGAACAAGGCGACCTCCTACTCCACCTACGGCTTCGATGCCGTGATGAGCGTCGTGGAGTGCATCAAGCGCGCCGCCAGCATCGAGCGCGACAAGATCCAGGAAGTGATGGCCAGCCTCGATTACCAGAGCCCGCTCGGCACCCACGTCACGTTCAAGAATCCGCCGAACGGCGAGAACCTGACCCCGACGGTGACGGTGGTGCAGGTAACCGGCCCGGGCACCTATACCGCGGTCAGCTGAGCAGCGGGATCACGGCGCTGACGGCAATCCTGGATGTGCGCCAGATCACCCGGCGCTTCGGCGGCCTGGTCGCGGTTTCCGACGTCAGCTTCTCCGTAGAACGCAATCGCGTGCTTTCCATCGTCGGCCCGAACGGCGCCGGCAAGACCACGCTGTTCAACCTGATCTCCGGCGTGATCCGCGCCGATCGCGGCAGCGTGCAATTCGACGGCCAGGACGTCACGGGCTGGGAGCCCGACCGGCTGACCCGTCTCGGCCTCGCCCGCACCTTCCAGAACGTGCGGCTGTTTCCGCATCTCGACGCGCTCGAGAACGTCATGATCGGCCGCTTCTGCCGCACCCGCTCGCAGGTGTGGGACGCCGTGCTCTGCCTGCCGCGCGACCGGGCGGAACGGCGACAAAGCCGGGAGCGGGCAGCGGAGCTGCTGGACTGGGTCGGCATCGGCCACAGCCGGTTTCGCCTCCCGGCGGAGCTTCCCTATGGCGAACAGCGCCGCGTCGAGATCGCCCGCGCGCTCGCCAGCGAACCCAGCCTGCTGATCCTCGATGAACCCACCCAGGGCATGGTGGCGCGCGAGGCGCACGACGTGATGCACCTGATCGGCCGGTTGGTGGAGCGTGGCCTCACCCTGATGATGGTCGAGCACAACATGAACGTCGTCATGTCGGTGTCCGACCGGATCGTCGTGCTCGACTTCGGCCAGAAGATCGCCGAGGGACCGCCGGCGGAAATCCGCGCCGATCCGCGCGTCATCGCCGCCTATCTCGGGGCCGAGGCATGACGCCGCTCCTGGAGGTCACCGATCTCAGCGTCCGCTACGGCGCGGTTCCCGCGGTCTCCGGTGCCTCCATCGAGATCTTCGGCGGCGAGATCCGCGTCATCCTCGGCGCCAACGGCGCCGGCAAGAGCACGATCATCAAGGCCATCCTCGGGCTGCAGCGGGCGCAGGCCGGCGCGATCCGCTTCGACGGCGCGCACGACCTGCGGCGGCTGCGCCCGCACCAGGTGCACCGCCTCGGCATTGCCTGGGTGCCCGAGGGCCGCCAGCTCTGGGGCACGCTGACCGTGCTCGAAAATCTTCGCCTCGGCACCTTCGCCGATCGCGATACGGCCCGCGCCGAGCGGCACATCGGCGAGATGTTCGAGCGCTTCCCCCGGCTGCAGGAGCGCCGCAACCAGCTGGCCGGATCGCTCAGCGGTGGCGAGCAGCAGATGGTGGCGATCGCCCGGGCCCTGGTCTCCGGCCCGCGGCTGCTGCTGATGGACGAACCCTCGCTCGGCCTCGCGCCCTTCGTGGTGCGTGATGTCTTCGCCCTGGTGCGCGAGATCAACGCAATGGGCATCAGCGTGCTCATGGTCGAGCAGAATGCGCGACAGGCGCTGGCCCTGGCGCACTGGGCCTATCTGCTGGAAACCGGGCGCGTCGTCGAAAGCGGCGTCGCCGCCGAGATCGCCGCGAAGGACAGCGTCAAGGAGATCTTCCTGGGGGGCCGGGCATGATTATGAAGGGCCCTAGCACCCGTTATGTCTGGTCCGTGAGTCGCGGCGGCTGTCCCGTCATCGCGAGCCGCTCTTCGGCGGCGCGGCGATCCAGGGGCTTGGCACTGTACGGCGGCCCTGGATCGCCACGTCGCTGCGCGCGTCGCGATGACGACGATGCCGTCGCCTCCTTCTCCGATTCCGGATCCTAGCGTGCTGCTGCTTCTCCAGCAGGTCGTCAACGGGCTGATCATCGGCAGCACCTACGCCGTGGTGGCGGTCGGGTTTTCCATGGTGTTCACCGTGCTGCGGGTGATCAACTTCGCCCATCCCGACATTTTCATGCTCGGAATGTTCGCCGGGCTGGCCGCGGGCACCTACGTCTCGCATAGTTTCGTCGTCGTCCTGGTGCTCGGCGCGCTCGGCGCCGGGGTTGCCGGACTGGTGCTGGAGCGGCTGGTCATCCGCCCGCTGCGCGGACGCGACGTGCTGATGACGCTGATCGCCACGCTCGGCGTCGCCATCATGCTGGAGAACGGCATGGCGCTGCTCAAGGGCCCCGATCCCGTGCCCTACCCCGCGCTGCTGGGCCAGGCGGCGCTCGGCCTCGGCGGCATCCGCATCGGCGAGCGGCAACTCGCGAATTTCGCCATCAGCCTGCTGGTGCTCGCGCTCGCCAGCTACTACGTCCGCGCCACCCGCTACGGCCGGGCGACACGCGCCATCGCCGAACGGCCGGACGTCGCCGCCGCCTTCGGGGTGAACGTTGACGTCATCTCCCGCATCACCGTCGTGCTGGCCTCGATGATGGCGGGGGTCGCCGCGGTTTCCGTTGGTGCGCTCTACGGCAGCGCCTCCGCTTTCGTCGGCCTGCTCTACGGCCTGAAATCCTTCGTCGTCATGCTGGTGGCGGGCAACCGCTATTTCGAGGGCGTGATGGCGGTGGCGCTCGGGCTCGGCGTGCTGGAGGCGCTGGTGACGGGATACATCTCCTCTTCCCTGAGCGATGCCGTCGCTTTTTTCATGCTGATCGCCGTGCTCTATTTCCGGCCGAACGGCTTGTTCGGCTCGTACGCCGCCTGAAGCGCCCGACCATGGCCTCGTTCGGGTTCTGGGAGCCGATCATCATCTTCTCCCTGCTCAACCTGATCTTCACCGCCGGGCTCTACATCACCGCCCTCTCCGGCCAGCTCTCGATGGCGACCGCCGCTTTCGGCGGCATCGGCGGCTATGTCTCGGCGGTGCTGACGACCAATTTCGACTGGCCGTTCCTGCCCGCCATCGCCGCGGCGGCACTCGCCGGTGCAGTTCTCGGCGGGCTGCTCGCCGCACTGACCATCCGCATGCGCGACTTCATCCTCAAGCTCACCACGCTCGCCTTCGGCGAGGCCATGGCGGTGATCGCCTTCAACATCCCCTATCTCGGCGGCGCCAACGGCTTTTCCGGGATTCCGCTCTACACCACCATGACCGACATCGTCATCGCCGCGCTGCTCGCCATCTACATCGCCTGGCGGTTTGACGGCTCGCGCCTCGGGTTCGCCTCGCGCGCCGTGCGCGACGATCCCCTGGCGGCCTCGGCGAACGGCGTGTCCATCCGGCAGACCCGGATCATCACCTTCATGCTGGGCAGCGCCATCATCTGCGCCGGCGGGGCGCTGGCCGCACACTACGTGCTGCTGGTGACGCCGAGCCAGATGGGGTTCTACTACTCCCTGAACTACATCATCTTCCTGCTGTTCGGCGGCTTGCAGGTGCTCTGGGGCCCGCTCCTTGCCTCCGTGCTGCTCACCGCGGCACCGGAAGTGCTCCGGTTCACCAGCGAGTATCGGCTCATTCTTTACGGGCTCATCATCGTGATGGTGGTGCTTTGGCGGCCGGATGGGTTGCTGACGAGAAAGAAAGGTGAGGGCTCTGCCCTCAACCCGCTGGGGCCGCGGGCCCCAGACCCCTTGACTTGAGGTGGTCCTCGCCGTTCGCGGGCTGTGCAAGCGGTTTGGCGGGATCGACGCGGTTGCCGACGTCAGCTTCGAGGTAGCCGCGGGCGAGATGCTCGCCCTGATCGGACCGAACGGCGCGGGCAAGACCACCTGCTTCAACATGCTCGATGGCCAGCTTAAGCCGGACAGCGGCCGCATCCTGCTCGGCTCGGTCGACACCACCGGCATGACGCCGCGCCGGATCTGGCGCGCGGGCGTCGGACGCACCTTCCAGATCACCGAGACCTACGCCTCGATGACGGTGCGCGAGAACGTGCAGATGGTGCTGCTGTCGCATCGGCGCCGGCTGATGTCCTTCCGGCATCGCGCCGCCGACCTGTATGCCGCCGAGGCGATGGAACTGCTCGAGCGCGTCGGCATGGCCGACCAGGCCGAACGCGGCTGCGGCGTGCTCGCCTACGGCGATCTCAAGCGCGTCGAGCTCGCCATGGCGCTGGCCAGCCGGCCGCGCCTGCTGCTGATGGACGAGCCGACGGCCGGCATGGCGCCGGGCGAGCGCGCCGCGCTGATGCAGCTCGTCGCCGACATCGTCCGCGAGCGGAACGCCGCCGCGCTGTTCACCGAGCATGACATGGACGTCGTCTTCGCCTACGCCACCCGCATCGTCGTCCTGGACCGCGGCCGCCTCATCGCCAGCGGCCCGCCCAAGGCGGTGCGCGACAACCCGCATGTGCAGCAGGTCTATCTCGGCGCCCCCTGACTTACGTAATGGGGTCTGGGGCCGACGGGCCCCAGCGGGGTTGAGGGGCGGAGCCCCTCAGCTTCCTATCTTCCGGCGCGCAACTGGGCGATGGTGGCGCGCGAGGTGATCTGCTCGGGGTCGACGCGCAGCTCGATCAGCGCCGGCTTGCCGCTGTCGACGGCGCGGCGGAACGCCGGCGAGAATTCCTCGGTCTTGACGACCACCTCGCCGTGCCCGCCGAACGCCTCGATGAGCCTCGCGAAATCCGGATTGGTCAGCGCCGTGCCGGACACGCGCTCGGGGTAGGTGCGCTCCTGGTACATGCGGATGGTGCCGTACATCTGGTTGTTGAACACCAGGATGATCGGCGCCACGCCGTGGTGAAACGCGGTGGCGATCTCCTGGCCCGTCATCATGAAGCCGCCGTCGCCGACGAAGCCGATCGCCATGCGCTCGGGAAAGGCGATCTTCGCGGCGATCACGGCGGGCACGCCGTAGCCCATGGCGCCGTTGGTCGGCCCGATGAAGCGCTGGCCCTCGGAGAAGTTCATGAAGCGTGCCGGCCAGGTCGCGAAGTTGCCGGCGTCGCAGGTCAGCACAGCGTCCTTCGGCAGCATCGCCTGCAGCTCATGCAGCACCTGCGAGAGGTTGAGCGGGCCAGCGTATTCGGTGACCGCGTTCGCCGCCTCGCGCAGACCTCGCAGGTCACGCGTCCACTCGCTCCAGGCCGGCTTTCCCGGAGCCAGCTTCGCCGCCGCGACGGCAAAGACGTTGAGGTCGGAGACGATGCCGAGCCGGGTACGGAAGACGCGGCCGATTTCCACGGGATCGGGATGCACCTGCACGATCGGCGTTCCCCCGGCCATGTCGAACAGCGTGTAGCCCTGCGTCACCGCTTCGCCGAGCCGGCTGCCGATCGCCAGGACCAGATCAGCCTGCCGCGCGCGCGCCACCAGCGCCGGATCGGCGCCGACGCCGAGATCGCCGACGAAGTTCGGCAGCGTGCCGTCATACAGCGCCTGGCGGCGGAACCCGACCGCCACCGGCAGATCGTGTCCGACCAGGAAACTCCGTATCGCCGCACGCCCGGCCTCGCTCCAGCAGGACCCGCCGAGCACCGCCAGCGGCCGCCGCGCCTGGGCCAGCAGCTCCTGCAACCGCACGAGCGTCGCCGGATCGGGGTTCGGCGGCGAAATCTCGATGGGGCCGAGGTCCGCCACCTCCACTTCCTGCTTCTGCATCTCCTCGGAAAGCGCGATCACCACCGGTCCCGGCCGGCCGGTGGTCGCGACATCGACGGCGTGCGCGACGATTTCCGGAATGCGGCGCGCATGGTCGATCTGCGTCACCCATTTGGCGACCGGCCCGAACATGCGGCGGTAGTCGATCTCCTGGAAACTGTCGCGATCGGTCTCTTCGAACGGAATCTGGCCGACGAACAGCAGCAGCGGCGTGCTGTCCTGCATGGCGATGTGCACGCCGATCGCGCCGTGGCAGGCGCCGGGACCGCGCGTCACCATCGCCGCCGCCGGCCGGCCGGTCAGCTTGCCGAACGCCTCGGCCATGTCGACGGCGCCGGCCTCGAACCGGCAGGTGATCAGCGTCAGCCTCTCGCGGACCGCGTAGAGCCCGTCGAGCACGTCCAGATAGCTCTCGCCGGGAACCGCGAAGACGTGGTCGATGCCGTGCGACACCAGCGCGTCGGCCAGCACGCGTCCGCCCGGACGCGGCGCGGTTCGCGCCGTGTGCATTTGTGGCGATCCCATCTCTGCCTCCGGGTCTGCTCCCGGCGTCAGGATAGGGCGGTGCCAGGCGCTGCGCCACCGGGGCTGGCGGCAGCCGCCGATGCAGCGGAACCGCTCGTTGACATCGCGCCGGAGGTCACGCCAAGTTGATGGCCCGCTTCTGCCCCCCTTAGCAACGGCACTATTGCGACAGCCCGCTTCTTGCGAGCTTCGCTCCCCCCCCGGCTCGGGAATCGCATGGACGAAAATACGACGACCCTGCTCGGACAACCGGGGGCGACGGCGACGGCGGCCCACGCCGGCGCGCCGGTCGAGCGCGGCCCGGCACTCCCCGAAAGCATGCCCATCGCCCGACCTGAACGCCGGCGCGCCGACCTCGAAGCGCTCGCCGCACGAGCCGGCCGCCTGGCGGGCGACGTCCCTCTCGATGAGGCGAAGCTGCGCCTCCTGGCGCTCGCGGTCCTGAGCTTCGGGCGGGCCTGCTGCGTCGCCCGCGCCGGGAGCCAGCAGCCCGCCGACGCCGTCATGCGCCACTCCGCCGACCTGCTGATCGAGGGCGGGCTGTGGTTCGACGAGATCGATCAGCTGCATGCGGCCTGCCGCCTGCTGATCCACCGGCACGCCAGCGGCACCGGCGAAATCGGCGATGCCGGCTGATCCGGATTCCTGCCCGCTCTCGCAATGAGAGCGATCTTCGTTCTCATCAAATGCGAGATGGGCCACGCCTATGACGTGGCGCAGCGCGCCGCCGACACCATCGAGGAGCTGTCGGAGCTGCATTCGATTTCGGGTCGCTACGATCTGCTCGGCAAGTTCTATCTGGAATCCGACCGGGATCCCGGGCGCTTCGTGACCGAGCGCGTGCAGACCCTGGCCGGCGTCGCCGACACCTATACGCTGATCACCTTCAACGCATTCACCGCCGGCCCTGCTTCGGCGGAATAGATCATGCCTGCAGGAACCGGACGCTCCCGCCCTCGAGCACGGCGCAGGTGAGCTTGCCGCCGAACACCGCGCCGGTGTCGATGCCGATCCGGTTTGCCTTCACCACCGGCGCGCGTGACGGGCTGTGGCCATGCACGACGATGGCCGGGAATGCGGCCTCGCTCGACAGGAAGGGTTCCCTGATGGAGAGCAAGTCCTCCGGAACCTGCCGCTCCAGCGGGACGCCGGGCCGGATGCCGGCGTGCACGAACAGGTAGCCATCCCGGCGGTGGCTGAGGACGAGCCCGCGGAGGAAGGCGAGATGCGCCTCCGGCACCGCGTGCGGCCAGCGATCGCGCGGGCTTGCCGGGTCGATGCCCCAGCTCTGCAAGGTGGCCCCCCCGCCGTTGTACATCCAGTCGGTGGCCGCCGCGCCGTTGCCGTCCAGCGCCTCCAGCATGGTCCGCTCGTGATTGCCGAGGAGATTGACGACGGCCAGCCCGGGGACCGGCGCCTTCGCCGCAAGCTCCAGCACGCCGGCGCTGTCCGGGCCGCGATCGACATAGTCGCCGAGATGCACCAGCAACGCCTCCGCGACCGGAAAACCCACGAGGTCTTCGACGACGGCGGCATGCAGGGCGACCAGCTTGCCGGCGCAGCCGTGGATATCGCCGATGGCGTAGACCCGCCTGGCTTTGCCCTCGGGCGGCACGCTCAGATGTCGGAACCCTGCAGCGGATAGGTGTCCTCCCAGCCGCCGCCCAGCGCCTTGTAGAGCGCCACCAGGTTTGTCGAGACGGTGGTCGTGCTGTCGGTCAGCTGCTGCTCGGCGGCGAGCAGGCTGCGCTCGGCGTCCAGCACGTCGAGGAACGTCGAGATGCCCTGGGTGTAGCGCTGCCGCGCCAGGTCCAGCGCCTGCCGGTTGGCGGCCACCGCCTGCTCCAGCTGGACCCGGCGGCGTTGCTCGGCGTCGTAGGCGGCCAGCGCATTGTCGACGTCGTGCAGCGCCTGCAGCACCGTCCGCTGATAATTGATCGCGGCTTCCTGCTGTTGCTGGCGGCGCAGCTCGAGCGTGCCGCGCAGCCGCCCCGCTTCGAAGATGGGCACGGTTATCGAGGGGCCGAGGCCGTACTGCCGGGCGCCCCAGTTGCCGAGATTCTTCGCCAGCAGGGCCTGGATGCCGACGCTGCCGGACAGGGTGACCTGCGGGAAGAAATCGGCGATGGCGACGCCGATCTCCGCGGTCGCGGCGTGAAGCTGCGCCTCGGCCTCACGGATGTCCGGCCGCCGCCGCGTCAGCTCCGAGGGCAGGCCGACCGGGACGCTCGGCGGCACCGGCGGGATCGGCCGCGGCTCGCGCAGCTCGGCGGCGAGCGCGCTCGGAGGCTGGCCCAGCAGCAGGCTGATGGCGTTGATGGTCTGGGTTTCCTGCTGCTCGAGCTGAGGCAGCTGCGAGGCAGCGGTCGAAACCTGCGCCTGCGCATTGGCGACGTCGAGCTGGGTGGTCAGGCCGCCGGCCGCGCGCTCCTGCGTGAGCTTCAGGCTCTGCCGGTCGGCGTCGAGATTTTCTTGTGTGATCTGAAGCTTGCGCTGCGCGCCTCGCAACTCGACGTAATCGCGCGCCAGCTCGGCCTGCACCGAGACCAGCTGGTTGCGCTGCATCTCGCGGGCCTGGGCCAGGCTGGCCCGGGAGGATTCCACCTGCCGGCGCACCCGGCCCCAGAGGTCGAGTTCCCAGGATGCGTCGAAGCCGTACTGCCACAAATTGAACGGCGCCGCGGCCGTGTTGGGCACCGCGCCGGCCCGGCCGCCGAGCCCGTTGGCAACCGAGCCCTGGCTGGCGAAGCTGTTGGTCGTCGTGGTCGTCCCCGGCGCGGCGGAAGCAGCCGCACCTGGCGCCGCTCCCTCGAGTGCGAGCACCCCGCGTGGGCTGACGCGCTCGCGGGTGTAGGAGCCGTCGGCCACCAGCCTAGGGAACTGGTCGGCCTGCGCCACAGTGAGCTGCGCCCGCGACTCCGCCAGGCGCAGCCCCGCCACCCGGATATCGAGGTTGGCGGCGGCAACCCGGTTCTCCAGTGAGGTCAGCTCGGGGTCCTGGAACAGCTGCCACCAGTTCGGATCGACCGTTTCGGGCACCGGCTCGCTGGCCAGCGCCGCACGCGGACGGCTGCCGAACCACGAGGTTGGAGACCACCAGGAATGGGCGCCTTTGAAGTCGGGTCCGACCGCGCAGCCGCCGGCACCCAGAACCAGGAGTAGCCCAAAGAGGTGTTTCCTCGCGCCTACACCCATGCCGCGCCGTCCTTTTTTGCGCCGGGGAGGCCGCAACCGTAGCAGGCATTCCCCTGTCGGGCGACGGCGGGTCCGCTGAGCAGTGACCGATCGGTTCAGTCATATGGGTTTTGACACCCCCGGGAAAAGGCCCGATCGTCCGCCCGGGTTGACCCAGGCGGGACCGCGATGGTGGATGCAGAGGCGCTCTCGCCGGAAAAACGCGTGCAGATCCTCGACGGGGCGGCCGCGATCTTCGCGCGCGACGGGTACGAGGGCGCCAGCATGTCGCGGATCGCTCAGGAGGCGAATGTCTCCAAGGGCACGCTCTATAATCATTTCGAGGGCAAGGCGCAGCTGTTCGCCGCCTATGTCGAGCAGGAGTGCAGCCGCAAGCTCAGCCAGATCTTCGAGACCATCGACACCGACGACGACCCGGCCGCCACTCTGAGGGCGGTCGGCGACCGCATGGCCCGCATGATGCTGTCGCCGACCGGCCTGACGATCTATCGCGTGGTGGTCTCGGAGGCCGGAAAATTTCCCGAGCTCGCCCGGGTGTTCTACGAGGCCGGCCCGGCCAAGGCGACCGGCACCCTGGCGCGCTGGCTGGCTCGGCAGGCGGAGCGCGGCCGGCTGCGCGTCGCCGACCCGGAATTCGCCGCCGACCAGTTCTTCGCGCTCTGCCAGACCCGGCTCTGGATGCGCTGCAAGCTGCAGATGCTGCCCGACCCCTCTGCCGCCGAGATCGACCGCGTCGTCCATGGCGCGGTCGCCATGTTCCTGCGCACCTACGCCGCCTGACGGAGACCTGCATGTCCGAATCGGCCCCGCTCTCCGGCGTGCTGCGCCGGATCGACTCGACACTCGCGCAGGCCCGGGAGAACTGGTTCGCCTTCCTGCGCATCCCCAGCATCAGCGCGCAGCCCGCTTACCGCCCCGACTGCGCGGCGGCGGCAGAATGGGCGCGCGCCCAGTTGGCCGCGCTCGGCTTCCAGGCGAGCGTGCAACCGACCGCCGGGCAGCCCTGCGTGCTCGCCCACCATGCCGGCCCGGGTGGCGGACCGCATCTCCTGTTCTACGGGCACTATGATGTGCAACCCGCTGATCCCGTGGAATTGTGGACGCACCCGCCCTTCTCCCCCTCAGTCATCGAGGGACCGCACGGCGAGCGCGTCGTGGCGCGCGGCGCGGTGGACGACAAGGGCCAGGTGATGACCTGGCTGGAGGCGTTCCGCGCCTGGCACGCGGAAACCGGCGGTCTGCCCGTGCCGGTCACGGTGCTGCTGGAGGGCGAAGAGGAGATCGGCAGCCCGAGCCTGGAAGCCTTGCTCGCCGAGCACCGGGAGGCGCTGCGCGCCGACGTGGCGATCATCTCCGACACCAACATGTGGGACATCGACACGCCCGCGATCACCACGCGCCTGCGCGGCATGGCCTATCTGCAGATCGACCTGCAGGGGCCCGACCGGGACCTCCACTCCGGCCTGTTCGGCGGCGCCGGGCTCAATCCGATCAACGCCTTGACGCGCATCCTGGGCGAGCTGCACGACGCGCGCGGCCGCGTCCAGATCCCCGGCTTCTATGACGGGGTGGAGGAGGTCTCGGCGGAGCAGGCGCAGGAATGGCAGGGGCTCGGCTTCGACGAAGCGGCGTTCCTCGGCGGCGTCGGCCTGAGCGCACCCGGCGGCGAGGCCGGGGTGCCGGCGCTGCAGCGCCTCTGGGCGCGGCCGACCGCCGATCTCAACGGCATCTGGGGCGGCTATACCGGCGAGGGCAGCAAGACGGTGATCGCCTCGGAGGCGCACGCCAAACTCTCCTTCCGCCTCGTGCCGGGACAGGACCCCGACGCCATCGTCGAGGGCTTCAAGCGCTTCGTCGAGGCGCGACGGCCGAAAGACGCCCGGGTCAGCTACACGCTCTTCAGCCGTGGCCCCGGCATCGCGGTGCCGACCGACAGTCGCTGGGTGGCCGCCGCCCGCGCGGCGCTGACCGAGGAGTTCGGCCGCCCGGCGGTGCTGATGGGCAGCGGCGGCTCGATCCCGGTGGTGGACAGCTTCCGCCGCCTCCTCGGCCTCGACAGCCTGCTCGTCGGCTTCGGGCTGGAGGATGATCAGGTGCACAGCCCGAACGAAAAATTCGATGTGCGCTGCTTTCACCGCGGCATCCGCTCGCACGCACGGCTGCTGGCCAAGCTGGCGGCCTGACGCCGGCAGCCGATCGGGGGCGCCCGATGGTCGAGCTGATCCTCGCGCTGGACCAGGGCACCACCTCGACGCGCGCCATCGCCTTCCGCGCCCCGACGCTCGAGCCGGTGGCGGTGTCCCGGCGCGAGCTCGCACAGCACTATCCCGCCGACGGCTGGGTGGAGCACGACCCCGAGGAGATCTGGCAAGCCGCCGTCACTGTCATGCGCGAGGTGATCGCGGCGGTCGGGCCGGTGGCCGCGATCGGCATCGCCAACCAGCGCGAGACGGTGCTCCTCTGGGAGCGGTCGACCGGCCGGCCGGTGCATCGCGCCATCGTCTGGCAGGACCGCCGCACGGCCGCGGCCTGCGCGGCGCTGCGCGAGGCCGGACACGAGGCGCTGGTCGCGGCCCGCACCGGGCTGCTGATCGACCCGTATTTCTGTGCCACCAAAGTCGCCTGGCTGCTCGACAATATCGAGGACGGGCGCCGCCGCGCCACGCATGGCGAGCTGGCATTCGGCACCGTCGACAGCTTCCTGCTCTGGCGCCTCACCGGCGGGCGGCTTCACGCGACGGACGCAACCAATGCCAGCCGCACCCTGCTGTTCGACATCGGGCGTGGCGTCTGGGACGCCGAGTTGCTGGAGCTGTTCGCCATCCCGCCCGCCCTGCTGCCGGAGGTGCGCGACTGCGCCGGCGATTTCGGCACCACCGAACCCGGCCTGCTCGGGGGACCGGTGCGCATCGCCGGAATTGCCGGGGACCAGCAGGCCGCGGCGATCGGCCAGGCCTGCTTCCGCCCCGGGATGGTCAAGGCGACCTACGGCACGGGATGCTTCGCCCTGCTCAACACCGGGGCGAGGCCGGTCGCCTCCCGCCAACGGCTGCTGACCACCATCGCCTGGCAGCTCGCGGGCAAGCGCGTCTATGCGCTGGAGGGGGCCATCTTCGTCGCCGGCGCCGCGGTGCAATGGTTGCGCGACGGGCTCGGCCTGCTGGCGCAGGCGGCGGAGGCCGGAGAGCTGGCCGCACGCGCCGATCCCGGGCAGCCCGTCTATCTCGTACCCGCCTTCACCGGCCTGGGTGCGCCGCACTGGGACGCCGCGGCGCGCGGCGCGCTGTTCGGCCTGAGCCGCGCCACCGGCCCCGCGGAATTGGCGCGGGCCGCATTGGAAAGTGTCGCCTACCAGACCCGCGACCTCATCGAGGCGATGCACGCCGACATGATGGCCGAGGGCGACACCGTCGCACCGGACGTGTTGCGCGTGGATGGCGGCATGGCCGCCTCGGACTGGACGATGCAGTTCCTCGCGGACATGCTGGGCGCGCCGGTCGATCGGCCGGTGGTCACGGAAACCACGGCACTCGGCGCCGCCTATCTGGCCGGGCTTGGCGCCGGATTGTGCCCGCAACCCGAACTCTTCGCGGAGCAATGGAGGCTCGACCGGCGCTTTTCGCCGGCGCTTCCCGAGGATCTGCGACGCGAGAAATACGCGGGGTGGCAGCGGGCGGTGCGCGGCGTGCTGGTGCGGTGAGCGCCGCCGCTTCGAGCGGCTTGCTGCGCGGCCACCGGGGCGGCTATGGCGTCCGGCGTGTGCAATGATTTCGGCAACCGGATCCCCTATAGCGCCTATGTCGAGGAGTTCAGTCAGCTGAAGCTGCCGCTGATCTCTCCTCCGACCGAGTCAACGCCCAATCTGCAGCCCCGCGACGAAATATGGCCGACCGAGCCGGCGCCGGTGATCCGGCCGGCGGCCGGCGGTGTCGAGCTGGTGCAACTCTCCTGGGGATTGCCGCCGTCGCGGCCGAAAGCCCGCGTGGTGATCAATCTGCGCTCGGAAGGCCGGAACTTTGCTCACGGGCGCTGCCTGGTGCCGGCCTCGCATTATTACGAGTTCACCGGCAGCGGCAGCCCGAAGAAGCGGTGGCGGTTCACCCGTGTCGGCGAGGACTGGTTCTGCTTCGCCGGCCTGCAGAACTCGGGCAGGCTTGGCCGCGAGGCCTTTGCGCTGCTCACTGTCGAGGCCGGACCGGACGCGCGACCCTATCACATGCGCGAGCCCATTATCCTGGACCGCCGGAACTGGGCGGCATGGCTGGACGGTGCGGTGGGCCTGCTGCAGCCCTCGCCCGCCGGAAGTCTTGCGGTCGCCGCCGATGATCGCGCAGCTGCCGATACTCTTCTCTGAGTAAAGGGATGCAAGGGCGACGGCCCTTGCCGGGTCGACGGCAGAGTCCTCGCCTCATTTCTTTTTCCGGACGTCGCGCGCATGCAACTTCACGCAATGGCGGGTTGACAGCTGCCGGCGCACCGTTTCTGATTCACGCATTGGGGGAAAACCCTCGACGCAATAAACGGAGGAAGCATGTCGAAGTCAGCTCGATCGGCTCGCCTAATCGATCGCCGCGAATGCCAGACGCATTCGGCGCGATGGGCCACCGGACTCGCCGCTGCCGCTTTGCTGGCAACCACCTCACTGGTGGCCCACCCGGCCTTCGCTCAGGTGGCCTGCAGCGATCTCACCTCGCTGCAGCTGCCCGACAATACCGTCATCACCACGGCGCAGGATGTTCCCGCGGGAAGCTTCACGCCTCCCGGCAGCACCACCGCGCTCACCGGCCTGCCGGAGTTCTGCCGGGTGGCCGGCACCATCAGCCCGACCTCGGATTCCGATATCGGCTTCGAGGTCTGGCTGCCGACCACGACCTGGAACGGCAAATATGACGGCACCGGCAACGGCGGGCTCGGCGGCTCGATCTCCTATTCCGCGCTGCAGGCCGGCATCCAGCACGGCTACGCCGCCTCGAATACCAATACCGGCCACGACAATTCCTTGCCCACCGGCGCCTTCGCGCTGGGCCATCCGCAGAAGATCATCGATTTCGGCTATCGCTCGACGCACCTGACCGCCGTCATCAGCAAGCTGGTGATCGCCAACTTCTACGGTAAGGCAATCCAGAAATCGTATTTCGTGGGCTGCTCGCTGGGCGGCCAGGAAGCGCTGATGGAGGCGCAGCGATTCCCCGACGATTATGACGGCATCGTCGCCGGCGACCCCGCGAACTACTTCACCCATCACGAGGTGGGCGCCCATCTCTGGAACACGCTCAACGAGTTCGGCCCCAACGACAACGGCGTGCTGACAAATGCGCAGCTGCCGCCGCTGGGCGACGCGGTGAACGCAGTCTGCGACGCCAAGGACGGGCTGGCGGACGGCATCCTGAACGACCCGCTGACCTGCCACTTCAACCCGAAGGTGCTGCAGTGCCAGAACGGCAACACCACCGACTGTCTTACCCCGGCACAGGTCAGCGTTGTCGACAGCGTCTATGACGGGCCGGACGCCGTCACCTACGCCGGCTACTACCCCGGCTTCGAGCGCGGCGGCGAAGACACGACGTGGCCGGGCTTCATCACGCCGACCGCACCGGACACCAACTTCCACAGCTCGCTCGGCATTCCGTTCTTCAAATACTTCGTGTTCCAGGACCCGAACTGGGATTTCCGCACCTGGCAGTTCACCCCGGCCAACCTGGCCATGGTGGACCAGCGCTTCGCCAGCATCCTGAACGCGGTCAATCCCGATCTGCGGCCCTTCCTGAATCATGGCGGCAAGCTGATCCACTATCACGGATTCAGCGATCCGGACGTGCCGCCGCAGAACACCATCAACTACTACGAGAGCGTCGTCTCGTTCTTCGCCGACCGTAACAACGGCAACACGGAGAAGGCGCAGAGCAAGGTGGACGGCTTCTACCGTCTGTTCATGGTCCCGGGCATGGGCCATTGCGCCGGCGGCAACGCGCCGAACGTGTTCAACGGCAGCACCCAGGGCGCACCGATGGACCCGCAGCATGACGTCCTGATGGCGCTTGACCAGTGGGTAACGACGGGGACGGCACCGGCCCAGATCGTGGCGACGCAATTTGCCGCAGCCACGACCGCGGGGGCGGCACCGACCGTGGTGCGCACCCGCCCGCTCTGCCCCTGGCCGTTGCTCGCAACCTGGACGCACAAGGGCAGCGAGGATGATGCTGCCAACTTCACCTGTGCACCGCCGACTGCCAAGCAGCTGACCGAGGCGCAGCAACAATAAGAGAGCGAGGCGAGGGGCTTTGCCCCCTCGCCCTCCTTGTATACCTCGTTCTGTTCCCTTGGCGCCTTAAAGCCACAACGCAATTGAAACGGAGGACACATGTCGAAGCCCAGCATCATGAACCCGGACGCCGACCCGCCATCGCCCCGCGCAGGACTGGGCAATTTGCGTACAGGAGTGGTGGCAGCCGCATTGCTGGCCACCACGAGCCTGATCGCGCATCCCGCTTTCGCCCAGGTCGCCTGCAGCGATCTCACCTCGCTGCGGCTGCCCGACAATACCGTCATCACCACGGCGCAGGACGTTCCCGCGGGAAGCTTCACGCCCCCTGGCAGCACCACCGCGCTCACCGGCCTGCCGGAGTTCTGCCGGGTGGCCGGCACCATCAGCCCGACCGCGGATTCCGATATCGGCTTCGAGGTCTGGCTGCCGACCACGACCTGGAACGGCAAGTATGAAGGCACCGGCAATGGCGGTCTCGCCGGTTCCATCGTCTATTCCGCGTTGCAGGAAAGCATTCAGCACGGCTTTGCCGGTTCCAACACGGATACCGGGCACAACAACGCAAACGGCGCGGGCGCCTTTGCCCTCGGCCATCCCCAGAAGATCATCGATTTCGGTTACCGCTCGACCCACCTGACCGCGGTGATCAGCAAGCTGGTGGTCGCGGCGTTCTACGGCAAGGCGGCCTCGGAATCGTATTTCAACGGCTGCTCGCAAGGCGGTCAGGAAGCGTTGATGGAGGCCCAGCGATTCCCCAACGACTATAACGGCATCGTCGCCGGCGATCCGGACAACTACATGACCCACCACGAGGTGGGCGCGCATCTCTGGGTCACGCTCAACGAGTTCGGACCCAATGATAACGGCGTGCTCCAGACGGCGGACCTGCAGCCGCTCGGTGATGCGGTGAACGCTGTGTGCGACGCCCAGGATGGGCTGGCCGACGGCATCCTGAACGATCCGCTGACCTGCCACTTCAATCCGAGTGTGCTGCTGTGCCAGAACGGCAACACCACAGACTGCCTCACCGCACAGCAGGTGCAGACCGTCAAAGCCATCTATAATGGCCCCGACAGCGTCACCTACGCCGGATACTATCCGGGATTCCTGCGCGGCGGCGAAGCAACGAACTGGCCCGGCTATATCAGCGCGCTTGGACCGGACCTGGACGTCCACAGCGAGCTCGGCCTGCCGTTCTTCAAGTACTTCGTGTTCCAGGATCCGAACTGGGACTTCCACACCTGGCAGTTCACCCCGGCCAACCTGGCGATGATCGACCAGCGGTTCGCCAGCATCCTGAACGCGGTCAACCCCAACCTGCGGCCCTTCAAGAACGCCGGCGGCAAGCTGATCCAGTTCCACGGCTTCGCCGATCCGGACGTGCCGCCGCTGAACAGCATCAACTATTACAACAGCGTCGTCTCGTTCTTCTCCGACGCCAACAGCGGCAACGAGGAGGTCGGCAAGAGCAAGGTCGACAGCTTCTACCGTCTGTTCATGGTTCCGGGCATGGGCCATTGCGGCGGCGGCAATGCGCCGAACGTGTTCAACGGCAGCACCCAGGGCGCTCCGATGGACCCGCAGCACGATATCGTGCTGGCGCTTGACCAATGGGTCACCAACGGAACGGCGCCGAACCAGATCATCGCGACACAGTACGCGGCGGCGACGACGGCAGGCGCGGCACCGACCGTGGTGCGCACGCGTCCGCTCTGCCCCTGGCCGCTGCTCGCGACCTGGACGCACAAGGGCAGCGAGGACAACGCCGCGAGCTTCACCTGCGCGCCGCCGACCGCCAAGCAGCTGACCGAGGCGGAGCAACAGTAAAAACGGAACCTTTTGGCGATCCGTTACGGGCCGGGAGGAAACTCCCGGCCTATTTCGTCAGGACGGCGACACCGGGCAGGGTCTTGCCTTCCATCCATTCGAGGAATGCGCCGCCGGCCGTCGAGACGTAGCTGAGCCGATCGGCAACGCCGGCCTGGTGCAGCGCGGAGACCGTGTCGCCGCCGCCGGCGACGCTGCGCAGCTTGCCGGCCTGCGTGGCCGCCGCGACGGCCAGTGCAACCGCCCGCGTTCCGGCATCGAACGGCGGCGTCTCGAAGGCGCCCAGCGGACCGTTCCAGACCAGGGTCTTCATCTCGCCCAGGCGCCGGATCAGCGCCTCGACGCTGGCCGGACCGACATCCAGGATCATCGCATCCCCGGGCACCGCGACGATCGGCACGGTGCGCGTCGCCGCATCCGGCGCCAGCGTCGTCGCCGTCACGGCGTCGATCGGCAGCATGATCGGGCACTCCGCCGCCGCGGCCTGCCGAAGGATCGCGCGCGCCGTCGCATGCATGTCCGCCTCCTGCAGCGACCGGCCGACGCCGATCCCTTCAGCGGCCAGGAAGGTGTTCGCCATCGCCCCGCCGATCACCAGCGCATCCACCTTCGTGCAGAGATGGCCGAGCAGCTCGATCTTGGTCGACACCTTGGCGCCGCCGACGATCGCCATGACCGGCCGCTCCGGCGAGCCGAGTGCCAACTCGAGCGCCTCCAGCTCGCGCTGCATCAGCCGCCCGGCATAGGCGGGCAGCAGCCGCGCCACTGCCTCCGTGCTGGCATGGGCGCGATGTGAGGACGAGAACGCGTCGTTGACGAAGAGATGCGCGAGCCGCGCCAGCTCGCGCGCGAACTCCGGGTCGTTCTTCTCCTCGGCGGAATGGAAGCGCGTGTTCTCGAGCACCAGCACGTCGCCGTCGGCGAGCAGCTCCGCCGCCTGTTGCGCCGCGATCCCGGTGCAGTCCTCGACGAAGCGCACGCGACGGCCGAGCAGTTCGCCCAAGGCCTTGGCCACCGGCGCCAGCGACAGTTCCGCATCGCGGCTGCCCTTCGGCCGGCCGAAATGGCTGCAGACGATGACTCGCGCGCCGTTGCCCGCGAGCTCGTCGATCGTCGGCGTCAGCCGCTCCAGCCGGGTGCGGTCGGTGATGCGACCCTCATGCACGGGAAGGTTCAGATCGGCGCGCAGCAGCACCCGGCGGCCGGCGACATCCACCTCATCGAGGGTCCGAAAGCTCATAGGCTGCCGAGCAGCGCCGCGGTATCCGACATGCGGTTGGAGAAGCCCCACTCGTTGTCGTACCAGCCCATCACCCGCGCCAGCTGGCCATCCACCACCGCGGTCTGCGTCGCATCGAAGCTGCAGGAGGCCGGCACGTGATTGAAGTCGACGCTGACCAGCTTGTGCGTGTTGTAGTCGAGCACGCCATTGAGCGGGCCGTCGGCGGCTTCCTTCATCACGGCGTTGATCTGCTCGGCGCTCGCCGGGGTGGCGAGGTTCACGTCGAGCGAGACCAGCGAGACGTTCGGCGTCGGCACGCGGATCGCCGTGCCGTCGAGTTTTCCCTTGAGCTCCGGCAGCACCAGGCCGACGGCGCGGGCGGCACCGGTGGTGGTCGGGATCAAGGAGACCGCCGCGGCGCGGGCACGGTGCAGGTCCTTGTGCAGCGTGTCGACGGTGCGCTGATCGCCGGTGTACGAGTGGATGGTCACCATGTAGCCGCGCAGGATGCCGAAGCTCTCGTGCAGCACCTTGGCCATCGGCGCCAGGCAGTTGGTGGTGCAGGAGGCGTTGGAGACCACGGTCATCGCCGCGGTCAGGATGTGGTGGTTGACGCCGTAGACGATCGTCGCGTCGACGCCGTCGGCGGGCGCCGAGACCAGCACCTTGCGCGCACCGGCGGCGAGGAGCTTGCCGGCGCTCTCCTTGCTGGTGAAGAGCCCGGTGCATTCCATGGCGACATCGACACCGGCGAGCGGCACCTTCGCGGGGTCCCGCTCGGCGGTCACCCGGATCGGCCCGTAGCTGCGGCCGGCGTGGCGGATGGTGATGCTGTCGCCGGCGATCTCGATGTCGGCCGGCAGGCGGCCGTGCACGCTATCGAAGCGCAGCAGGTGGGCGTTGGCCTCGACGCTGCCGAGATCGTTGATCAGCACCGGCACGACGTCCTCGCGCCCGCTCTCGATGATGCCGCGCAGCACCAGCCGCCCGATGCGCCCGAACCCATTGATCGCGACCTGCAAGGGCATCCCCTGTTCCTTCCTTCGTGACGGTTTCCAAAGGCATTGCCTTTGGTGGGGGTCGAGGGGGCGAAGCCCCTCGCCTTTCTCCTAGTGCATCCGCCTTCTGACAGCCAGCGCCACGGCCTCGGCCGTCAGCCCGAAATGCCGGTAAAGCTCCTCGCAGGGTGCCGACGCGCCGTAGCCGCTCATGCCGATGAAGCAGCCGCCCTCGCCCAGCCAGCGTTCCCAGCCGAAGTCGCAGGCCGCCTCGATGCCGATGCGCATCACCCCGCCGAGCACGCGCATCCGGTAGGCCTCGTCCTGCAGGGCGAACAGCTCCCAGCACGGCAGGGAAACGACGGCGGCGGCGATCCCCTCGGCGGCGAGCCGTTCGCGCGCGGCGATCGCCAGGGCGACCTCCGAACCGGTGGCGATCAGGGTGGCCTGCCGCGGTCCCTCCGCCTCGGCGAGCACATAGCCGCCGCGGGCGCAGCGGTTCTCGCCGCAATCGCTGCGCAGCGCCGGCAAGGGCTGCCGGCTGAGCACGATCAGGCTGGGCCCGTCGGCGCGGCGGATCGCCAGTTCCCAGCACTCGGCGGTCTCCAGCGCATCCGCGGGGCGGAACAGATGCACGCCGGGTATGGCGCGCAGCCCGGCCAGATGCTCGATGGGCTGGTGGGTGGAGCCGTCCTCGCCGAGGCCGATGCTGTCATGGGTGAGCACGTAGATCACCCGCAGCCGCATCTGCGCCGCCAGACGCAGCGCCGGGCGCATGTAGTCGCTGAAGGCGACGAAGGTGCCGGCGTAGGGGATCAGACCGCCATGCAGGGCCATGCCGTTGAGGGCGCCGGCCATGGCGTGCTCGCGGATGCCGTAATGGACGTAGCGGCCGCCGTAGCTGCCTGGGGCGACCGCGCCCATGCCCTTCACGAAGGTCAGGGTGGAGCTGGTCAGGTCCGCCGAGCCGCCGACCAGCTCCGGCATGGCCGGCACCAGTGCGGTGAGCGTCTCGTGGCTGGATTGGCGGGAGGCCAGGCGCGGTCGGGTTTCGGCGATCCGGGATTTCAGCACGGCGACCGCCTCATGCCAGCTTTCCGGCAGCCGGCCGGCGGTGACGCGCTCGAACTCGGCGCGCTGCGGGTGGCGGGCGATCCGCCTCAGCCAGGCGCGTCGGGTGCCGGCGGCGCGCGAGCCGGCCTGGCGCCAGCGCTCCGCCAGGGTCTCGGGCACGGTGAAGGGAGGATGCGGCCAGCCCAGCGCCTGCTTCGCGCGCAGCACCTCCGCCGGCCCCATCCTGACCCCCTGGCCGACGCTGTCGCCGGCGGCCGGGCAGCCGAGGCTGGTGCGGCAGGCGATCAGGCTCGGCTTGCGCGACCGGAGCGCCGAGGAGAGCGCTGCGGCAACCGCAGTCGGATCGTGGCCGTCCACCTGCTTGACCGCCCAGCCATAGGCGGCGAAGCGGCGAAGCACGTCCTCCGAGCAGACGCGGGAGATCTCGCCGTCCACGGAGATGCCGTTGTCGTCGTAGAGCACCGCCAGCTTGTCGAGGCGCAGGTGGCCGGCGAGGCTGGCCGCTTCGTGGCTGATCCCCTCCATCAGGTCGCCATCCGAGGCGACCACCCAGGTGCGGTGGTCGACCAGGCTCTTGCCGAAGCGCGCGGCCAGCATGCGTTCGGCGAGCGCCATGCCGACGGCGGCGCCGATCCCCTGCCCCAGCGGCCCGGTGGTCGCCTCGATGGCGGGATGCTCGCCGTATTCGGGATGGCCGGCGGCCGGCGAATGCAGCCGGCGGAAGCGCTGCAGCGCGTCGATCTCCATGCCGTCATGGCCGGTCAGGTGGAGCAGCGCGTAGAGCAGCAGCGAGCCATGACCGGCGGAGAGCACGAAGCGGTCGCGGTCCGGCCAGCGCGGGTCGGCGGCGTCGAATTTCAGGAAGCGGGTCCACAGCGCCGTCGCCGCGTCGGCCATGCCGAGCGGCATGCCGGGATGACCGGACTGCGCGGCCTGCACGGCGTCGATGGCCAGGGCGCGCACGGCATCGGCCATGCGCCGCTCCCCGGGGACCGGTCGCGCCAGGATCTCCGTCTGCTCCGGCAGCCTGGAGCCGCCGGCCCGTCGTTCAGCCAGGGACGCCATTCCTCCTCCTGCTCGCCCCGCGGCCTATAGAAGCGGGCTGTCACCTAAGCAAGGCGGGGTCAAAGCGGCCGATTGGCGCGGGCCAGCACCGCCTCGAACAGCACCTGGCAGCCGGCCTCGGCCTCGTGCGGTTGCATGCTCTCCGCCTCGTTGTGCGACAGCCCGTCCTTGCAGGGGGTGAAGATCATCGCCGTCGGCACGTGGCGGGCGACATAGACGGCGTCGTGGCCGGCGCCGGAGACGATCTCGCGGGCGGGGTGACCGAGCCGGGCGGCGGCCTGCCGGACGAGGTCGACGCAGTCCGGGTCGAAGGGTTGGGCCGGGATGCGGAACAGCGTGTCCAGCGCCAGGCGCACCCCGCAATCGCGGGCGACGAACCCGGCCTCGCGCGGGAACTGCACCGCCAAGCGGTCGATTTCGGCGTCCTCGGGATGGCGGAACTCGACGGAGAAGCGGACCTCGCCGGGGATGACGTTGCGGCTGTTGGGCGAGACGAAGAGCTGGCCGACGGTCCCGCGCCCCTGCTCGCCGCGGGCGCGCATCATGCGGTCCACCAGGTCGATGATCCGCGCCGCGCCGACCAGGGCGTCGCGCCGGGCGGCCGGCGGGGTGGTGCCGGCGTGCGAATCCTGGCCGGTGACGGTGGCGTCGTACCAGATCTGCGACTGTGCGCCGGTGACGATGCCGATCGCCGCGCCCTCGCGCTCCAGGATCGGTCCCTGCTCGATATGCAGCTCGAAATAGGCATCGGCGGGAAAGGCCGCGGCCTTTTCCGGGCCGCGATAGCCGATGCCGTCCAGCGCCTCGCCGACGGTGACGCCCTCGGGGTCGGTCAGCGCCATCGCCTGATCCTCACCGAACACGCCGGCCCAGACGCCGGAGCCCATCAGCGAGTGGCCGAAGCGGCTGCCCTCCTCGTCGGTCCAGTTCACCAGCTCGAGCGGCGCCGCCGTGACGATCTCCATCTCGTTGAGGGTGCGCATCACCTCGAGTCCGGCCAGCACGCCGAGCGCGCCGTCGAACTTGCCGCCCGAGGGCTGGCTGTCCAGGTGGCTGCCGAACAGCACCGGCTTGCGGCCGGGGTCGCGGCCTTCGCGGCGGGCGAACATGTTGCCCACGGTATCGACGCGCACCGTCAGCCCGGCCGCCTCGCAGAGTGCGGTGAAGCGGTCCCGTCCCTGCCGGTCGATGTCGGTCAGCGTCAGCCGCCGCACGCCGCCCTTGGGCGTGGCGCCGATCTGCGCCATGTCCATCAGGCTGTCCCAGAGCCGCCGGCCGTCGATGCGCTTGTTGGTCGGTGTCTGCATGCCGGCATCTTGCCCGGCGCGGCACTTCCTGCAAGCCTCGCCGGTCGCCGACACCGGAGGACCGACCCTGAGCATCCGCCCGATCTTGTCGCTGGCGCTCGGTTGCGCCCTCGCCGGGTGCGGGCTCGTCGATCAGACCACGTTCGGCGCCAGGCCGGCGCCGCCCGCTCCCGACCAGCTGACCGAGGCGCTGCAATCGCGCGGCGCGATCCCGCTGGTGACGATCCGCTATGACGGGGCGGCGTTCGTTTACGCGGAGCCGCTGGCGACGGCGATCGACTCCGCGGAATCACGCAAGCCTGACGTGGTCTTCGACGTGGTCACCGCGGTGCCGGCGGTCGGCGACCCGACGACCCAGGTGCAGGCGATCGAGCAGGGCCAGGGCGACGCGCAGCAGGTGATGGACTGGATGGCCGATGACGGCGTGACGCCGGACCGCATCCATCTCTCCGCCCGCACCGATCCGACGATCCGCGCCCGCGAAGTGCGCATCTATGTGCGGTGAGCCGGCATGCACCTGAGCCTCGAGCGGTTCGAGCGGACACCGCTGGCCTTCTTTCCGTCGCCGATCCATCCGCTCAAGCGACTGTCGCGGGAACTCGGCCTCGAGATCTGGGCGAAGCGCGACGACGTCGCCTCGGGGCTGGCGTTCGGCGGCAACAAGATACGAAAGCTCGAATTTCTCGCGGCCGACGCGCTGCGGCAGGGCTGCGACACGCTGGTTTCGATCGGCAACATCCAGTCCAACCATACCCGCCAGGTGGCGGCGGTCGCGGCGGTGCTCGGGCTGCGCTGCCGGCTGGTGCAGGAGACGTGGACGAAGTGGGACGACCCGGCGTACGGCAAGGTCGGCAACATCCTGCTCTCGCGCATCATGGGCGCCGAGACGCTGCTGGAGGGCGAGGGCTACTCGACGGCGGTGAAGCAGAGCTGGGAGCGGGCGCTCGAACAGGTGCGGCGCGAGGGCGGCAAGCCGTATGCGATTCCCGCCGGCGCCTCCGATCATCCGCTGGGCGGACTGGGCTATGCCGC
The DNA here is from genome assembly GCA_019240395.1 of Acidisphaera sp. Lineage (GTDB taxonomy): Bacteria > Pseudomonadota > Alphaproteobacteria > Acetobacterales > Acetobacteraceae > JAFAYA01. The sequence continues at coordinate 2,186 of JAFAYM010000274.1, read as the reverse complement.
TTTCGCCGAGGAACTCGCGCGGCAGGAACAGGCGGAGGGCATCTTCTTCGATACCGTCGTCACCGCGACCTGCACGGGCTCGACGCAGGCCGGCATGGTGGTCGGCTTCCGCGCCCAGGATCGCGAGCGCCGGCTGATCGGCATCGACACCGCGGCCGATGCAGAGATGACGCGCCGAGCGGTGAGCAAGATCGCCCGCGCCACGGCGGAGCTGATCGGCATGAACCGGGAAATCCGCGACACCGACATCGTCATCGACCCGCGTTTCGCCGGCCCGGATTACGGGCTGCCGGATGCGCCGACGATCGCGGCGATCCGCTTGGCGGCCCGGCTGGAGGGGATGCTGACCGACCCGGTCTATGAGGGAAAGTCGATGGCCGGCCTGATCGCCATGGCGCGGAGCGGTGAGATCCCAGCCGGCAGCCGCGTGCTCTACGTGCATCTCGGCGGCGCCCCGGCACTGAACGCCTATCACAACGCGTTCGACTGAACCGGGCGTGGACGGGGCCGAGCAGCGGCCGCTGCTGCGCCTCAATCCCGGGCAGGACCGGCGGCTGCGCTCGGGGCACCCCTGGGCCTACAGCAACGAAATCCGCATGCGCCCGGAATACCGGCAGCTGCCGGCCGGAGGACTGGTGCGGGTGGAGGGCGATGACGGCTGGCGGTTCGGCACCTGGATGTTCAATCCGAACAGCCTGATCGCCGCGCGCCTGCTCGACCGCGATCCCGGTGCGGCCATCGACGGCGCCTGGATCGCCGAGCGCATCGCCTCGGCAGCGGCGCTGCGGGCGCGCGTCACCGACACGCCGTTCCACCGGCTCATCCACGCCGAGGCCGACGGCCTGCCCGGCCTGGTGGTGGACCGCTACGACGATGTCGCGGTGCTGCAGGCCAACAGCGCCGGCATGGACCGGCTGACGCCGGTGATCGCCGCAGCGCTGGTCGGCTCGCTGAAGCTGCGGGCCGTGGTGGCCCGCAACGACGCGCCGGTTCGGGCGCTCGAAGGCCTGCCGGAGACAGTCGGCCTGCTGCACGGCGCCGATGCCGCCGCCCGCGTCGAGGAGGGCGGCGTGGTCTTTCCCGTCGATCCGCTGGCCGGGCAGAAGACGGGATGGTTCTTCGACCAGCGGCCGAACCGCGATCGCGTCGCCTCGCTCGCCCCCGGCGCCCGGGTGCTGGATGTGTTCTGCCATGTCGGCGCTTTCGGCCTGCGCTGCGCCGCGGCCGGTGCGGCGGAGGTGCTGCTGGTCGACAGCAGCGAGCCCGCCCTCGCCCGCGCTCGCCACGCCGCCGCTGCCAACCGATTGCTGCAGGTGGCGACGCGCCGCGGCGATGCGTTCGAGACCATGGAGGCGCTGGGGGCGTCCGGCGAGCGCTTCGACATCGTGGTGTGCGACCCGCCGGCATTCGCCAAGTCGCGCAAGGACCAGGCCGCCGGGCTGCGCGCCTATCAACGCATGACGCGTGTCGCGGCGCCGCTGGTTGCGCGCGGCGGCTTGCTGTTCGTGGCCTCCTGCAGTCACCACGCGCCGCTCGCCGAATTCGCCGCGGCGGTGGCGGCCGGGCTGCACCGCTTACGTCGCGACGGCCGCATCCTCGTCACCGCCGGCGCCGGCGCCGATCACCCCGTGCATCCGAACCTGCCGGAGAGCGCCTATCTCAAGACGCAGCTGATCCAGCTTGACTGAGGCGGCGATTGGCGGTGCCGCCGGCTTCTGGCAGGGTGCATTCGCCCGACGCGGGCGCGCAAGCTCGACATCGGCATCGTCCGGCTGCCGCTCGGCAATGTCGGCGATCTCACACTTCAGGTGATCCGGCGAGAACGCTTCGTTGCGGTGCTGCCATCCGCCCACACACTGGCCGGTGCCCCGACGCTGCGGCTGGAGCAGCTGGCGGGCGAACAGTTCATTGTGTTTCCGCCGGACAAGGTGCCAAGCCTGCATACGAAGTTCCTGTTGGCCTGCCAGAAGGCAGGCTCCAGCCCGAAAGTCGCATTGGAAGCCTGGCAGATCTCGAGCGTCATCAATCTGGTTGCGATCGGGGTGGGCATCGCGCTCCTGCCGGAGCAGGTTTGTGCCATTCAGCATCCCGGCGTCGAGTACAAGCCGCTGGCGAACAGGATTTCTCACCTCGATCTGGAAATCGCCGTGGCCTGCAGACAGGACGACCAGACAGCCGGCATACAG
>JAFAYM010000284.1 GCA_019240395.1 Acidisphaera sp. | reverse complement strand
CGAGGCGGCGCTGATCAACCAGCGGCTCGACCGCGTGGCCGCCGCCTTGCGCTGCTTCGAGCATTTCCTGTCTCTCGTGCCGAAGGGCGACGCCGCGGTGCGGGCCCGCGCCGCCATGGAAGAGCTGAAAACCAGGCTGAACTGAAGAAGAGGGTTCTGGATCAAAATGCCGCCCTTGAGCGTAGCGGTCCAGATGGACCCGATGGAGCTGATCAGCATCGAGGGTGATTCGACCTTCGCCCTGATGCTCGAGGCGCAGTCGCGCGGCCACCGGATGTGGCACTACGACGTGAAGAGCCTTTCCCTGCGCGAAGGCGTGGTGCGCGGGGGCGCGCGGCGGGAGGAGCGCCTCCTGGCGCGTGCCCGCCCGGTCAAGGTGCAGCGCGAGCGCGGCAACCATCACGCTTTCGAGGACGCGCAACTGCTCGACCTGTCGCGCATGGACGTGGTGCTGATGCGTCAGGACCCGCCCTTCGACATGGCCTACATCACCGCGACGCATCTGCTGGAGCACATCCATCCGCAGACCCTCGTGGTGAATGATCCGGCGAGCGTGCGCAACGCGCCCGAGAAGATCCTGGTCACCCATTATCCCGAGCTGATGCCGCCGACGTTGATCACCTGGGATCTGGAGGCGATCCGCAGCTTCCGCCTGGAGCATCGCGACATCGTGGTGAAGCCGCTGTTCGGCAATGGCGGCAGCGGCGTGTTCCGCATCCGCGAGGACGACGAGAACCTGGCGGCGCTGCTGGAGATGCATTTCGCCCGCTCGCGCGAGCCGCTGATGATCCAGCGGTATGAGCCGGCGGTGCGGATCGGCGACAAGCGGATCATCCTGATCGACGGCGAGCCGATGGGCGCGATCAACCGGGTTCCGGCGAAGGGCGAAGCGCGCAGCAACATGCATGTCGGTGGACGCGCCGAGAAGAGCACGCTCAGCGCAAGGGATCGCGAGATCTGCGAGCGGATCGGGCCGAGCCTGCGCGAGCAAGGACTGCTGTTCGTGGGGATAGACGTGATCGGCGACTACCTCACGGAGATCAACGTCACATCGCCGACCGGGCTGCAGGAAATCGCCCGCTTCGACGGCACCAATCTCGCCGGCGCTATTTGGGACAAGATCGAAGCGAAGGTCCGCTGAACGCCGCCGGCATCCGGATCGGCGCGGCGCCGACCGGGTGATCGGCGCCTCAATCCCAGAACGACGGCTCCCTGCGGAACCTCTTCCAGCTTCTCGGTAGATCGGCGAGGGCCTCATCGCGTCGGAGCCTGCTCCAGTAGATCAGGGCGGTGGCTGCCGGGCTCTCCTCGGCCACACCTTCGGCAAGCTGGGCCGTGACCGCCGCGTCGTTGAACACACCCAGCCGCTGCTGCAGCGCCTTGAGCCCGTGCAGATACGCGCGGACCTGCTTGCGCCGGTAGAGACCGGCCAGGCTCTCGATGGCGTAGCGGAGCTTCTTGAGCGACTTGCGCAGCGCGTGCAGCTCCTCGACGGAGCCGCCATCGACATGCTTGCCCTGTTTCAGCACCTTGCGCTCCACCCGCCCGAGCAGAGCCCCCGCTTCCTCGCGGAGCGGCAGCTCGCGAAACGGCGCCGTCAAAGCCCCCTCGATCCATGCGGAAAACCCGAGCACCAGCCAGCTGAACGAACTCGCCTGCAGCGCCTCGCCGAGCTGGCGATGCGCAGCCTGCCGTCGTGCCTCGGCAACCGGGCGCACGGCGCTCACGTCGATGTCCTTGTCGGCGTCCCGCAATGTCTGCACGCAGAACACGTCCCAGTCCCGGGCCGCGCCGGATATCTGGCCGAGGCGCTTCAGCTCGGCCTCGAACCGAGCGGCCGGCTCCGGATCGAGCTCCCTTCGGAACAGCAGGAGAGCGGCACGTAGACGCCGGATCGCGATGCGCACCTGATGCACGCCCTCGGGATCGCCGGCCGCGGCGACCGGTGCATTGCCGAGCAGATCGCCCAGCGCACTGCCGGCGATTTCGCGAAACGCCTCCCCCAGCAGAACGTTTTCTGGCAGATCGACCGGCGCCGCCTTGCGCGCACCGCCTTCGGCCTCGCCGGCGATGTCGTCCGGCGCCATGGCTCAGCCGGCGGTCCGCCGGTAGCCGTGCGGGTGCCCCTCGCGCCAGGCGTAGGCGGTCCGCACCATCTCGTGCAGATCGGCGTGGCGCGGCGTCCAGCCGGTCTCCCGCCGTATGCGCGCCGACGAGGCGACGAGTGCCGCCGGATCGCCCGGTCGGCGCGGCCCCATGCGCGCGGGAACTCTCCGGCGGCCGACCGCCTCGACGGCCCGGATCACCTCGCGCACGGAGTAGCCGGCGCCGTTGCCGAGATTGTACGTGACGCTGCCCTCGCCCAGTCGGTCGAGCGCCAGCAGATGCGCCTCGGCGAGGTCCGTCACGTGCACATAGTCGCGCACACAGGTGCCGTCCGGCGTGTCGTAATCCTCGCCGAACACGACGAGCTCCGGCGCGCGGCCCAGGGCGGCATCGATGGCGAGCGGGATCAGATGTGTCTCCGGCGTGTGGTCTTCCCCGAGGCGGCCCGCCGGGTCGGCGCCCGCGGCGTTGAAATAGCGCAGGCAGGCACTCGGCAAGCCGTGGATCTGCCCGGCCCAGTGCAGCGCACGCTCCACCATCAGCTTGCTCTCGCCATACGGCGACGTGGTGGCGAGCGGCGCCTCCTCGGGGATCGGCACGACCTGCGGATTGCCGTAGACATTCGCGGTCGAGGACAGCACGAAAGCGCCGACACGATGCCGCACGCAGGCTTCCACCAGGCGGATCCCGACGGCGCCGTTCTCGGTGAGGTACTGGAACGGCTTGGCCATGCTCTCGCCGACCAGCGAGCGTGCGGCGAAATGGAACACCGCCTGCCACGGGCCGTCGGCCAGCACCGCGTCGACCCTGGGCGCATCTGCCAGGTCGATCTCCAGCAGCTTCACGCCGGAGGGCACCGCTTCGCGATGGCCGAGGCGCAGATCGTCGAGCACGACGACATCCTCGCCACGATCCGCCAGCGCGGCGACGAGGTGACTTCCGACATAACCGGCCCCGCCGGTCACGATAAAACGGCGGCGCATGGGCCTCCCAGATTCTGGCGGGTCTTTGTGACAAGGAAAGGCCAGAAAGGCGAGGGGGCTTTGCCCCCCTCGACCCCCCACCAAAGGCAATGCCTTTGGAAACCGCTACCAAGCAAGAGGATGCAGGGACGACGATCCTACTTTCGCGAAAACATTAGCATGGCCGAGCGGAGCACCTGCGCCTGATAGGCCTGGTTCAACGCCGGCGTGTGCGAATGGTAGTCGCCGATCGCCCGCATGAGATTTCCGCGCTCGGCCCCGACATAGGCGCGCAGAATGGCGCCCGCGGCGGCGATGTTGAAACACGCATCCCCGATCAGCCGGTACCGCACCACGCGTGGGTCGAGCCCGGCATACCAGGCCAGCGGCATCACCCACCTGGTGTTGACCTGCATGACGCCGAGGTCATCCGAACCGTCGGCGTTCCGGTGCACAGTGCCGACCTCGCCGCCTTCCACTGCGTGGATGGACGGCAGCACCCGCGGCGGCAGGTGGTTGAAGGATGCGACGAGCACCATGCAGGCGAGAAACGGAACGGCCATCACGCCAGCCATGCGGCGGAGCGGCCTTGGCCGGCCTTTGCCCGCGGCCTAAACTCGCGCCACGGAGGACAATGCATGCGGCGACGTGACCCGGATCGGACTGCCGGCTTCACCCTGCTGGAGATCCTGGTCGTCATCGCCATCCTCGGCCTGCTGATCGGCCTGGTGGCGCCGGCGGCGCTGCGCCAGCTCGGCGGCGCGCGCATTTCGGTGGCGCGCCAGTCCGTCGAGCGGCTCGGCTCGGTGCTCGATCTGTACAAGCTCGACGTCGGCACCTATCCCACGACCGAGGAGGGGCTGCAGGCGCTGCTGACCAAGCCGACCAGCGTGAGCAACTGGAACGGTCCGTACGTGAAGGGCGAGGGGCTGCCGGTCGACCCCTGGAACCATCCGTATCTCTATCGCAATCCGTCCGGCCGCACCGGCCACGACTATGATCTGTGCTCGCGCGGGCCGACGGATCAGTCCGGCGACGCCGGCCAGCAGGGCATGATCTGCAACCCCTAGCCGTCACCCAACGATGGGCACTCACCCAAATATTGGCAATCACGTGGGCGGCGCGTCCCAGGTCAGCACCTGCCAGGGCCGTTCCTGGCCCATCGCCACGCGCACCACCGCGCGCCGGGTGAAGCGCGTGCCGTCCGGCCCCGCCACGCTCGCGGTAATGGCGGCGATCAGCGAGCCGTCGCCGGAATCGCTGGGCATGGTGGCGTCCGGCCCGAGCTCGGCGAGCACGCCCGCCACCACCGGATCGGCGGTCGTCCGGTCGGGATCGCCGTCCTGGTACAGTGACAGATGCGGCGCCAACCGCGCCAGCAGGTCCGGCGTCATGCCGAGCACCAGGCCGAGTTCGGCGAGGCCGCTCATCGGCGCCCCGGGCGGCGCGTAGTCGCGGCCGGCCGCGCGGTACTCCGGCTCGCGGGCGCCGAGCTTGTGCGGCCGGTTGCCCGGCGTCCGCCAGTCGATGATCGCCGCCGCCAGCCCGGCAGCATTGCGGGCATCCACCCCGACCGCCTGCAGCAGCGCCTGCAGCATTTCGACCGAGGCGGTATTCGGATTAATCTTCCACCGCTCGTCGTCGATGCGCACCGCGGCGGCAAAGCGTCCCAGCCGCCAGCGATGCGTGCTGCCGTCAGGCGCCCAGTGCTGGTCCGCGGCGTCGGCGAGATGGAACACCGCCTCGAACAGCGACGCATCGGCCGATGCCTCGGCCTCGGCATTGCGCCGCAGATTGAACGCCTGCTGCGCCTCGCTGCGGGCCGAGGCCGTCACCTCGGTCACCACGAGGGCGAGCAGGACCAGGGTCCACAGCACGATCAGCAGCGCGAAGCCGCGCTCGCCGAGCCGGGTGTCTCGGCACCCCCCGAGACGAGGGCGGATGCGCGCGGTCACTGCTCCAGCCCGAGACCGCGGCGCAGCCGCCGGCCGGGATCGGGCGAGCCGCTCGGGGCCAGGGTCTGCACTTCATCCGGCACCGCGGCGGCGTTGATCAGCTGATCGCGGAGATCCTCGGTCAGCGCCCGCGCATCGCGCTGATCGTGCTCGACATGCGGCGTGAGCAGCACCAGCAGCTCGGTGCGCGTGCGCGTATTGTTCTGGCCGCCAGCCAGCAGCCCGATCAGCGGGATGTCCTTCAGCCAGGGGATGCCCTGGTTGCTGCGCGAGACGCTGTCGCGGATCAGGCCGGCGAGCCCCACCGTCTGGCCGTCCTGCACCACCACCCGGGTCTGCACGTTGCGCTCGAGGAAGGTCGGCGAGTTGATCCCCGACGTGGTGGGCGCCGAGGTGTCGATGTCGCTCACCTCCTGGGCGATGTCGAGCGTGATCAGGCCGCCGCTGTTCACCCGCGGCGTCACCGCCATGATCACGCCGGTCTCGCGGTAGTCTATCGAGTTGACCACCGGCGCGTTGGCGGTGAGCGTGCTCTGCGAGCTTTCCGTGAGGAACGGCACGAGATCGCCGACCTGCAGACGTGCCGGCTGGTTGTCGAGCACCAGCAGCTCGGGCGAGGACAGCACGTGCACGGTGGTCACCGCCTGCAACGCGGAGATGGCGAACGGCGCACCGCCGTTGTTGTTGCCGCCCAGCACAAATCCCGGAAAGTTGGTCGCCAAGCTGGCGAGCGGCAGGGTGGAGACCGCGGCGTTGGCGAAGCTGAGCACGCCGTTGATGCCGCCCGACTTGAAGAAGAACTGCGTGCCGTATTGCAGCTGGTCGTTGAGCGTCACCTCGGCAATCGTCGCATCGATGCGCACCTGCAGCGGCAGGATGTCGATCTTGCGAAGCATCGCCTCGATGGTGTCCTCCTCCTGCTGCGTGCCGTAGACCAGGATGGCGTTGTTCTGCGCATTCGGCACGATGCGCATGGCGTCGGTTTCGGCTTCGGCGTTGGTGCCGCCTTCCTCGAGCGGGCCGAGCAGCGGATTGGCGCCGGCCGCCTGCCCCGCCCCGCCCGCAGCTTGGCTCTGGCCGCCGAGCGCGCCATTGGTGCCGCCGAGCCCTCCCTGGCCACCGATGCCACCCTGGGTGCCGATGCCGCCGGTGCCGGTGCCGATGCCCCCACCGCTGCCGATGCCGCCGCCCATGCCGATACCGCTCGCGCCGCCGATCCCGGCGCCCCCGCCGGCGCCGATGCCGCCCGTGCCGATGCCGCTGCTGCCCCCGCCGATGCCGCCGCCGGAGCCGTTCAGTTGCCGGCTGCCGCCCGGCGCGGTGGTGCCGGCGCCGGTGTTGCTCGGCTGCGCGGTGACGTTCTTCGGCGTGAACGCCTGCTGCAGCACATAGGCGATGTCGTTGCTCCGGCTGTTCTGCAGGTAGTAGACGTGCCAGCTGCGCACCGTGCTCCGGCGCTGGCGCTCGATCAGCCCGTAGACGCGGCGGGCGTCGTCGAGATAGCGCGGCTGCGAGGCGACGATCAGCACCGCGTTGATCCGCTCCATCGGCACGACGCGCACCAGCCCGGCGAGCGCGCCCCCGCCCTGGCTGCGGAAGGCGTCCTGCAGCGCGGAGGCGAAATCCTTCGCCGAGCCGGCAGTGACGGGCAGCAGCGCGTAGGATTGGCCGGCCAGTGTGTCGATGTCGAAAGCCCGGACGAGGGACACCAGCGTCTCTCGCGTGCCGGGCTCGCCGCTGACGACGAGCGCGTTGCCGGCGGGCTCGGCGGCGATCTTGCCGCCGGTGGCGACGAAGGGCTGCAGCACCTTCGCGAGGTCCTCGGCCGAGGCATAGCGCAGCGCGATCACCGTGCCGCCTGCCGCACTGGCACTGGCCGCCAGGCTCGGCGCGCCGGCGGCGGCGGCACTCGGCACCACGCGATAGAGCGAGCCGGACTGCACCAGGGTGGCGCCGTCCTGGCTGAGCAGCGCCTGCAGCGTGGGCAGCAGCTGCGCGCGCGCCATCGGCGCGGCGGTGCGCAGAGTGGCGGTGCCGTGCACCGCCGGGTCGATGGTGTAGTTGACCTTCAGCATGGTGCCGAGGATCTGCGCCACGACCTCGCGGATGTCGGTATCGGCGAAATCGAGGGAGACGTCGCCGCCCTGCCCGGGGGGCGGGCCGGGCGGCAGGGTGACCTCGGCCGGTGTGCCGTAGGCGATCTCGGGCGGCGGCGTCGCCTGGGTGGTGCCGACATCGGCGTTGACGCGCGGGGTGGCCGCCCCGGCATCGCCGGCCGGCTGCTGCAGCGGCCGCAGCACCGGCAGGCCGGGACGCTCACAGCCGCCGAGAGCGCCGATCAGCAGCAGTGCCGTCGCCAGGCCGAAGCAGCGCTGCGTCACTTGCCGACCTCCGGTGAAAAGTTTGTCTGGGTAAAGGGCGGCGGCATCCCGGGGATCGCCGGCACCCCGGCCGCCGCGGCGCGCGGCGGACCAGGCGGCTGCCCGGCGGTTGCCGGCGGCGGCGCGCTGCTGTCGAAGGCCGGATGCAGCAGGCGTCGCCCGCCCGGTCCTTGCACCGTGACCTGCCCCACCTCGATGGCCTCCACGACGTAGTTGCCGAGGCTGCTGCCTTCCGAGGCGACGGTCGGCTTGCCGTCGGCTGTTCCGGCGAAGATCGCCAGCTTGCCGAAAGGTCCCACCATCACCCCGGCGAGCCGGGGCAGCGCCACCGGGCCCGGCGCCGCGCCCGGCGTGGTCGCCGGCGGGCGACGGTTCGGGCTGAACAGCGGGCGCGCCAGCACCGTCTCGGCCCATTCCTCGGTGTGATCGACGGTCGCGGGCTGCGCGGCGACGGTCATCGTCGTGCCGACCGCCGAGCGAACGACCGAGGGCGGCGGGCGGCGGATTTCGCGCAGCTCCCAGCCGATCGTCCCGGCGAGGCCAAGCGCGAGCACGAAAAGCGCGGCGATGACGCGGCTCACTGGCTGGACGCCTGATTCGCCGGCGCGGCGCCGGACGCCTGATCCGCCGGCGCGGCACCGGGCCGCAGGGCATAGACGGTGAAGGTCGCATCAAGCGGCAGCATCGCCGCCCGGATCAGCACGACGGAGGAATGCAGCTGCACATCGTCGATCAGCATGCGCGGCGTGGCCTGCTCGACCGCCGTGAGCAGCCGGACCAGCACCGGCCATTGCGCGTTTATCGAGACACGCAGGCCGATCCGGCGATAGGCGCCGGCGGGCTCGGAGGGCAGCGTTTCCGCACTGGTCAGCGCCGCGCCGGCGGTCGTCGCCATGTCCTGCACCTGGCCCTGCAGCGCCGCTCCGGCGACCGCGTCGGTGGCGCCGCTCAGGACCGCGCTCGGCGCCGGGCCGCTCGCCTTCGTCGCCTGCTGCTGGCGCTCGAGTGCGGGCAGGGTCTGCGCCAGCACCGCCATCCGGCGGGCGAGCGCGCCCCGCTCGGCCAGCGCCTCGGCGCGCTCGGCGTGCCAGGCGACGAGCGGCGCCACGACACCGACCCACAACCCCCCGAGCAGCGCGAGCGTCAGGCCCAGCGCCAGCAGGCGACCCCGCAATCCGGTCGGGAGAGCGGCGCTCATGCCGATTTCCCCTTATGGCCCGAGTTCGGCGCGGATCGAGAACAGGTCGGCGCGACCGGCCTCGGTGCGCGTCACCGGCGCCACGAAGGCCGGATTGCGAAAGCTCGGGTCGCTCGACAGCAGGCCGATCAGCTTGGCGGCGGTGGCAGATTGGCCGTTGATCACCAGCTTGCGCTGCCGGAGCGTCAGGTCGGTGAGGTAGGTGTCGTCCGGGAGGATTTCCGTCAGGGTCGCCAGCACCTGCATGGCATCACCGACCCGCAGGCGCTCCTGCGCCAGCACGTCGACACCGGCGGCCTCGCCGGCGATCCGCCGCCGCACCGCCTCGACGCGCGCCACCTCAGGCTGCAGCGCCGCGATCCGCGCCTCGACCTCGGCGCGCGCCCTGGCCTGGGTGACGAAGGGCAGGCCGGCGGCGACGATGGCCAGGGCCGCACAGACCACGCCGGCGAAAACCGCGCCGCGCCGGCGCCAGCGCTCACCCCGGCTGCGCGGTGCGCCGAGGCCGATCGACCGGGTGCCGCCGTCGGCAAGCGGCGCCTCCAGCAGGGCGGGCGGAGCGCCGAGCCGGGCCAGCGCGGCGATCACCGGCGCGAGTTCCGCCTTCGGCACCAGCGAGACGCGCAGATGCAGCCGGCCATGCGCACGGTCCCGCTGCTCCACCCCCCAGCTCCAGAACACCTCGTCGGCGGTGAACGGCGTCAGCCGATCCATTTCGTAGCGCAGCACCGCCTCGGGCTCCCGCTCAGCGGAGAGCGGCAGGACGACCCGGCGCTCGAGCAGTGAGGCGGCGGGCGGGCGCAGCACGATCGGCGCCTTGCGGGCGCGGGCGATCAGCCCGCGGGTGCGCCGCAGGCCCGCCTCCCCCGACATCTCATCGAGCGGCACGCGGCCGAGAGGCGTCTCGCGCCGACGCCGGCGCAGCAGGAAGCCGATGGTGCCCGCCGTGCCGGTGTCGACCACCAGGGCGCTCGCGCCGGCGGGCTCGCCGCGCAGGGCGCGCCCGGGCACGAGGTCGCGCATCTGTTGCGCCCACCAGGCGACGAAGTCCTTGAGCATCCAGTCTGCCTTGCGTAGCCCCCAGGGGCGTGGCCGGACAGTTTGCTGTCCTGGTCGCCTCCCCACGCGACTGTAGAGGAAACCCTCCGGGGCATCAAAGTGACGGGTTGGCAATGTCCGCCTCGGGGATCGCCCGAGCGGCGGCTTTTCCGATCGGGTGCAAACCTGCCACACTGCCGTGCGGCGAATTTCGGACAGCGCCCTGGATGTCGAGATCTGCCTGGATCGGTGCTGCCCTCGCCTTGCTCGGATTGGCCGTGGGCCCGCAGCTCGCGACGGCGCAACCGGATCCCGGGTTCAGCCGCCTCGACGAGATCACGGTCGAGAATGCCGGCAGGCTGGTGCCGGCGTGGAGTTTCCGGACCGGGACGCCGGGCGCGCACGCCACCGCCCCGCTGATCGCCGGGGATACGCTGTTCGTCCTGACGCCTTTTCCGCACACCCTGTTTGCGCTCGACCTCACCCGGCCCGGGGCGGCGGTCAAGTGGCGCTACATGCCGCCGCCGGACCGCACGGCCGATGGGCTGACCTGCTGCGACGCCGCGACCGGCGGGCTCGCGGCTTCCGGCGACCGGCTCTATCTCAACACGCTGGACGGCCACACCATCTCGCTGGATGCGGCTGGCGGCCAGGTCGTCTGGGACGCCAGGCCGGCACATCCGCAAACCGGCGAGACGCTGGCGGCGGCGCCGCTGGTCGCGGGGAACCGGATCATCATCGGCAGCGCCGGCGACGATGCCGGCCCGCGCGGCTGGCTCGCGGCTCTCGACGCCGCCACCGGGCGGCAGGACTGGAAGGTCTTCGACACCGGCCCGGATGCGGAGGTCGGCATCGGCGAGGGCTTCCGGCCGCTCTATGATCCGCCGCAAGCGAGAGATCGCGGCGTCTCGACATGGCCGCCCGCGGCCTGGCAGCAGGGCGGCGGCGGCCTCTCCGGCGCCCCGGTTGCGGACCCGGCGCTCGGCCTGGTCTTCTACCAGACTGGCCATCCCGCTCCCTGGAACCCGGACCAGCGCCCCGGCGAGAACCGCTGGACCTCCGGCATCTTCGCCCGCGATGCGGCCAGCGGCGCGGCACGCTGGTTCGATCCGATCAACCCGCATGACCTCTACGCGATGGGCGCCAGCGGCGGACTCCTGCCGACGCCCGACGGCCGGCTCGTCCACCCCGACGCCAACGGCTTCCTCTACGTGCTGGACCCGGCTACCGGGAAGATGCTCTCGGCAACCCGGTTCCTGCCGGTCAATGCCGCGCGCGGGATCGACCTCGCTTCCGCGGTGCCGATCCGCGAGGATCGCTACGTGACCGTCCAGGACCGCACGGTCCGCGACATCTGCCCCGCCTGGCCGGCGGGATCGAACGCGCAGGCCGCCTATTCGCCCGCGACCGGGCTCCTCTACATTCCGGCCGCCACGCTCTGCATGGACATGGCGGCGCGCTCGGCGAGCTACATCGCGGGCACGCCGTTCGGCGGGGCGGATGTGCGGGTCAAGCCGGCGCCCGGCGGCGAGGAGGGCGCGCTGATCGCCTGGGACATCGCCGCCGGCCGCGCCGCCTGGACGGTCCCGGAACGATTCCCGCTGCGCGGCGGCGCGCTGGCCACCGCCGGGAGCGTGGTGTTCTACGGCACGCTCGACGGGCTGCTCAAGGCGGTGGACGCGCGCACCGGGCGCGGGCTTTGGCAGTTCCAGGCGACCGCCGGAATCGTCGGCCGTCCCGCGACGTTCCGGGCGCCGGACGGCCACCAATACGTGGCGGTGCTCGCCGGCGCCGGCGGCCTGACCGGCACCGCGTCGGCGAAAGAGATCGACGTGCGCGACGCGACGGCAGCGCGCGGCTTCGCGAATGCCCTGCGCACCCTGCCGCCGCCGCAGGACCGCAGCGGCACGCTGTTCGTCTTCCGATTGCCATGAGGGCACGGCACCTGCTGCTCGCGGCTTGCGCGTTCCTCGTGGCCTGCCAGCGCGAGCAGCGGGACTTGCGGACCGATCCGCCGGTGGCCGAGGCGCTCGGCCAGGTCGCGGTGATGCCGGGCGGCATCGGCGGCAGGCCCGCGGCGATCGACCGGGCGCTGGGGCATCCCTATCAGACCAACGCCTATCAGCTGAACCAGGGCAAGCGCCTGTGGGACTGGTTCAACTGCAGCGGCTGCCACGCCGCCGGCGGCGGCGCCTCCGGCCCGGCTCTGACCGACGGCTCGTGGCGCTATGGTCCGGACATGGTGTCGATCTTCGTGTCGATCCGCGACGGCCGCCCGAACGGCATGCCGGCGTTCCGGGGCAAGCTGACCGACGAGCAGATCCTGCAGCTCAGCGGCTATGTGCAGGCGATGGGCGCCGAGACGGCGAGCACCGCGGCGCCGAGCCGCAACGACACGATGCAGGCCCGCGCATCGGAAAACCGGGCTCCCGCTGCCGCCGCCTTCCCGAAGCAGGTGAGTCGTTAGCCCGGGAATGCTGTCCCTGTTCGCTCGGAAATTGTGCGTCCGGTCCGCCGGCCACCGTCAAGGCCAAGCCGCCTGCGGCGGTCGCTGCGCGAGCCTTGACCGCGGCCAGCGGACCGGAGCGTGGCTTTCCATCGAACAAGGAACACCTGTGCACAACTCCCCTTTCTTCGATGGAAGCACGACTGCCGGGTCCGGCGCCGGCTCAAGATCGGCGAAGCCGCCGGCGCAGCCGGCTTGATCTTGAACCGGCGTCGGACCCGGCGGACCATCGGCCATCGAGGCAAAGGCGGACCCGTTCCCGTGGCAGCGACATCCCGCCTCGCCTCCTGCCTGCCAGCTCTGCTCTGCGCGGGTTGCGGCGGCTGGCAATCCGCCCTGCAGCCCGGCGGCGAGCAGGCCGGACATCTCAAGGTCCTGATCCAACTCTTCACCATCGTCTGCGGGATCGTCTGGCTGCTCGTCATGCTGGTCCTCGCCGCCGGCCTGTGGCGTCGGCACTCGGGCACGCCAACAGGCGCGGCGGCGGAGCGACGCTCCGCCCGGCTGGTCGGCGCCGCGACGGCAGCCAGCGTGCTGGTGATCATCGGGCTGACGCTGGCGAGCTACGTCGCGACCCACGGCCTCGCCGCGGCCGGCGCCGACCCGCTGGTGATCCGGGTGCGCGGTTCGCAGTGGTGGTGGGAGGTCACCTACATGGACCCGTCCCCCGACCGGACCTTCCTCACCGCCAACGAGATCCACGTCCCGGTCGGCCGGCCGATCCGCGTCGAGCTGGCGGCGTCGGACGTGATCCACTCCTTCTGGGCGCCCAACCTTGCGGGGAAGCAGGACCTCATTCCCGGCCGCGACAACGCGCTCTCCTTCACCGTCGATCAGCCCGGCCTCTATCGCGAGCAATGCGCCGAGTTCTGCGGCCTGCAGCACGCCCATATGGCGATGCTGATCGTCGCCGAGCCCGCCGCGTCGTTCGACGCCTGGCGCGATGGCCAGATCGCCGAGCCGCCGGCGCCGAACGATGCCGAACAGGCCGCCGGACGCCTGGTGTTCACCGGGAAGGCCTGCGCGGCCTGCCACACCGTGCGCGGCACGCCGGCCGCCGGCACGCTCGGGCCGGACCTGACGCATGTCGGCAGCCGGCGCACCATCGCCGCCGGCATGCTGCCGACGACGCGCGGTTCGCTGGCTGCCTGGATCGCCGACCCGCAGACGATCAAGCCGGGCAACAACATGCCGATGGTGCCGCTCACCGCCGATGAGCTGAATGCGCTCGCGGCCTATCTGGCGAGCCTGAAATGAGCCCCGATTCGCTGCCGCCGGATATCCGCGACACCGATCTGGCGCCGGATGTTCTGGAGCCCGAGCTCGAACGCACCTGGCGCACGCCGCGGGGGCTGATCGGCGCGCTCTCCACCGTCGACCACAAGATCATCGGCCGGCGCTATCTCGTGACGGCGTTCATATTCCTGGCGATGGGCGGCGTGCTGGCGATGCTGATGCGCCTGCAGCTCGCCCGGCCGGAGAACCGCGTGCTGCCGCCGGACCTGTACGACCAGGTCTTCACCATGCACGGCGCCAACATGATGTTCCTCTTCGCCGTGCCGGTGATGGAGGCGGTCGCGGTCTATCTCGTGCCGCTGATGGTCGGCACGCGCAACGTCGCGTTTCCCAGGCTGAACGCCTTCTCCTACTGGATGTACCTGGCCGGCGGGTTCACCCTGTGGACCGCCTTCGCGCTCGACATGGGGCCGGATGTCGGCTGGTTCGCCTACGTGCCGCTCTCCGGGCCGGAATACGGCTCGGGCAAGCGGGCCGACATCTGGGCGCAGATGATCACCTTCACCGAGGTCTCGGCGATGGCGGTCGCGGTAGAGATCGTCGTCACCGTGCTGAAGCAGCGCGCCCCCGGCATGTCGCTGGACCGCATCCCGCTCTTCGTCTGGTCGATGCTGGTCACCTCCTTCCTGATCATCATGGCGATGCCGGCGATCATGGTGGCGAGCACGTCGCTGATCCTCGACCGCCTGGTCGGCACGCATTTCTTCAACCCCGCGGAAGGCGGGGACGTGCTGCTGTGGCAGCACCTGTTCTGGTTCTTCGGCCATCCCGAGGTCTACATCGTCTTCCTGCCCGCGGTCGGCATGGTCTCGACGATCATCGCCACCTTCACGCGCCGCCCGACCTTCGGCTATCTGGCCCTGGTCATGGCGCTGATCGCCACCGGCATCCTGGCCTTCGGGTTGTGGGTGCACCACATGTTCGCCACCGGCCTGCCGCGTCTGGGCGAGAGCTTCTTCACCGCGTCCAGCATGAGCATCGCCATTCCGGCCGGCGTGCAGATCTTCTGCTGGCTGGCGACCCTCTGGCTCGGGCGGCCGGTGTACCGCACGCCGCTGCTCTTCGTGCTGGCGTTCTTCGTGACCTTCGTGATCGGCGGGCTGACCGGCGTGATGGTCGCGTCGGTGCCGCTCGACACGCAGGTGCACGACACCTATTTCGTCGTCGCGCATTTCCACTATGTCCTGATCGGCGGCGCGGTGTTTCCGCTGCTCGGGGCGATCTATTACTGGTACCCGAAGATCGTCGGCCGCATGATGAGCGAGCGGCTCGGGCGCTGGGTGGTTGGGCTGCTGGCGATCGGCTTCAATCTCACCTTCTTTCCCATGCACCTGCTCGGCCTGCATGGGATGACGCGGCGCGTCTACACCTACCAGGTCGAGATGGGCTGGGGCGGCCTCAACCTCTTCGTCAGCCTGAGCGCGGTGCTGCTGGCCTGCGGCTTCGCGCTGTTCTTCTTCGACGCCATCCGCAGCTCCTGGATCGGCGAGCCGGCGGGCGACGACCCATGGGGAGGGCCGACCCTGGAATGGTCGACCACCTCGCCGCCGCCGCCCTACAATTTCCGCCACATCCCGATCGTGCGGAGCGGCCAGCCGCTCTGGGACGACACCGAGACCCTGACCGTCGCCGCCGGGCTGCGGGTGGACCGGCGCGAGCTCGTCGTCAGCAGCGTCGCCGAAGCGTTGCCGGAAGCGCGGGAAGCCTCGCCGGCCAACTCGATCTGGCCGCTCTGGGCGGCAATCGCCAGCACCGTCATGCTGATCTCCTCGATCTTCTCGCCCTGGGCGGTGGTCTGGGGAGCGGTGCCGATCGCCGTCGCGCTGATCGGCTGGTTCTGGCCGAAGGGCACGCCGGAGGACGAGGCATGAGGCAGCGCATCGCCGGCGATCTGCGCGATCTGCCGCTGCACGGCCTGGGCACCGCCAGCCTGACCTGGTGGGGCACGCTGGCCTTCATGCTGCTCGAAGGCACCGGCTTCGCGCTGCTGATCGCGATCTATCTCTACCTGGCCAGCCTGGCGCCGGAATGGCCGCTCGCCGCACCGCCCCCCGACCTGCTGCCCGGCACGCTGGTCACCCTGATCCTGCTCGCCAGCCTGGTGCCGAACTATCTCATCTCGCGCTGGGCGGAGCGCCAGGAGCTCGGCAAGGTGCGCATCGGCATGGTGGTGATGTCGCTCCTCGGCGTGGCGCCGCTGATCCCGCGCATCTTCGAATTCCCCGCCCTGCACATCTCCTGGGACAGCAACGCCTACGGCTCGATCGCCTGGACGCTGCTCGGCCTGCATACCACGCACATCCTCACCGATCTCGCGGACACGCTGGTGCTGGGCGTGCTGATGTTCACCCGGCATGGGAGCAGCAAGCGCCGCCTCGGCGACGTGCAGGACAACGCGATGTACTGGAATTTCGTCGTGCTGACCTGGCTGCCGATCTATGCCTGCCTCTACGGCGTGCCGCGGCTGTGACATCGCGCAGCGCCCTGCCAGCCTGTGCCGGGCTGATCGCCGGCCCGCTGGCCTGGGCGGTCAACACCCAGCTCGGACTGATCCTGCCGGACGTGGATTGCAGCGCGTGGTTTCGCCCCAGCGCGCCGGCCGCGCTCCTGCTCGTCGCCGGCGCACTGGCGGCCGGGTATCTGTCCTGGCGGGCCCGGGCGGACCGGCCCGAAGCGCTGCGCTTCATCGCCGTCGTGAGCGCGCTGTCCGCTTTCCTGTTCGCCTTCGGGCTGCTTCTGCAGGCCGCCGCATCCCTGCTGCTCACGGGGTGCGAGCGATGAGGCTTCTCATCTTCGCCGCGGGCTGGCTGCTGCTCGGCGGGCCCGCGGCGGAGGCGCACGGCTTCCTGGTCAGGACACACGCGCCCGCCTGGACGTTCGACCCGTGGGTCGTGGTGCCGCTCCAGCTCTCGCTGGCGCTCCATGCCGCCGGCACCGTCGAGCTCTGGACGCGCGCCGGGATCGGACGCGGCGTTCGCGTCCGGCAGACGCTCCTCTACGCGGCGGGATGGCTGGCGCTGGCCGGCGCGCTGGTCTCGCCGCTGCACTGGCTCGGCGAGCAGCTCTTCACCGCCCACATGATCGAGCACGAGATCGTCATGGCGGTGGCGGCACCGCTGCTGGTGCTGGCGCGTCCCGGCGGCGCCTTCATCTGGGCTTTTCCTTCAGGGATGCGCCGCGAGCTCGGACAGTTGTCGCGCGCCGCGCCGGTGCGGGCGGTCTGGGCCTGGATCACCCGGCCGCTGACCGCGACGGTCCTGCATGGCGCGGCGATCTGGGCGTGGCACATTCCGTCGCTGTTCGATGCGGCGGTGATGGATGTCGGCCTGCACCGGCTGCAGCACCTCAGTTTTTTCCTCACCGCGATGCTGTTCTGGTGGTCGCTGCTGCGGCGCGCGAATCCGGGAACCGCCGCCGGCGATCTCTTCGTGACGATGATCCACACCAGCATCCTCGGCGCGCTGCTGACGTTCGCGCCGCGCGTGCTGTACAGCGTGCAGACCGCGGGCGCCCTGCGATGGGGGCTAACGCCGCTGGAGGACCAGCAGCTCGCCGGCCTGGTGATGTGGGTGCCGGCGAGCACCATCTATGCCGGCGCGGCGCTGGCGCTGACGGCGCTGTGGGTCCGGCGCTCAGGCGCCGTGTGGAAGAGCGGCGATGCGCTCCGCGCGCCATAAGACGTTCCTGCTGCTCGGTCTGGGCGCCGGCATCGGATACCTCATCGCCGCGCGCCCCGACCGGCCGGCGCCGACGCCGATGCAGGCGGCTCCGCACCGCACACGCCGGTCCTGGCCGGTCGCGGCGGCGCTGGCCTGCGCCCTGGTCCTCGGCGCCGGCTTCGCAGGCTGGCAGGCGATGCAGTCGGCCCGGGAGGACGGCATCGCGCGCAGCCTGACCGGCGGCGACCCCGGCCCCGCCGCCTCCCTCGTCACCCGCTATGGCTGCGGCGGCTGCCACACCATCCCCGGCCTGCAGGGTGCCGACGGGCAGGTGGCGCCGCCGCTCGCCGGCCTGCGCAAGCGCGTCTATATCGGCGGGGTGATGCGCAACACGCCGGAGAACCTGATCGCCTGGATCGTCGATCCGCGATCGATCTCACCCCACAGCGCGATGCCGGT
>JAFAYM010000178.1 GCA_019240395.1 Acidisphaera sp. | reverse complement strand
GCGCTGACCCTCGGTGGCGGCACCGGCTTCGGCGCCGGTTCGGCGGTGAGCGCCAATACGTTGCAGATCGGTTCCTCTACTGCCGGTTCGATCACCATCACCGGTGCGCTCGACTTGGCCGGCGCCAGCACGCTCGACCTGGTGAGCAACGCGACGATTGCCGAAACCGGCGTCGGCGCCGTCGAGGCACCCACGCTTACCGGCAACGGGCTCTCCGCTACGCTGACCGGGGCCAACAGCATCACCACGCTGGGCAGCTTCTACACGACCAACGGCTTTTCGCTGACCAATTCGCAGAACCTGACCGTCGGCGGTCCGGTGAACGGTGGCACTGGCGTCACACTGAGCGTCACTAACGCCAATCTCACTCTGGCAGGCAACATATCGGCGACCAATGTGGGGCTGTATGCGACCGGCGCCTCCGCCACAAACACCGGCAACATCGCGCAGAGCGGCGGCAGCCTGACGGCGACTTTCCTGACCGCGAGTGGCGACAACGGTGTTGACCTCACGGGCTCGGCGAACAGCATCGGTTTTCTGAACAGCTCGATGTCGGCCAACGGACCCTTCGCGCTCGCCGATAGGACGGGCTTGGTCATCAATGGCTATGTCTATGCGGCGACACAGCTGACCTTGCGCGCCGGCGGCCCGATCACCGAGGGCAGCCTCGGCGGCGTCGGGGCTCTTACCCTGACGGGCAGCGCCACCTCACTCGCGCTGACGGCGGCCGACAACTACATCGGCACGCTCGGCAATTTCGTTACGACCAACGGCTTGACTCTCAAAAACGCCAAAGAGCTGACGGTCGCCGGGTCGATCACCGATAACGTCGGCATCACGCTGGCGAGTCTCGGCACACTTGCAGTCAGCGGTACGCTCGAGGCACCGGATGTCAGCCTGACGGCGCGGAACCTGACCCGCACCGAGGGCGTGGAGACCGTCGACAGCACACAAGTGCGCGCTCTGGCTGCGGGCACGTACGTAGTGGCGCCGGGCGTGATTACCCAAAGCGCGGGTAGTATCGGCGCAACGACCCTGCTGACCTTGATCGCGGACAGCAGCATCGCCCAGACCGGGGGCAGCATCACTGCAGGCACGCTGACGGGCAGTTCCGGCGCAACAACTTCATTGCCGGATGCGACCAACGCGATCGCCGCGCTGGGCAGCTTCACCAGCGTCGGCGCCTTTACCCTGGCCGACGGCACGGCGCTCGCGATCACCGGCCCCGTAAGCGCGCCCAGCCTTGGCGTGTCAATCGCCGGCGCGCTTATCGAGCCTTCCGGAAGCCTCCAGGTCACGACGCTCACCGGCAGCGCGTCAACCACCAGCCTCGGGCAGATCGGCAACAGCATCGCCAATCTCGGCAGCTTCTCCAGCACCGGCGATTTCTACCTCACCGACGGCGCACCGCTCAGCGTGGCCGGCAGCGTCGTGGTCGGCACCGGTCACACCCTGACGCTCGCCGATGACAATCCAAGCTTCGCCGCCGGCGGATCGCTGATCGCCGCCGGCGGCACGGTGGTGCTGACGCCGGCGACCGCGTTCGACCCGCTGACGCTCGGCGGCGGCAGCGGTTTCGGCGCCGGCTCGGCGGTGACCGCCAACACGTTGCAGATCGGCTCGAGCACTGCCGGCGCGATCAGCATAACCGGCGCGCTCGACCTGACCGGTGCCAACACGCTCGATCTGGTCAGCGGCGCGGCGATCGCCGAGACCGGCAGCGGCGCCATCGCCGCCCCCACTCTGATCGGCAGCGGCACCTCGGCCAATCTCGGCGGCATCAATGCCATCGGCACGCTCGGCAGCTTCCACACGAGCAACGGCTTTTCGCTGACCGATCCGCAAAGCCTGACCATCGCCGGTCCGGTCACCGACGCCAACACCGGCGTCAGCGTGACCGCCGGCAGCCTCACCTTGGCCGGCAGCATCGGCGGGCCCGCCGTCACTCTGATCGCCAGAGCGGGGGGGATCAGCCAGCAATCCGGCAGCATCGGCGCGAGCCTGCTGACCGGCTCGGCCAGCAGCGCCGCCACCTTCGCCGGGCCGAACAGCATCGCCACGCTCGGCAGCTTCACCACGCCATCGGGCCTCTTGCTCACCGATGCCGCGCCGCTCGCCGTCGCCGGTCCGGTCAGCGCCGGCTCGGTGACGCTGAACGACGCCGCCGGCATCACCTTCACCGGCACGGTCGGCAGCGCCACCGGCAGCACCGGGACCCTCAGCGTGAACACCGCGCAGTCGGTGGTGCAGACCGGCGGAACGATCAGCGCCGTGCTGCTCACCGGCACCGCGGGAACCCTCGCGCAATTCGGTCCGGACGCGCCGGGACCGGTCGCCAATATCGGCACGCTCGGGTCGTTCACCGTCGGCAATGGCCGGCTCGGCCTCACCGACGCCGCGCCGCTCACCGTCGCCGGGCCGGTCTCCGCCAGCAGCCTGGTGCTCGCCGCGCCCGGCACCATCGCGCTCGCCGGCGGCACGATCAGCACCGCCGGGGCGCCGCTTAGCCAGCAGCTCGGCGCGGACCCGGCGCCGACCGGCAGCTCGATCACCGTGCTGCCCGGCAATAATGGCAGCGGCCAGCTCGTGCAGACCGGCACCACGACGCTGACTTCGCTGGCCAACGGGGTCGCCACCATCCGGCTCCAGGCGCCGCCGGCGGGAAGCATCAGCTTCAACGACCTGATGGCGCCGACCACGAACGTCGTGCTGGCCAGCAGCGGCGGCACCATCTCCGGCCTGGTCGATGTCGCCAGCCTGACGGTGCTGGGGCAGACCGGCAGCGCCAGGCTGACCGGCACCGTGAACGGCATCGGCGGCACCGCGGCGGCGCCGATCTCGGCCATCAGGCCGGCGGTGGATCCGGCCTACACCATCAACGGCTGCGTCATCGCCACCACCTGCGGGCCGGTGCTGATCCCGCCGCAGATCACCCTGTTCACCAGCGTCTTCCCGACGCTCGAGATCCCCGGGCTGATCCGGCCGATCGACCTGTTCGGCGATGAGGCCGCGGCGCTCGCCGAGGCCAACCAGTTCCTGCTGCTCGGTGGCCTGATCACCTTCGTGCCGCCGCGCGACCTGGAGGATCCGGACGTGATGCTCCCCAACATCTCCGACCGGGACTACTGACATGCGCGCCGCTCCCACTATGGCACTGCTGGCGCTCGTCGCGGGCTGCGCGCGCCCGCCGCCGCAGGCCTATATTGGCGGCCATGCCGGTGCCGCGAATTCCGCCCTCGCGGTCGGCCGCAATGCCGCGGGCGAGGCGTGCACGCAGCAGGCCTCCGGGGCCGACGCCGTGGACATCTTCTGCGGCAGCTGGGAGCAGCCGAGCGCCCACGTGATCCGCGGGGGCGCCGGCTCGCCGGAGGACTTGGCGGGACTGGCGGCGTCCGGCCCGTGGCGCACCGGCATCGACACCCGCTATGCCTGCAACCCGCCGACGCGCACCAGCATCCTCGGCGGCGTGCCGGCCGAGTTGCTCGCCTGCACCCGCCGCATCGGCGGCTGGCCGCAGCTCGCCATGGTCGCCTCGGTGAACGGGGCGATCTACTACGCGGACGGGGTGGAGCCGACCCTGCCGGTGATGGAGCGCTCCATCGGCGTGCTCTCCGGCCGCCTGTCGGCCGACGCAGCGCCGCCGCCGAGCCAGGCCGATGCACTGATGGCCTCGCGCATGGCCGCCCAGGCCTTCAGCTCCGGCGATGTCGGCCAGTACGAGCGGCTGATGATCCTCGCCACCCGCGCCAATCTCGCGGAGAGCTATCCCGCGGCCGAGCAGGCCGATCGGGCTGCGCTGACGCTCCAGCAGAAGGCGCTGGGCCACGACGATCCGAACACCGCCGACACGCTGATGAGCCTCGCGCTGCAGGTCTCCGACCAGGGCCGGTGGGCGGAAGCCGATGCGCTGTTCGCTCAGGCCGCCCGCCTGGCGCCGCGTGCCGCCGACCGGCTCGCCACGGCCCGGCTGGCGCACTATCTCGCGCTGAACGATGTCAACCAGGGCCGCTACCAGCCGGCGCTCGACCATCTGAAGACCGCCGAGCAGGGCTACGCCGCGGTTCTCCCCCCCGCCGCGCTGGCCGAGACGCCGCCGCGCCGGCAACTGGCCAGCGCCGGCGCGGTCGTCGACGTGCCGACGGAACAGGACATGGTCGCCGATCCGTCGCAGCAGAGCGCGCTGCTCGGGGTGATCGAGACCCGCCGCTACCAGGCGATCGTGCTGCGCGCCCTCGACCGGCCGGCGGACAGCGCGCGCGAGATCGCCTCTGCCGCGTCGCTGGCCGCGGCGCACGGGCTCGGCCAGCCGATCCTGACGGCGCGGCTCTACCGCACCGCCGGGGCGACGGCCGGGTCGGCCGGGCAGCGGGCGGCGGCGATCGCCGGGCTCTCGCAGTCTTCCGCCGATTTCGTCGAGGCGCAGCCCGAGACGCGGCCGCTGGCGCAGACCGAGCTGCTGCGGGGTGGCGAGCTGGCCCGCGAGAACGACGGGGCGGGAGCGCTGGACCATTGCCGCCGGGGTGCGGCGCTGCTGCGCAGCCTGCGCGCCGGCACAAGGGGATCGCTGCTGGCGCCGTGCCTCGCCGTCTATGCCGGCGAAGCCGAGCGCCATCCCGGCGACGCGCAGCGCCTGTTCGCGGAGATGTTCGAGGCCTCGCAGCTGGCGCAGGGCAGCGTCACCAGCCAGCAGATCGCCGAGGCGACGGCGCGGCTGGCCGAGAACGCCCGGGATCCGCGGGTCGGCCAGGCGATCCGCCGGCGGCAGGATGCACAGGCCCGGCTGGATCTGCTGTATCGGCAGCGCACGGCGCTGGCCGACATCGCCGGCAGCGCGCCGTCGCCGGAGGCGGCCGCTCTCGACCGCCAGATCGCCGACGCCCGCGCCACCTACGCCGACGCCGACGCGGCGCTGCAGGCGGCCTCGCCGAATTACGGCCAGCTCGTCCAGCAGGTGGTCTCCGCCGCCGACGTGCTGGCCGCCCTCGCGCCAGGCGAGGCATTCGCCGGCATCACCCTGACCGATGACGGCAGCTGGACGTTCCTGCTGCGCGACGGGCGCAT
>JAFAYM010000144.1 GCA_019240395.1 Acidisphaera sp. | reverse complement strand
CGCGTCGGTCGCGATCCTGGAAAAGCTCGATCGCCCCGGCGGCAATTCGTCGCTGTCGACGGGTTCGGTGCCCGCTGCCGGCAGCCGCTTCCAACGCGAGGCGGGCATCGACGACAGCCCGGACCGCATGGTGCGCGACCTGATGGCGATCGCCCGTGAAACCGACGACGCCGACCTCGTCCGCCGGCTCGCCGAGACGTCGGCCGAGACCGTGGAGTGGCTGGTGGACACGGTCGCCGCGAGACTCAAGCTGGTGACCGCGTACAAGCATGTCGGCCACTCCGTGCCGCGGCTGCACGCGCCCGTCTCGCGGCGCGGACAGGATCTCGTCGACGACCTGCTCGCGGCTGTGGAGCGGCGGCGCATACCGCTGGCCGTCGGCAACGCGGCCCGCGCGCTGCTCGTGGACGATGGGGTGGTGCACGGCGCTCTCGTGGAAACCGGGCAGCAGCGGTCGGAGATCCGGGTCGGCAAGACCATCCTGGCGGTCAACGGATTTGCCGCCGATCCCGCACTGGTCCGCCGCTTCTGCCCGGAGATCGCCGGCGCGCAGTATTTCGGCGCGCTCGGCTCGACAGGCGAGGCTGTGCAATGGGGCGAGGCGCTCGGCGCGGGCTTCGCCAATATGGGCGCGTATCAGGGCTATGCCGCTGTCGCCTATCCGCAGGGCAGCCTGCTGTCCTGGACAACGATCGAGAAGGGCGGAGTGCTCGTCGGCGCGGACGCAAGACGGTTCGGCGACGAAAGCCTGGGCTATTCCGGCTTCGCGCGCGTGGTCCTGGCGCAGGGCGGCGAAGCCTTCGCGGTCTTCGATCAGCGGATTTTCGACATCACCGCACAGGAGGAAGAATTTCTGGAACTCTGGAGCTACGGCGGCATCAAGAAAGCCGAGTCGCCGGAGCAGGCGGCTTCCCTGTTCGCGCTGCCGCGGGATGCGCTGGCCGCCGAGCTTGCCGCCTACAACCAAGCCGCGCGCGGTGCCGCGGCCGATCCGCAGGGCCGCCGCGATTTCGGCCTCGCTCCGTTGCAGCCGCCCTTCTACATCGGCCGCGTCGTGCCCGGGCTGTTTCATACGCAAGGCGGCCTGCGCGTCGATCGCGATGCGCGCGTGCTGCGTCCGGACGGAACGCCGGTGCCCAATCTGTTCGCCGGCGGCGGCGCGGCGGCGGGGATCAGCGGCCGCTCCGGCGCGCTCGGCTACGCCTCCGGCAACGGGCTGCTCTCGGCCATCGGCCTGGGCCGCCTGGCGGGCCGCGCCGCAGCACGCGAGATCGCGGGAGAAACCGAATGACCCTCGCCCGTGCGCTGGTGCGGCGCTGGCGCGAACAGGCGGTGCGCCCGCTGCCGGAGGCCGTCGAGGACGCCGCGCGGCTGCATTTCCTCGACGCGCTCGGCGTCGGCCTGGCCGCGTGCGGTTCGCCGGCGGGGCGTCCGTACCGGCGGTTCGCGTGCGACGAAGCGCGGGGCGGCAGCGCCAGCATCTTCGGGGAAGCGCACGGCGCATCCGCGGCGGCCGCCGCGATGGTCAATGGCGGGCTGATCCACAGTCTGGAATACGACGACACACATACCGGCTCCATCGTGCACGGCAGCGCGGTACTCGCACCGGCCGCACTCGCGGCGGCGGAAGTCTCGGCAAGCAGCGGAGGCGCGCTGCTGGGCGCCTATGTGCGGGGCTGGGAGGCGTTGGTGCGCCTCGGGCTCGCGTCGCCCGGCGGGTTCCAGTCGCGCGGGTTCCAGGTCACGTCCGTCGGCGGCACGCTGGTCGCGGCGCTGATCGGCGCCGAGCTGTTCGGGTTGGACGAAGACACCAGCGTCGCCGCGTTCGGCATCGCGCTCAGCCAGGCCTCCGGCGTGTTCGAGTTCCTCAGCAACGGCGCGTCGGTGAAATCGCTGAATCCCGGTTGGGCCGCGCATGCCGGATTGATCGCCGCACAACTGGCCGAGGCCGGCATGACCGGCCCGGAAACGGCGATCGAGGGGCGCTTCGGCCTGTTCGCGGCGTTTGCCGGGGGTGGCGCCGCGCCGCAGCGCTTTCTCGCCGAGCTCGACGATTTCGGCGAGCGCTGGCACCTGCTCGATGCGGCATTCAAGTTCCATCCGTGCTGCCACTACCTCCACCCCTTCATCGAAGCGGCCGGGCAGCTGCCGGTGAGCTGGCAGGATATCGAGCGCCTGGTCTGCCGCGTGCCGGCGGGCGCCGCGCCGATCATCTGCGAGCCCTGGGAGGCGAAGCAGCGTCCGCCGACGCCGCATGCCGCGCGCTGGAGCCTGCCCTACGCGGTCGCCGCCCGGCTGGTCGAAGGCACGGTCGATCTGTCCACCTTCGAAAGCCCGAGATCGCCGGCTGTGCACGAGGCGGCGACCCGCGTGCGCTGGGAAGAGCTTTCCGGCGCGAATTTCCCCGTACGCTTCGAAGCGGAGCTGGTGTGTCACACCAGGGACGGAGGTTCGACAACCGTCCGGGTCGATGATGCCTACGGCAACAGCAGCCGTCCTGCACGCACCGAGGAAGTCCGGGCGAAATTCCGTGGAAATGCGGCGCGATCGCTGCCAGCCAGCGGTGTCGCGGCGCTCGAACGCGCTGTGGACGCGCTGCCGGCGGCGACGTCTCTCGAGGAACTGACCGGCGCGCTCAGAGCTTCGGCGGCGGGCAAAGAGGAGGGCGAATGACCATGCGCTGTGATCTTGTCGTGCGCGGCGGGCAGGTGGTGCTGCCCGGGCGCGGCGTTGCGGAATGCGACATCGCCGTGCGTGATGGCCGGATCGCCGGCATTCTCGAGCCCGGCGCCTCCTGCGCCGCCGAGACCGTCGTCTCCGCGCGTGGGCTGGTGGTCCTGCCCGGCGCGATCGACGTGCATCTGCATCTCGGCCACGGCAAGGACATTTCGCGCCCGCGCGTTCCCGGCGACGCCGACCGGGAGACTGCGGCCGCCGCTTCCGGCGGCATCACCTGCTTCGTGCCGTATCTGATGGCGACCGAACCCTTCGAGAGCATTTTCGACGACGTCGTCGCGGTGACCGAGGCCGGCGCACGGATCGACTTCGGCTACCACTTCATCATCTCCACGGAGGCGCAGCTTGCCGGCGTGCCGCGCTACGTGCGCGAGTTCGGCGCGCCCAGCCTGAAGATCTTCATGAACAACCGGGGCGGGGAGGGCACACGTCTCGGCCTACCGGACATCGACGACGGTTTCCTGTTGCGGCTCTGCGAAACCGCCGCGGCGCATGGCGGCATGGTGTGCCCGCATCCGGAAACCATCGAGCTCGCTTGGGTCATGCGCGAGCGCGCGAAGGCGGCGGATCCGGACGGGCAGGGCGGGCTGCGCACCTGGAACGCATCGCGCCCGCCCTTCGTCGAGGCGGACGCGGTGCAGCGCGCCGCCTACATCGCCGGCATCGCCGGCGCGCCGCTTTATGTCGTCCACACCTCGTCGGCGGAGGCGCTGCACGCAGCACTTCGCCATCGCCGGCTCGGCACGCGGGTCTTCGTCGAGACCTGCCCGCACTACCTGACCCATGACATCGCGTGGTCCGGCGGCGATGTCGGCAAGATCAATCCGCCGCTGCGTGAGGTGAGCGACCGGGAGGCGCTGTGGGACGCGCTGATGCGCGGCGATATCGATACGGTCGCGACCGATCACGTGCATCGCGACATTTCAGCGAAAGCCGGCGGCATCTGGAGCGCCTCGCCCGGCTGCCCCGGCATGGAGACGCTGCTGCCGGTACTGCTGACCGAAGGCCACCACAAGCGCGGTCTCAGCCTGGCGCGCATCGCCGAGCTGACTGCCGCCGCGCCGGCACGGGCGATGGGCCTCGATCACGTCAAAGGCGCGATTGCGCCGGGCCTGGATGCCGATCTGACCTTCGTGGATCTTGCTGCCACCTGGACCCTCGATCGATCGAACGTGGTTTCCTCAGCCGGGTATTCGATCTACGAGGGCTGGCGTTTTCATGGCCGGATCGTCCACACCCTCGCGCGCGGCCGCACCGTCCTGCGCGACGGCATGCTGGACGACGGCGCAATCGGGACTGGGCGGTACCTTCGCCGACATCTGAACGCTGCCCCGGCGATGAGTTGAGAAGCCTTACTTCACCCCGTATCCCTCGAACCGCGCCAGCGCTTCCGTAATCTCTTCCCCGCTCAGCAGCACCGGCCCGCCGATCGCGAGGCTCTGGCAGTACTGCCGCGCCAGCGCCTCCAACTCCACCGCCAGCCACATCGCCCGCGCGAGGCTCGACCCGCAGACGATCATGCCGTGATTGGCGAGCAGGCACGCATTGCGCCCCTCCAGCGCGCGCAGCGCGTGCGCGGAGAGCTCGGCGCTGCCGAACGGCGCGTAAGGCGCGCAGCGCACGTCGCCGCCGCCGAAAGCCGCGATCATGTAGTGGCAGGCCGGGATCTCCCGTCGCGCGATCGCCAGGGTGGTGCAGAAGCTGGGATGGCCATGCACCACCGCGCCCACCTCCGGCCGGCTCCGCAGGATGTCCAGATGGAACCGCCACTCCGTCGAGGGGCACAGCGGGCCGCTCCAGGCGCCGTAATCGCCCTCGATCGGCATGGCGGCGACCTGTTCCGGCTGCATCGTCTCGTAGGGCGTCGCCGAGGGCGAGATCAGCATCGTGTCGCCGTGCCGCAGGCTGATATTGCCCGAGGTGCCCTGGCTCAGGCCGAGAGCCAGAAGACTTCGGCACGCCTCGACGAGCGCGCGCCGCGCTTGTGCTTCATCCATGCCCGCGCACTCCCTTGCCAGCGGCCGGAACGTTTCACCGCCCTGCCGGTGCGTCAATCACGGCGCCGCCCGGCAATTCCCCGCGACCGCGCGATCTGCTTAAACCCCGCGCATGAGCCTGCTCGTCATCGCCGCCCTCACGCTGCGCGTGGGCGGACGCACCCTGCTCGACCGCGCCGACCTCACCGTCGCGCCCGGCCAGCGCGTCGGCCTGGTCGGCCGCAACGGTGCGGGAAAATCCACCCTGCTGAAGGCGATCGCCGGCATTGTGCCGCCCGACGGCGGCGAGATCCGCCTCGCAGCCCGAACCCGCCTGGGCCAGGTGGCGCAGGAGGCACCGTCCGGCGACGGCTCGCTGCTCGACACAGTGCTCGCCGCCGACACCGAGCGGCTCTTCCTGCTCGCCGAGGCCGGCTCCGCCGAGCCGATGCGCCTGGCGGAAATCCATGAGCGCCTGCGCACGATCGGCGCCGATGCCGCCCCCGCCCGCGCCGCCAGCATCCTCGCCGGCCTCGGCTTCGACGCCGCGGCGCAGGCCCGGCCGGTCGGCAGCTTCTCCGGGGGCTGGCGCATGCGCGTGGCGCTGGCCGCCTGCCTGTTCAGCGAGCCCGACCTGCTGCTGCTCGACGAGCCGACCAACCATCTCGACCTCGAAGCAACACTCTGGCTGGAGAACTGGCTGGCGCGCTTTCCCGGCGCCGCCATCGTGGTGTCGCACGATCGCGGCCTGCTCGACCGCGCCGTCGAGGCGATCGCGCATCTCGACCACGGCCGCATCAGCCTCACCCCCGGCGGCTACGAGGAGTTCGTGCGCATCCGCACCGAGCGGGCCGCCCAGCAGGCCCGCGCCGCCGAGCGCGTCGCGGCGGAACGGGTGCGCATCCAGGCTTTCGTCGACCGCTTCCGCGCGCAGGCCAGCAAGGCCCGCCAGGCGCAGTCCCGCCTGAAGGCGCTCGCCCGTCTCCCGGCTATCGAGGCGGTGATCGAGGACGCGCCCACCCGCTTCGCCTTTCCCGAGCCGGCCCGCCTCGCCCCGCCGATCCTGGCGCTCGACGGCGTCGCCGTCGGCTATGACGGCGAGCCGGTCTTGCGCAATGTTTCCCTCACCGTCGACATGGACGATCGCATTGCCCTGCTCGGCGCCAACGGCAACGGCAAATCCACCCTGGCCAAGCTGCTCGCCGGGCGGCTCGAACCGCTCGCGGGGGAAATCCGCCGCACCGGCAAGCTGCGCGTCGGCTATTTCGCCCAGCACCAGGCCGAGGAACTGATCGGCGACGAAACGTCGGTGCAGCACATGGCCCGCGCCCTGCCGCGCGCGACGCCGCCGCAACTGCGCGCCCAGCTCGCCCGCTTCGGGCTGGATGCCGATCGCGCTTCCACGCCGGCGAGCGATCTGTCCGGCGGCGAAAAGGCCCGGCTTCTGCTGGCGCTCGCCACGCGCGAGGCGCCGCAGCTGCTTATCCTCGACGAGCCGACCAACCATCTCGACATCGATGCGCGCGAGGCGCTGGTGCGCGCGCTCGCCGAGTTCGCCGGCGCCGTGCTGCTGATCACCCACGACCGCCACCTCGTGGAACTCGTGGCCGACCGCCTCTGGCTGGTCGCCGACGGCACCGTGCGCAACTACGAGGGCGACCTCGACGAGTATCGTAGCCTGCTCGCCGACCGCGCGCGACCGGCCGCCAGGGATACGACCCCGACCAAACGCGATGACCGCCGCGAACGCGCCGACGCCCGCGCGGCCACCGCGCCGCTGCGCCGCCGGGCGAAGGACGCCGAAGCACGGCTCGCCCGCCTCGCCGCCGAACGCAAAACTCTCGAGGTGCGGCTCGCCGACCCGGCGCTCTACGCCCCCGGTCGCGTCGAGGAGGTCACCGCGGCGAATACCCGGCTGGCGGCGATCGACCGCGAGGCCAGTGCAGCCGAGGCGGAGTGGCTGGCCGCCGAGGAGGCGCTGGAAATCGCGTCATAAAAAAGCAAGGCCAGTCGAGTCAGGGGAGGTGGCGGAGCAGGACGTCGCGACTGTCTTTCGGCGATTTCTCCCATCCCCGCACCGTGTCGCCAAAGCGCGCGGGATGCATCACGTTGGCCGGAATGCCGCTGAGATAGCGCGTGCCCTCCAGCATCACGCTGTCGAAACGCAGCGCCTCGGGAATCAGGAACAGCAGCAGCACGATGCATCGCGCCGTCTCGTCGCTCACCCGGCCCCTGGCTCCCGCCAGATGTGTCAGCAGATGCACCGGCATCATGCTGATCCGTTCGGGCAGGCCCAGCCAGCTGTAATGGCTGCGCCCGTTGATCCGTCCCACACTGCCGCCCGGCAGGCTCTTCGGGCAGCCGTCTTCCAGGAAGCCCCACCACATCGGGTCGGTTGCCGCACGAAACGCCAGCACATAGAGCGACCGGCGATCCAGCACGACCTGCAGGGTCGGCGCGTTGATCGGCGCCGCAACCTCGACGATCGCCAGGCCGTTGCGATTGCCCTCGAGATCGCGCCGCAGCCGCTTCAGCGACCAGTCGTAGAAATAGGCCGAGAGCTGCACATGCAGCCGCTGATCGCTCGGCAGCCTCGCCAGCGCGGTCTCGCCGCTGTAATCCCGCATCCCCCCGCTCCGCAGCACCCTGGGGATTCTACACCGCCGGCCCGGCTCGACATGTGACCTCGCTCACAGCTGGGCGCGCAGCACCTCCAGGCACTCCGGCATATCGGCGCGGCCGAAACCGATGCGCAGCCGGTCCGCAGGCGTCTCCAGCAGCTCGGAGCGGAACACGCTCGCCGGCAGCACCAGGACGCCCGCCCGCTCGATCAGCCGCCGCGCCAGCGCCTCCACGCCCTCCGCTCCGCGATAGCGCGGGTAACCCACCACGCCGCCTTCCGGCACATGCCAGTCGAACAGCGGCGCGGTCTCCGCCAGGAACGCCGACAGCAGCCCCAGATTGCGCTCGGCGATCGCCCGGTTGCGTGCCAGCAGCGACGCGCCGGATTTCAGCGCGATGTTGGCCAGCACCTCGGCAGGACCGGCATTGCACAGCGAAAGGAAATGCTTCAGCCGTTCCAGCCGCCGGCACAGCGCGCGGTCACGGCAGGCGATCCAGCCGATGCGCAGCCCGGCCAGCCCATACGCCTTGGACAGCACATTCAGCGACAGCCCGCGCTCATAGGCGTCCGCCGCCTGCGGCAGCCGCAGCGCCTCATTGCGCTCGATGGGCCGATACACCTCGTCGCTGAACAGCCAGACCCCGCGTGACCGGCAGAGCGCCACCAGCGCATCGAAGCGGTCGCGCTCCAGGATCTTGCCGGTCGGATTGTTCGGGAAGTTGATGGACACGAGCCGGGTGTTCGGCCGCATCGCCCGCGCCACCGCCTCGACATCGAGCGTCCAGCCGCGCGCCGGATCGAGCGGAACTCCACTCACCGCGCAGATCGAGGCCGGAATGGTTTCCGCGGACTGGTAGTTCGGCACCACCACGACCGCATGATCCTCGCTGCCGAGCAGCGCATGCATCAACACGTGGATGCCCTCGCCGGCGCCGGCAAAGCAGACGATCTCCTCCGGACCGATCGTGTCGTAGGTGGCGGCGATGCTGTCGCGCAGCCAGGCCGCGCCGCGCGGCTCGGTGTAGCCCAGGCGCAGCGTGCGCCAGCGCGCCGCATCCTCGGCATCGGCGAGCGCGATCAGCGCCGCCATCGGCACCGTCTCGGAATCCGACGCCGCAAGATTGTAGCGGACCGCTCGATCCCAGTCCGAGAAATAGGCTTCGAGCGCGAAGTCGCGCATCATTCCCGCGGCAGCGCACCCATCTCCTGCAGCGCCTCCATGATGCGGTCCAGGTCGTCGCCGCCATTATAGCCGTGGAAGCTGAAGCGGATCCGACCGTGGCCGTTCCAGGCATACACGCCGCGGCGCACCAGCCCCTCCGCGATCGCCGCCGCATGCGGACTGTCGATGCACACGTTCGGGCCGTGCCGCGCAGGCTCGCGCGGCGTCCGGAAAGCGATGCCGGCACCATCGAGACGTTCCATCAGCCCGGTCGTCAGGCGCTGCACATGCGCCTGCACCGTGGCCGCCGGCCAGGCCTCGAGATATTCGAGCGCGCCGGCCAGCACATA
>JAFAYM010000117.1 GCA_019240395.1 Acidisphaera sp. | reverse complement strand
CATCAGCATGTCGCCGCTGCCGGCGAAGGTCTCGTTGGTGCCGGTGCCGCCGAAGACCGTCTCGTTGCCGGTGCCGGCATGCACCTGGGTGTCGCCGCTGCCGAGCATCATCAGGTCCGAGCCCTGGCCGCCGGTCATCACCTCCGCCCCCGAGCCGCCGAAGATCGTCGAGTTGCCCGAGCCGGCGAACGCCGCGTCGGCACTGCCGGCCATGGCGATCAGGTTGTTGCCGGAGCCGCCGACATAGGTGTTGGCGTTGCCGCCGCCGGCCAGGGTGATGTTGCCGCTGCCGGCGACCAGGGTGTTGTCGCCGCCGGTGCCGCCGAAGAACTTGCCGCCGCCGCCGCCCGCAAACAGCGTAAGCCGGCCGGTGCCGCCAACCATCGTCGCGGCCCCCGTCCCGCCCAGCACCGTGCTGGCGCCGCTGCCGTTGAAGAAGGTCAGCGCGCCCTGGCCGCCGGAGAGCAGCACATTGTTGGCGGAGGCCGAGATGGTCGCCGCCCCGCTGCCGCCTTGGATCGTGTCGTTGCCGGTGCTGGCCACGACATCGTTGCCCGAGCCCAGGAAGACCTGGTTGTTGCCCGCACCGGCGGCGATCGACATGGCGCCCGAACCGGCGACGATCGTGTCGTTGCCGGGGCCGGTGGAGACCACCCAGTTGCCGCCGCCGGTGGTCGGAGCGGCGAACAGGTTGTTGGTGTATGCCGGCGTCGCGTGGTCGGCGGGGTCGGGATTGAACGTGCCGTCGGCCAGGAACACCCCTGAGCCGGTCCCTGCGTAGAAGGCCAGGTTTCCGTACGAGCCGCGCACCACCTGCCCGTCGCCGTTGGCGCCGGAGATCGTCGCCGCTTGGCTGGAGGTGTCATCGACCAGGGTCACGCCGGCGGGCAGCGCCACCGAACCGGTCCCGAGATTGTCGTCGGCGACATCGACATAACCAACCTGTCCGGCGCCGATCGCCGGCGGCGTGCCGGATGTGGGATCATAGGCGACCAGGCTGGGCGTGCCGCCGTTCGCCGCGGCACTCGCCTGGAGCGCCGTGTTGGCGCCGGTCTGGATGGACGTGCTGAACGGGTTGCCGCTCTCGCCGGAAACCGGCGTGTAGGTCACGCCGCCCGACGCGCCGGCCGACACGGTGCTCGCGCCGCTGCCCGCATCGAGGGCGGCAAGCGTGGCCAGCACACTGGCGGGTATCGTCGGAGCGGTCGGCGCGATCGGGGGATTACTGACAATAGAGGACGCCACGATGTATGTGGTGGTGTCGACGATCAGGCTGGTGTTGCTGCTGGGGAAGGTGGCGATAGCGGAGCTGTCGAGCGGATTGCCGGCGGCATCGAGGATGGTGGCGCCATTGAGGACGAGGCCGGTGATCTTGAGGTCTGAGGTGTTTTGGCCGGCGGCGACGGTGTAGGTCCAGACCAGGCTGGTGCTGGTGGACTGCGAGGGGTTGTAGACGGCGCTGCCGCCGTTGCTGAGTGCGAGGCTTGGGGTGCCCGCAATGGTGCTGACGGTTACTGCCTCGGTGGGCACCAGAGTGCAGGTCACCGTCTGTCCGACGGTGAGATCGCTGTGGGTGGCGGTGACGGAGAGGCTGTTGACGGTTGGTGCGGGTCCTGTGAGATCCGCGGCCACTAAATCTGAAGGGAAGAGTCCCTGGGTTGATGCCGATGCGACAGCGACTTCAGTCGTTCCGGCACTGGTGCCGTCCGTAATCCACAGGCCATACTCACCGGAGGAGCTGAGCCCCTGGAACAGCACCTTACCTTCATACAGGGTCAAGTCGATGGGATACAGGCCCGCGGCCGACGCTCCATCGACCTGAAGCTCCCTCGTTCCTGATGCCGTGCCATCAGTTATCCAAAGACCAGTATAGCCCGATAAGTCGACACCTTGAAACAAGATCTCATTATTCAGTGCAGTGAAACCCGTCGGAGCCAATCCGCTCGCCGCTGCGCCTGAGATTGCCAGCTCGCTTGTCCCATTCGCCGTTCCGTCCGTTACCCACAAGCCAGATTGGCCACTCGCATTCACACCTTCGAAAAACAGCTTGCCTCCCAACAATGTAAACCCGCTTGGAGAGAGTCCGCTGGAGGAAGCACCGCTCACCTGAAGGCTGCTTGTACCCGCCGTTGTGCCATCAGTTATCCAGAGGTCTTGGTTGCCATTTGCATCGGTGCCCTGAAAAGCAACTTTCCCGGCATAATCGAAGAGGTTGCTTGGCGACAACCCGTTCGGTGAGGCGCCCGCAACAGCGATCTCGTGAGTTCCTGCAGCCGTCCCATCCGTTACCCAAAGCCCGCATTGTCCGTTTTCGTTTATCCCTTGGAACAAGACCTCAGCGCCAAATACAGTCAAATCCTCAGGAGAAAGGCCCGTAGCTGACGCGCCATCCGGCACTACTTCTTCGGTACCTCCAACAGTTCCATCGGTGCTCCAGAGCCCAGCTTGGCCAGCCGCATCGATACCTTGGAACAGCACAACTCCCGAAAAGACCGTAAATCCCACGGGCGATAAACCATAAGGTGAGGCTCCGTCTGCTACGATCTCATAAGTTCCTGCGCTGGTCCCATCGGTAATCCACAGCCCAAATTGCCCGCTGGCGTTCTCGCCCTGAAATACCGCCATGCCGCCAAACGAGGTTAGCGCGGAGGGAGACACTCCGTCCGGCGATGTGGCGGTTAAAGTCAGCTCAGATGTGCCGGGACCCGTTCCATCGGTGATCCATAATCCCAATCGACCTTGTGCGTCGTAACCCGCAAAAAGAACACGCTCACCCAAATCGATCTCCTACTTGCTCACAAGACAGGTTGAGCGAGAGTTTTGCCGGCGCTAGTTCATCCGGGTGTCGCGGGGGGAGTTAGTTCCGCCCTACACGGACGCTTGTTGATAAGCTGTGACGTAAGAACGCGGAGGTCTTTGGGATTTAGTTCATGCCCCGGGTAGCTATTGGCGTGCGACTCGCAGTTTGCCGGTCAGCACCCGCTTGTACACCGCAAAAGATGAACGATTTCTTTACCGATCTGACGACAGGGCTCTTGGTGCCGTACAGTATGAAAGTTTTTTCCGGGGACGGTCGACGGAAGAGGACGAAAACTGGGCTTCGTCAGGGTCCGGCTTCCGCGCTTTGCTCGGCGGGAGGGCGCCGTGGAGGGATGCGTGTAGCCGCGCCCAGATGCTCGGCCTTCAACGCCATCACGCAACCCGGCCTCCGCCGCTTGATGCATGCGTGACCCCGGGCATCCTCCCCCTGACGAAGCTGCCGTGCCAGTCGAACAGCAGACTTCGGCTTACCCCATGGCGGTCCACCAACGCGGCCAATGAGGCGCCCGCGCTACCCTGAGATGACGGATCATCTCGTCGATGATGACACGGTGGATGGTGTTTTGCAGCGGCTGCACGTGGCGCGTCAAGCGCTGCAGCTTGAGCTGCACTCACCTCAACAACTACGACCGGCTGATCGTCGCCTTGCCGCCTTTACCTTATGTACCGATCTCCGATGGCATAAACGCGAACTACTCAAAGGCTGAGATAACTGGTCAGGTTAGGTGTGGACGTGAAGTGCGAGCGCGAGATTCCCGAGTTCGAGGTCTGGCTCGACGGCATGCGGTTCGATAGCGCGGCCCAGGGACGCTACCGGGTAGCCGCTTTCAAGGTGGACGACGCAGCTGGGCGGCTCGTCTGCTTCGTGCTGGACGGGGAGGGGCACCTAATCGAACGCGACGGTGATCTCCTGACGTGCGCCCTCTACGGTCACGTCCAGCTCCGACGCATCCTGCACTCCAGTGTCTTCATAGCTCGTCCCTGGGGCAAGCCTTAATGCACATCCCACGCCCATCGACGGGAGCTTTGCG
Source organism: Acidisphaera sp. (assembly GCA_019240395.1). GTDB lineage: Bacteria > Pseudomonadota > Alphaproteobacteria > Acetobacterales > Acetobacteraceae > JAFAYA01. The sequence continues at coordinate 6,227 of JAFAYM010000117.1, read as the reverse complement.
ACGATGCCTCGATAGTAGGTTGAAGGGTGCCGAAAAGGTAGTCGTCAGTTGTTCTTGCTGGGCTATGCCGAGATTGTTCAACCTGACGCAGAAGAGATTCCTAATCACGAGACGGTGTTATGCACTTTCATCAAGAGGGTGGCTTGTTTCAGCATGAGGCAGGCGAAGGCGACGACATGGAAGCCGGCGAGAGTGCTGGCGTATCGCTCGTAGTCCTTGACGAGCCTTCGGCCGCGAGTGGCCCAGGCGAACGACCTTTCCACGAATACGGAACCACGAGCGACCACTCGTCGTCCGCCACATCGGAGGGATACGGCTTCCGTGCATGCGACATCCGACTCCATCAAACGGAACCGGAACAAAAGTACATAAACCCTCTAGATGCAACCGGTAGACTCGTTACCGCCAAACGCTGGGCTGTCTAGCCGCATCTGAGCTCTTTGGAGAATGACGTCGAATGCCGGGCAGATCTTCGGCCGGAAAATCGACCGATGGTCCATAACGAAAAGCCAGTGAGCCAAACCTGTCCCATTTTGGCGCCGAACAGTCACCCTGGACAGTGTCCGTGCTAGTCGGCAGCAGTTCCTGGAGGCACGCTCCTTATTGCCGCGAGCAATCAGCCTCCTCTAAGCTGTGTTTTGGGCGCCGCTGCGCCCCGGAGCCGCCACCGGTGCCTAAATGAGTCAAGTTTCCCCCGAGCATAAGCACAAGCGGCTTCAGGCGGCGCAGATCGCCGGGTTCGAGGCAATCCTCGCGCAACTGCCGGACGATCACATCGAGGTGCCGTTCTTCCAGGCGCGCCTGCACGCCGGAAAGGGTGATATCGAAGCCGCCCAGCGCGTCCTCGCCGCCGGGATATACCGGAACTTTCCCGCCATCGCCGCCGATCGGGTGCTGCTGGAGAAGGCGCTTGTGGCGTCGTTCCTGAGCCATTGCTTCGATCTGACTAGCAGATTGATCGGAACCACGCACGGGCGGCCCATCCTGGTGGACGCCTCCGATCCTCAGCCCGACATCAATCTGGCCAGCGTCGTGCGTTGGCAGGTGACCGGTGACGGCGCGACCGCGTTCCGCTTCCATGATGCGATCTTCCGGCATGGGTTCATGGAGACGCTGGTCCAGCGATGGGTTTCGGTTCTGCGCCTCTTCCTGCCGCACCTGCAGGCGCGCGACATCCCGAGCGGCGAGGTCATGCTCAACCTCGAAGATCGCGGCGTGCGGCCGGGACTGGCGTTCTGCGACAACCGGCCGGAGTTCTTCCTGATCCCCGACGCGACCTTTGCCGGGCTCGACGGCTATGCCGAGGTGAAGCGTCACTTCGTCGATCACGGCGTGCCGTGGGAGCAGCGGCGCCCGGTGGCGTTCTGGCGCGGCGCGACGACGGGCTGGCACACCGCGGCGGGAACGCCGGTGGCGGATTGGCGGGAGCTGCCGCGCATCAAGCTATGCGCGCTGGCCCAGGCGCCGGTCGGGCGCGAACTCCTAGATGCGGCGGTCACCGCTATCGCGCAGATCGACGATCCGCAAGCGGCCGCCGAGATCGAGCGCTGCGGCTATCTCCGCCCCTACGCGCCCAACACCGACCTGCAGAACTACAAGTTCAACATCGACATCGACGGCAACACGAATTCCTGGCCCGGCCTGTTCAGCAAGCTTTGCGCCGGCAGCCCGGTGCTGAAGGTGCAGTCGGCCGGCGGCTTTCGCCAGTGGTATTACGACCGCCTCACCCCCTGGGAGAACTTCGTCCCGGTGCAGGCCGACATGTCCGATCTGATCGAGAAGGTCGCCTGGCTCGCCTGTCACGACGAGATCGCCTGCCAGATCGGGCGCAACGGCGCGCAGTTGGCCTACGCCATGACGGTGCAGAGCGAGGCGCTGGCTATCGGTCCGACGATCCGTGCCGCATTCAGAGCTGAACCCGCTTGAACGCGCCTCACGTCTCCCGTCCCGCCACATCGGCTACGGATCCGTTTGCGCTGCGCGTGCTATGATGCAGCGGCTCAATCAGATTCCAGAAACCGTCAATTGTTTGCGTGTGAACGGCACCGGCCATATATTTCTTCCGGCTATGCCGGACGAACTCGTGCGGGAAGTCGGTCAGGCCGCGATAGCTCGGATGTTCGTCGGTCGCGAGCAGGTCAACCTTCGTGCTGACCGCCTCGCGAACCAAGCCCTGCATGGTGGCGGCATCCGTGTTCCCGATGACCCGGGCAACAACGGTGCCCTTGCGACTGACGGCGCCGGCTACGATCAGCTTGCAGTCGGTGCAACGGCGGCCGGTGCGATCCTCACCATGCCGACGACTTGCGCGGGCCTTTCTCGCCGCTCAGCGCACCGAGGCGGTCATTCCGCCCGAGCCGCGACGGCTGCAGCCGCCACCGTTCGATGCCGAGCGTTACAAACAGCGCAACGTCATCGAGCGGGCGTTCAACCCCCTAATGGACGGCGCGGAATCGCGACGCGCTTCGACAAAAAGCCTCATAACCTCCTGACCGCCGTCTGCCTCGCAGCCGCCATCACCTACTGGCTGGCTGCCATGAGTCCACATCCTCGAAGCCTGCTGGTACATCATACTAAACGCCAGTTACCGTGCGAGGTCTGCTTATATTGTAGGTCCTCGTGTGACCGGACTAAAGTCCGACTATACACCTCATAGGATAATATCACGAGCTTTTCACGTGGAAATCGGCCTTCCGCTTTAGCTCGAAGCAGATACTTCGCCACTGTCCGGGTTAGAAGGCCGGGGCCAGTGGTGTCCCATATGTCGGAGCGAGTACCGGCTGCTTTGAAAGCAAGAATGCCTTCGCAGCTCTCCCTCAATGCGTCCGCAAGGATGGGGTGTTGCGGCACTGACGCGATGAACCAGTTGTTCAGGTGGATGGGTTGAAGTTTGGCCGCTGAGACAATAAAGGAAGCATTTCCGCCTAACTGCGAGAACACACGATCAATCGGCTGCAAACACTCGTCATCAGCGTCAACATAAATACCCCCATGAACAAACAGGTAAGCCAATCGGATCAGGTCGCTGCGCATAGCCGGATGGTGACAGTAGAGGAGTGCTTCAGAGAACCAGGAGGGGAACGCTTGTTCCATGAACGCAGCTGCGGAGCTATCGTCGAAGCGAACGTACTGGTAGGAGCGATTCTTCTCACTCCATGTGTTCATGAGAGCTTCCACCTCGACTGGGGGACTCGCCGTGTCCCAAAATTGAAAGATCTTCTGTGGTATAATCGGACCTGCGGTCTCGCGAGTCGGACTTGGAAGTTCCGTGATCAAGGAAAGCTGGCCGAGTCTGTAGAGCGCCAGCAAAGCGTTTTTGCTAGCTCCTGTGGATCGCGGGTCAGACTTGAGCCACCGGCTGGCCACATCGAGGCACTCAGCGATGTTGTCTTTCAGGAATGCAATCGTCGCTGCGAGACCAAAAGCCGCTCTCGAGGGTGACCTATCAATTAGATGCTTGGCTATTTCCGCCGCCGCTTCATAGGATTGGCGTTCAAAGAGCGACGCGGCGAGTGCCTCGCCTACCATAACATCGCCGCGTTGCCGGGACCATCTCTGGCTAAGATACTCAATTGCAGCGTCAATAGAACTCGCCCGAGTAAGAACCTGTGCGGCCACCTTGGGACTCGCCCCGCCTCTAGCAGCGAGCTCCTTGTCCAGCCAGTTAAACAGCCGCAAACTTGCCCTCGGCCAACCAATTCCGGTGAGGAGAACGATAAGACGGTATAGGGTCAGACGGGAACTGTTAGCGTCCGAGAAAGCTTTTCGAGCAGCGAGTAGTTGGCGCACCTCTGACCTATCGCGCGCAAGCCTTTCGACGACTCGCTTAATCTCGCTGTTCCAATGAGGTGATGACCTCGAGGCCGTAGACAGCGGTCGCATGTGTTCGGCGGCTTGATCAAACCAGCCGAGAGCCGCGCGCACCTGCCCAAGCTGAAACTGAGCTAACAAAGAGCCCGGCTCGTTGCGTACCACATACTCCAAGTGCTCTGCCGCTGCATAATTAAGGCCGACATCGCTGAGAATGGCGGCAAGCTTACAACGGGACTCCGCCGACCTCGGATTCAGCTCAAGTGCTTTCTCCAAAAAGGCGATAGATCTCGACACTTCAAAGCGGGATATGTACCTCTCCGCGGCGAGGGCCCGGATTCGGCCTCCCCTTCCAGCGCGAGAAGTCTCCGGGTAGCCTTGTACCATTCTCGCCATACGTTATCATCCTACGAAGTCTTGCCCTGAATACGAGATTGATCTTCCGATACGCCGTCACACCGCGCCTTCGCAGTTCCGTGGCCATACGGGTCCCGGATGCGGGACTAAACTCGACCTATTGCAGATAAAGCAAGGCTGCCGATCCCCGCTGTGCTACCTCGTGGCCGTTGCGCAGCTGATCACGGAATGTCTAGCCTAGGCGGATGCCGGATACCAGGGGTCGCGCGCCGCAGCGGCCAGCTCCATCTTATCGAGACCGTGCCCAAGCCTATCAATCTTCGCCTCGATCAACCTCAATTGCAGACTGGCCAAGGACGGTGAAGGCGGGTCAGCCCAAGTTTGCGCAGCCGTTTGCCGGTCGTGCCTTCGCTGACCTTAGCCGAGAAGCGCTTTGGCAACCTGCTTGTGGATCGGCCCTTTAATCGCGGGTGTCTGTCAACTTCGATTCGTCTCCGTGCCGGGTTCAGAGTCTTTCCGAGGTCTGAGCCTCATAATTGTGTTCGGGGTGGGTGCCTGAACGTGTGGACCGAAGTGCATTGCCTTCAGCCGATCCGCCGAGGTCATCGATACCACCGTCCCGGCAGGGACACGAGCCGGCGCTGGCGCTTGCAGGCCAAATGCTGATGGACGGCTATACCGGCTTCGGGCTTCCCCACTCGAAATTGGTCCCGTCAGTCCAGATGCAGTGCAGGATGATGGCGATCTTGCGCCCGACCGCGACCTTCGCCTTCTTGGTACCGACCGCTTCATGAGCTGGGTTCCCCACGCCTTCAGAGCCGACCACCGCTGCGTTCAATGCAGGAGCACGCTTGCCGCCTCGAAACAGGTATGTCCGCAGCAGCCGGTCACCCGCTTCGAGATCGACCGTTGAAGTCGAGTTCGCCGGACTGCTTTCGCCGTGGCGTCAGGCCGAGATAGGCTCCGACTGTCTGGGCCGATCGGAACCGCGTCGGATCATCGATAGTATGGCGGAACGCCAGGGCGGTCACGACACCGACGCCCGGGACGCTCATCAGCCGCCGCGTCGTCTCGTCAGCCTTGGCCCCCTTGCGAACGCGTTTGTCCAATGCGACCTGCTGCTGTTCGACCTGTTCGTGGATGGTCAGCAACCCTTCAACGATCAGCCGCAGGACGTGCTGCTCGTCGAGTAAGCGGAGCACATGGGCGCGGAACCGAGAGCCGATCGCTCGTGGGAACAGCAGCCCGATCTCCTTGAGCAAGCTGCGCACCTGGTTCTCGAGATCGCGGCGGATGCTGACCAGACGAGATCGGGCTACAAGCAGCAATCTGACCGCCTGGCTCTCGTCGCTCTTAACGCGGATCTCGCGATACCAACCCACCCGGATCAGCTCGGCCAGCGCACGGGCGTCGTTCGGATCGCTCTTGTTCATCCGGACCGAGAGCACGGCATGCGCGTGTCGGGCATCGACGCACACCACCGGCAGATCGACCGGCTTGAGCTCGTGCCAGAGCCACGACGCCATTGCGCCGGTCTCGAAGCCGATCCGCTAGGCCGCGGGCGCTCGCTTGCGGATCACTCGAGCGAGTGCGCCAGGATCGGACAGGACCTTGCCCTCGAACGAGACCTTGCCGTCTTGGTCGACGACGCACACCGCCGTTTCTTTCTGCGAGACAGTCCAGTCCGACATGTTGCTTCACGGCTGCTCTCCTGCGCTGTGGGTAAGTCGCCGGCCGAGCGACACCAAGAGTCTGGCATAGGCGGGCGACTTACCCACAGCTCTCTGCGGCATCCATCATCCCTCGGGCGAGGCGACCCGCGATTACGCAACGTGTGGAATAGGGGCTTTGACTCAATCTCGGTGCAATGCGGGTAGGCTCTCGGCGGCACGATATTTCGCCGTGTTTATGGCGGGAATTCGTGACGGCAGACAGAGTTCGGTGCTGGTCATACGGCCGCAAGCAGTTTGGGTATCCCCACCAGGTTGTAGGCAGCAGCCGTCAGCGTGAACTGCCAGTCGATACGGGCGGTGCCGCGATGGCGCGTCTTGCGCAGGCCG
>JAFAYM010000089.1 GCA_019240395.1 Acidisphaera sp. | reverse complement strand
GGTGCTGGTCGGCAGCATCAGGATCACGACGTCGCAGCGATCCGCCACTTCGGAGACGACGGGCGTGGTGTGGACCCGATCGGCCGCGCCGCAGGCGTCGACGAACATCGAGAGCCGCGCCGGGTCGGCGTCGCAGCCCAGCACGGCCCGCCCGGACCGCACCAGGCAGACCGCCATCGGCAGGCCCATGGCGCCCAGGCCGATGAAGCCGATCGGCCGGGCGAGCGCGGCATCATGCGTGACCTCCGGCGCCGAGGCGGGCGTGAAATCCGCCGGCTGTTGCGATGTCGTCGTGGACATTCGTCACTCCCGATGGCGAGCGGGCCCGATGCACGCAAGCCGCCGCTTATAGCGCGTCAGCGCGACCGTGGCGTTGAGACGTTCTGGCGGCTGCGACCTCGGGCCTGGCCGGAACCCGGTCTCGAGCGTTAGGGCCTTCGAAAAGGGCACGCCAAGCCAGGGAGGACAAGGATGGACCCGAACCAGGCCGGACCGGCAATCATCAGCACCCCCGGAAGCGTTCCCGTGCGTCGCCACGGCATGGTCGGCACCCTCGTCTATGTGTTCGAGCAGGTGATGCCGGACCCGTTCGTGCTGTCGATCGGGCTGACCGTGGTCGTGATCGTGCTGGCGGTGCTGTTCGGCACGAAGTCGACCGCGCCGGTGCTGCTGACCTCCTGGTACACCGGCACGTTCAACATCCTGGGCTTCGCGCTGCAGATGATCCTGATCCTCTGCACCGGCTACGCCGTGGCCGACGCACCGGTGGTGCAGCGCGGCCTGCGGGCGATGGCGGCGGGGGCGGACACGCCGGCGCGCGCGGCGCTGCTGATCTTTCCGATCGTCGCCATCGCCGCCTGGCTGAACTGGGGCCTCGGCCTGGTGGTGGGCGCGTTCCTGGCGCGCGAGATCGGCCGGCGCGTGCGGGTGGATTTCGCCTGGCTGGTGGCGGGCAGCTACTCCGCCTGGTCGATCTGCAACAGCGGGCTCTCCAGCTCGATCGCGCTGTCGCAGGCCTCGCACGGCAATGCGCTCAATCTGGTGGAGAAGGCGACCGGCCAGGTGGTGCCGCTGAGCGAGACGATCTTCGCGCCCTTCGTGTTCGTGCCGACCGTGCTGGTCGTCGTGGTGATGGCGGCCATCTTCGTGGCGATCCATCCGAAACCCGGCGGCGTCGAGCCATTCGCCGAACCCGTCGTGGAGGCATCGGCCGATCCGCACGCGCGGGGCTCGCAGGCTGCCTCGCCCGCGACGTGGGCCGAGCACTCGGTGTTCGGCACGCTGGTGCTGCTGGTGCTGGGTCTCGGCTATCTCGTGATGACGTGGATGCGCGGGACATTCGAGCTCGACATCAACGCGACGATCCTGATCTTCCTGCTGGTGGGGCTGGCGCTGCAGGGCACGCCGATCGCCTATGCCGACGCGATCAGGCGGGCGGCGCGGCAGACCGGATCGATGCTGCTGCAATACCCCGTCTATGGCGGGATCATGGGCATCATGACGGGCACCGGGCTGGCGGCGGCGATCGCCAAGGGGTTCGTGGCGATCGCCACGGCGGCGACCTTGCCGGTGTGGAGCTATCTGAGTTCGCTGATCATCACCTTGCTGATCCCGAGCGCCGGCGGGCACTGGGCGGTGCAGGGACCTTTCGTGCTGCCGGCGGCACTCAGCCTCCACGCTTCGGTGCCGCGCACCGCGATGGGCGTGGCGATGGCGGAGAACGTGTCCAACATGCTGCAGCCCTTCTGGGCGGTGCCCGTGGTTGCCATGGCCGGCATCCGCATCCAGCGGGTGATGGACTACACCGCCATTACCTTCCTGGTCTCGCTGATGATCGACGCGCTGGCGCTGTGGCTGATCCCGGGGTAGGGCGCGCTCGCCTCAACTGCTTTTCGAACCAATGATGCGCATAGGGCTCGTCGTTGAATCGGGCGACTTCCCGGTAGCCCTCCTGCCGGTAAAGCGCCTGAGCCTCCGTGAGCGCGCGATTGGTTTCGAGGCGAAGCGTCTTCAGACCGGAGTCCCGCGCGATTGCTTCCAGAAAGTGGAGTATCCTGCGGGCCACGCCCAACCCACGCGCAGAGGGTGCCGTCCACATCCGCTTGATCTCGCCCGTTCGCTTCTCCGTGCGCTTGAGTGCGCCGCACCCGACGGGAGCCGCTTCAAGCCGCGCCACCACGAAATAGCCCGCCGGGGGCGTCAGCTCGTCATCGTGCGCCGGGTTGCTTTTGGCCGGATCGAAGCCGGTCTCGAAACGCTCGGCGAGCTCGCGGAAATATGCGTCGACGCACCAGCGTGCGTCTGCGCTGTCCGGCGCCTCGACCTGCACATCGACGGCGGCGGCCCGGATCAGTCGCTCGATTTCGGCCATCGCGGAGACCAGCCGGTCGCGCTGCTTCGCGCCGAGCGGGGCCAGGATCGATTCAGCAAGTTCGTCCGAAAGCTTTTCATACGCGGCGAATTCAGCCTGTCCCGTGGACGTCAGGGTCACGCGCCGTTGGCGGCCATCGCCACGCTGCTTGCCGACCGAGAGAAGGCCCTGTCCTTCCAGCGACCTCAGAAGCCGACTCACATACCCGGAATCCAAGCCGAGCCTGGTGCGCAAGGCACGCACGCTAGCGCCCTGCTGTCCGGTTTCGAAAATCAGGCGCGCCTCTCCCAACGGGCGGCCGCGGTGCAGGTAGCTGTTTTGCAGCGCGCCGATCCGCCAGGTGACGACGCGATTGAACCGGCGAACCTGCTGAACCTGGCGTGCATCCATTTCCTGACTTTAGTCAGGTAAATGCCCGCGGGGAAGGAAAACCGCCTGCGCCGGTCTTTCAGCCGCGCAGCACCGTCGGCTCGCCCACCCGGAACCGCTGCAAGACGGCCATGTCCGGATCGCGGCCCAGGCCCGGACCGTCGGGCACCGTGACCATGCCGCCGGGGGCGGTGACGAGTTCGTGGAACGGGCTCGCCTCCAGATCGACGAACAGCCGCTCGAACGGCGCGTCCGGAGCGATCACCCCCGCCAGCTGCAGCGAGGCCAGGTAGCCCGGGCCGAAATAGGCGCAGTGCGGCACCAGGCGCACGCCATGCGCCTCGGCCAGCGCCGCGATCTTCAGCTGCTCGGTGATGCCGCCGATCTTCGTCACGCTGGGCTGGGCGACGTCCAGCGCGCCCGCCTCGAACTGGTGCAGGAAATCGTGCAGCCCCGCGGCATTCTCGCCGGCAGCAATCGGCACGTCTCCCTCCAGGCGCACGCGGGCCAGGCCGTCATGGTCCTCCGGCGGCCAAAGCGGCTCCTCCAGCCAGGTCAGGTCGTGCTCGCCCATGCGCTGGGCCATGTCGATCGCCTGCGGGATCGTCCAGGGGCAGTTGCAGTCCACCATCAGCCGGATGTCCGGGCCGAGCGCCCGGCGCGCCGCGGCGACCTGCGGCACGTCGATCTCGTGCAGCTTGACATGGCGATAGCCCGCTGCCGCGGCGCGCTCGCAGGCGCGCGCCACCTCCGCCGGCTCGCCGTAGCGCAGCAGGCTGGCATAGGCCGGCCTTGGCGCAGGAGGCGAGCCGCCGAGCAGCCGCCAGAGCGGCAGTCCCGCCGCTTTCCCCGCAATGTCCCAGAGCGCGATGTCGAGCGCGGACAGCGCATAGACCAGCGGGCCGTTGCGGCCGAACAGATGCACGCGCTTCTGCAGGTCGGCCATCAGCCCGCGGATCGACCGGGCGTCCTGCCCGAGCGCCGCCGGACCCACCAGCGTGTCGAAGGCCGCGCGGGTCGCCGGGCAGACGGCATGGCCGAAGCCTTCGCCCCAGCCCTCGATGCCCTGGTCGGTGACGACGCGCACCAGCAGCGTGTCCATCGTGCCCCAGGCGATGCCGGCGAGTGCCTGCGGCGGGGCGCCCATGTCGAAGCGGACCTGGATCAGGTGGGTTTCGACGGCGGTGATCTTCATGCCGAAAACCCTACGCCAGCCGGTGGAAAAAGGAAGGCGAGGGCTCCCCCTCCGCGGGCAATTCCACCGGCTTCGCCGGTGGAACCTTCGCCCGCTTCGCCCTCGACCCGCTGGGGCAGCGGCCCCCAGACCCCATGACTTAAGTCACGGATTGCAAAGGCTCCGCCTTTGCTGGGGGTCGAGGGGGCGAAGCCCCTCGCCTTGCTGCCTCTCAGAGGCCTACGCTATGACCGTCGCACATGAATAAGCCCATCCCCAACAGCCTGCGCAACGGCCCGGACGGGCGCGGCCGCTTCGGCGAGTTCGGCGGCCGCTTCGTCGCCGAGACCCTCATGCCGCTCATCCTCGAGGTCGAGCAGGCCTACCTGGCCGCGCGCCGCGATCCGGCCTTCCAGCCCGAACTCGATCGCTACCTCGCGGACTATGTCGGCCGGCCCAGCCCGCTCTGGTTCGCCGAGCGGCTCACCCGCCACCTCGGCGGCGCGAAGATCTATTTCAAGCGCGAGGAGCTGAACCACACCGGCGCGCACAAGATCAATTCCTGCCTCGGCCAGATCCTGCTGGCCCGCCGCATGGGCAAGACCCGGATCATCGCCGAGACCGGCGCCGGCCAGCACGGCGTCGCCGCCGCTACGGTCTGCGCCCTCTTCGGCCTGCCCTGCACCGTCTACATGGGCGCCACTGACGTCGAGCGGCAGAACCCCAACGTGTTCCGCATGAAGTTGCTCGGCGCCGAGGTCAAGCCGGTCACCTCCGGCGCCGCCACCCTCAAGGACGCGATGAACGAGGCGCTGCGCGACTGGGTCGCCAACGTCGCCGACACCTACTACCTCATCGGCACCGTCGCCGGCCCGCACCCCTACCCGATGATGGTGCGCGATTTCCAGTCGGTGATCGGCGAGGAGGCCCGCGCCCAGCTGCACGAGGTCGAGGGCAGGCTGCCGGATGTCGCGGTCGCCTGCATCGGCGGGGGCTCCAACGCCATGGGGCTGTTCCATCCCTTCCTCGACGACCAAGCCGTGCGGCTGATCGGCGTCGAAGCGGCGGGGCGCGGCCTCGATACGCACGAGCACGCCGCCAGCCTGTCGCGCGGCCGCCCCGGCGTGCTGCACGGCAACCGCACCTACCTGCTGCAGGACGAGGACGGACAGATCCAGGAAGCCCACAGCATCAGCGCCGGCCTCGACTATCCCGGCATCGGCCCCGAGCATTCCTGGCTGCACGAGATCGGCCGCGTGGAGTACGTCGCGGCGACTGACGAGGAGGCGCTGGCGGCGTTCCAGCTCTGCACGCGCACCGAGGGCATCATCCCGGCACTCGAGCCGGCGCACGCGCTCGCCCATGTGACGAAGATCGCACCGGGCATGCCGCGCGATTCCATTCTGCTGATGAATCTGTGCGGGCGCGGCGACAAGGACATCTTCACCGTCGCCGAGCATCTCGGCGTCAAGCTGTGAGCCGCATCGCCGCGCGTTTCGCAGAGCTCAAGCAGGCGGGGCGCGGCGCGCTGATCCCGTTCGTCGAGGCCTGGGACCCCGACCAGGCGACCAGCATGGCGCTGCTGCGCGGCATGCCTGAGGCCGGCGCGGACCTGATCGAGATCGGCGTGCCGTTCACCGATCCGATGGCCGATGGCCCGACCATCCAGGCCGCCGGCAAGCGGGCGCTGAAGGCCGGCGCCACGCTCGCCCGCACGCTCGCCATGGTCGGCGAATTCCGCCGCGAGGACAGCGCCACGCCGGTGATCCTGATGGGCTATCTCAATCCCATTCTCTCCTATGGGGAAAGGCGCTTCTGCCGGGACGCGGCCGAGATCGGTGTCGACGGGCTGATCATCGTCGACCTGCCGAGCGAGGAGGCCGGCCTGCTCGCCGGCGACGCCGAGCAGAACGGCCTCGACATCATCCGCCTGGTCGCCCCCACCACCGACGATGCGCGGTTGCCGAAAGTGCTGAACGGCAGCTCCGGCTTCGTCTATTACGTCAGCATCACCGGCATCACCGGCACGCGCAGCGCGTCCTCGGAAGCCCTTGCGGCGGCGATCCCGCGGGTGCGCCGGGTGACCGACCTGCCGATCGCCATCGGCTTCGGCGTGCGCAGCCCCGAGCAGGCGGCGGACGCGGTGCGCACCGCCGACGCCGCCGTGGTGGCCTCTGCACTGATCGAGACCCTCGCCGCCAGCCTCGATGAAGCCGGGCGCGCACGACCCGACACCGTGGCCCGCGTGCTCGAGCAGGTGAGCTCGCTGGCCGAAGGGGTGCGCCGGGCGCGTCGATGAGCTGGCTCACCGAATATGTGCGGCCGAAGATCCGCACCCTGCTGGGGCGGCGCGAAATCCCCGACAATCTCTGGGTGCAGTGCCCGGCGTGTCAGCAGATGATCTTCTCGCGCGAGCTCGAGAAGAACCTCAAGGTCTGCCCGCATTGCAGCCACCACATGCGCGCCACCGCCGCCGAGCGCCTGGCCTGGATTTTCGACGAGAGCACGGCAACCCGCATCGAGCTGCCGAAGGTGCCGGCCGATCCGCTGCGTTTCCGCGACAGCAAGCGCTACGCCGACCGGCTGCGCGAGGCGCGCGAGAAGACGCATCTCGAGGACGCCATCCTGGTCGCGCATGGCAGCATCGGCGGGCAGCGTGCGGTGGTCGCCGCCATGGAGTTCGACTTCATGGCCGGCAGCATGGGCGCCGCGGTCGGCGAGGGCATCGTCGCCGCCGCGCGCCTCGCGGTGCTGCAGGAGGCGCCGCTGATCGTCTTCACCGCATCCGGCGGCGCGCGCATGCAGGAGGGCGCGGTGTCGCTGATGCAGATGCCGCGCACGGTGATCGCCACGCGCCTGGTCAAGGAAGCCGGCCTGCCGTTCATCACCGTGCTGACCGATCCGACCACCGGCGGGGTGACGGCGAGCTTCGCCATGCTGGGCGACATCCAGATCGCCGAACCCGGCGCGCTGATCGGCTTCGCCGGGGCGCGGGTCATCGAGCAGACCGTGCGCGAGACGCTGCCCGAGGGTTTCCAGCGCGCCGAATACCTGCACGCGCACGGCGTCATCGACATGGTGGTGCCGCGCCCGGTGCTGCGCGACACGCTGGCCCGGCTGATCTCGCTGCTGCGGGTGCGCGAGGCGGCGTGACGGCGCCCGGCCGCGCCGAGGCGATCCTCGACCGCCTGCACGGGCTGCATCCCCGGCTGATCGATCTCAGCCTGGATCGGCTCACCGCGCTGCTGCACAAGCTCGGCGATCCGCAGCACCGGCTGCCTCCGGTGATCCACGTCGCCGGCACCAACGGCAAGGGCAGCACCTGCGCCTTCCTGCGCGCCATCGGCGAGGCCGCGGGGATGGCGGTGCATGTCTACAGCTCGCCGCATCTCGTGCGGTTCAACGAGCGCATCCGGCTGGCCGGCGAACTGGTGTCCGATGCGGTGCTCGAGTCGGCGCTGGAACAGGCGGAGCGGGTGAATGCGGGGGCGCCGATCACCGTCTTCGAAATGATCACCGCCGTCGCCTTCGTGCTGTTCGCCCGGGTTCCGGCGCAGCTTTGCGTGCTGGAGGTGGGGCTCGGCGGGCGCGGCGACGCGACGAACGTGATCGCCCGTCCGGCGGCGTGCGCGATCACCTCGATATCGCTCGATCATCGCGAGATGCTGGGCGACACGCTGGCGGCGATCGCGGCGGAGAAGGCGGGCATCATCAAGCCCGGAATTCCCGTGGCGACCGGGGCGCAGCCGCCCGAGGCGTTCGCGGTGATCGCCAAGCGGGCGGCCGAGCTCGGGGCGCCGCTGCTGGCGCGCGGGCGCGACTGGGAGGTGACGGCGCACGCCGGCGAGTATCGCTACGTGGATCCGCAAGGCTCGCTCGATTTGCCGCCGCCATCGCTGCCCGGGCCGCACCAGTTGGACAATGCGGGCATCGCGATCGCCGCTCTGCGCGCCGGCGCCACCGCGGTGACGGACGACGCGATCGCCGCGGGCGTTGCCCGGGCGCAATGGCCAGCGCGTATGCAACGTCTCTCGGGCCGGCTCGCGGCGCTGCTGCCCGCGGGATGGGAGTTGTGGCTGGATGGCGGCCACAATCCCGGCGCCGCGGCGGCGCTTGCCGAGCATCTACCGGCCTGGTCGGATCGGCCGTGCCATCTGATCGTCGGCATGAAGCAGAGCAAGGATCTTGCAGGCTTCCTGCGCCCGCTGCTGCCGCTGGCGGACTCGGTCTGGGCTGTTGCCGAGCCGGGCCAGCATCTGGCCGAAGCGGTCGAGCGCATCCTCGCCGCCGCCGGGGGTCGCGCGCGCGCCGGTCCCACCGTCGCACAGGCTCTGCAGGCGATCGCCGATCACGCCTCGGGGCAGCAGGGTCCCGCCGGGAGAGCGCTGATCTGCGGCAGCCTCTATCTCGCCGGCGAGGTCCTGAAACAGGACTGTCATGCGAGCCTGCACAGGGCCTGACCGCTCCGGGCGCGTGTCCTTTGCGGGCTGCGTCCCCTCGCGGTCGCCGAGCCCCCACGCTAAGCTTGTCGAGACGTGGGGGAGAGATTTCCGAGATGCGCAGCGCATTGAATACCGCCCTGAGCGTCCTGTTCTGGACCATCGCGGCAACCGGCACGGGCGCCTGGGCGCAGGCCACGCCTCCGGCCACAGCCGAGGACCCGCTGCCGCGGGCGGCGCCCGAGGATGTCGGCTTGTCCTCCGCACGGCTGGCGCGGATCGCCGACGTGCTGAGCGCCGACATCGCGGCCGGGCGCATGCCGGGCGCGGTCATCGCCATCGCGCGACGCGGCAAGCTGGCCTATTTCGAGGCGTTCGGCTGGCGCGACAAGTCGGCCGGGGTGCGGATGACCACCGACACGATCTTCAACATCGCCTCGATGACCAAGCCGCTGACGACGGTGGCGGCACTCGCCCTGCAGGAGCAGGGCAAGCTGCTGATCGACGACCGCGTCGCGCAGTATTTCCCGCAGTTCGGCTCGATGCAGGTGGCGCAGCTCGACACGACCGGCGACCGCATCACCGGCCTGGTTGCCGCGGCGCGGCCGATCACCATCCGCGACCTGCTGACGCACACCTCGGGGCTGATCTATGGCGGACGCGGCAGCACGGCGGTGCACAAGCTCTATCCCGCAGGCAGCGCGGCGGCGGCCGCCGAGCTGACCGGACCGGAGTTCCTCGACAAGCTTGCCGGTGCGCCGCTGCTCTGGCAGCCCGGGAGCACGTGGGATTACGGGTTCGGCCTCGATGTCACCGGCCAGATCATCGAGCGGATCACCCATCAGTCGCTCGGCGCCTATCTGCAGCAGGCGGTGTTCGCGCCGCTTGGCATGTCGGACACCGGATTCCTGATCCCGCCGGAGAAGGCCGCGCGCTATGCGAAAGCGCTGCCGACCGATCCGGAAACCGGCAAGCCGCAGACGCTGGACCCGGACTCGACGCGGGAGCAGAAATTCGAGTGCGGCGGCGGCTGCGCCGTCTCGACGGCGGCGGATTATCTGCGGTTCGCCTCGATGCTGCTGGGAGGCGGCGAGCTCGACGGCAAGCGCATCCTCGGCCGCAAGACCGTGCAGTACATGACCTCCAACCAGCTCTCCCCATCGACCACCAACCTGATCTACCGGGCCGACCCGACGCGGGCGGATTACGGCTTCGGCCTGGGTCTGGCGGTGCGTCGCACCGAGGGTGTCGTTCGCCTGCTGGGGTCGGTGGGCGACTTTTCCTGGCCGGGCGCGAGCGGGACCAACTGGTGGGTCGATCCGCGGGAGCAGTTGGTAGTGGTCTTCATGGCGCACACGCCGGGGACGGTGCGGTGGCACTATCGGGAGATGATCAACGCGCTGGTCTATCAGGCGGTCGAATGATGCTGCCGACCGTGCCCAGGCGACCGGCCCAGTCGGCAGGCAGCGCCGCCTAGTTTGCGGGCATTCCCCGGGGATGCCGGCCGGCCGCAAGCGGGGCAGGGCGGCTGGCATCGATGTTGCATCTTCCCCTCGAAACCATCGACGAGGGGGCATCACTCTATGGCAACGGACCGTTTTAGCCTGACCCGCAGAGGCCTCACCCGCGGAGGCCTCACCCGCAGAGGTCTGGGCGCCTCCAGCCTAGCAGCTCTCGCCACCGGGTTGTTCGGGCGCGGATCGCAAGCCGCGCCCGCCCCTGATGCCGGACCGATCAAGCTCGGCATCCTCCACTCCCTCTCCGGCACCATGGCGATCAGCGAGACGACGCTGAAAGACGTCATGCTGATGCTGATCGACGGGCAGAACAAGAAAGGCGGCGTGCTCGGCCGCAAGCTCGAAGCGGTGGTGGTCGACCCCGCCTCCAACTGGCCGCTGTTTGCGGAAAAGGCGCGCCAGCTGATCTCGCAGGACAAGGTCGCGGCCTGCTTCGGCTGCTGGACCTCGGTGTCGCGCAAATCCGTGCTGCCGGTGTTCGAGGAGCTGAACAACATCCTGTTCTACCCCGTCCAGTACGAAGGCCAGGAGTGCAGCCGCAACGTGTTCTACACCGGCGCCGCACCCAATCAGCAAGCGATTCCGGCCGTCGACTACCTGATGGGCGAAGAGAGCGTGCAGCGCTGGGTGCTGGCGGGCACGGACTACGTCTATCCCCGCACCACCAACCAGATCCTGGAGGCCTATCTCAAGCTGAAAGGCGTCGCACCCGCCGACATCATGATCAACTACACGCCGTTCGGCCACAGCGACTGGCAGAACATCGTGTCGCAGATCAAGAGCTTCGGCTCCGGCGGCAAGAAGACTGCCGTCGTCTCCACCATCAACGGCGACGCCAACGTGCCGTTCTACAAGGAGCTCGGCAACCAGGGGATCAAGGCGACGGACATCCCGGTGGTGGCCTTCAGCGTCGGCGAGGAGGAGCTGGCCGGCATGGACACCAAGCCGCTGGTCGGTCACCTCGCCGCCTGGAATTACTTCATGAGCGTCGACACGCCGGAGAACAAGTCCTTCATCGACGACTGGCACGGCTTCATCAAGAACCCGAAGCGCACCACCAACGATCCGATGGAGGCGCACTATGTCGGCTTCAACATGTGGGTGAAGGGCGTGGAGAAGGCCGGCACCACGGACCCCGACCGTGTGATCGACGCCATGATCGGCATCTCCGTGCCGAATCTCTCCGGCGGCGATTCCGCGATGATGCCCAACCACCACATCACCAAGCCCGTGCTGATCGGCGAGATCCAGGATAACGGCCAGTTCAACATCGTCTCGCAGACGCCGGGGCTGGTGGTGGCGCAGGAATGGTCGCCGTACCTGGCCGAGACCAAGGATCTCATCGGCGACTGGCGCGCGCCGCTCTCCTGCGGCGCCTACAACGTCAAGACCGGGAAGTGCGGCGGCGGCCGGGCGTAATTCCTGTCTCGTTCTGAGGCGGTGCCCTTGCGGGCGCCGCTTCGTGCGAGGGGAGATGTCCGGGGATGAGCGCCTTGGCGCGATCGCTGCTTCTGCTCGTCGTCATTGCGCTCGTCGCGATTGCGCCGACGCGTTCCCGGGCGCAGACCGATCCGCTGTCCTCCCTCGCCTCGACGAATTACGACGAGATCCGTCGCGGCGTGGAGGCGCTCGCCGTTTCGGGTGATCCGCGATCGGCGTCCATCATCGCCGCGCTGCAGGATGGACGGCTGTTCGTCCGCCCGGACAAGGCGCTGTTCATCAAGGGCGACAGCGGCTTCGTTGCCGCGGATACCGGGGTTTCCGCAAGCGACGTGACCGCGGATGCGCTGCGTCCGGTGCGGGTGAACAACGCCGTGCGTCGCGCGATCGACTCCGCCCTGGGCTCGCTGCGCCTGTTCTCCCCCGAACCCGCGACGCGCAGCATCGCGGCGGAAGCGGTGTTCAAGGCCCGCGACGCCTCCGCGGTGCCCGCCCTGGACCGTGCTCTGGCGCAGGAGAAGGACCCGGCGGTCGCGCGGGTGATGCGCCAGGCGCGCGCCGCGGCCGTGCTGACCACATTGGATGCGCGCGAAGCGGACCGGATCGCCGCCATCCGGATTCTCCGGGAGCGCGGCGATATCGACGCGCGCAGCATGCTTGCCTCGCTCTCCGGCCAGCCTCCCGCCGTGGCCACCGCCGCGGCTTCCGCGATCGCGGCCATCGATCGCAACCTGCGGCTCTGGGAATTCGCGCAGGACGCCTATTACGGCTTGAGCCTCGGCTCGGTGCTGCTGCTGGCCGCCATCGGGCTGGCGATCACCTTCGGCGTCATGGGCGTGATCAACATGGCGCATGGCGAGCTGGTCATGCTCGGCGCCTACACGACCTATGTCGTGCAGGAAACGATCCGCGGCCACTGGCCCGGCCTGTTCGGCGCCAGCCTGTTCATCGCCGTGCCGCTCGCCTTCCTGGTCGCCGGCCTGGCGGGGATGGCGATCGAGCGCGGCCTGATACGCTTCCTCTACGGCCGGCCGCTGGAGACGCTGCTGGCGACGTTCGGCTTGTCGCTGCTGCTGCAGCAGGCGGTGCGCAGCATCTTCGGCGCCAGCAACCGCCAGGTCGGCACGCCGGACTGGATGAGCGGCGCCATGCAGCTCGGCGGCCTCACCCTCACCTACAACCGGCTCACCATCATCGTCTTCGCCCTGGTGGTCCTGTTCGCGCTGATGGCGGCCCTCCGCTACACGCCGCTCGGGTTGCGCATGCGCGCGGTGACGCAGAACCGGCGGATGGCGGCGGCGATGGGCATCCGCACGCCCTGGATCGACGCGCTGACCTTCGGTCTGGGCTCCGGGGTCGCCGGGATGGCCGGCGTGGCGCTGAGCCAGATCGACAATGTCAGCCCCAATCTCGGCCAGGGCTACATCATTGACAGCTTCATGGTGGTGGTGTTCGGCGGCGTCGGCAATCTCTGGGGGACCGCACTCGGCGCACTCACGCTCGGCGTCACCAACAAATTCCTCGAGCCGATCGCCGGAGCCGTGCTCGGCAAAATCGTCGTGCTCTGCCTGCTGATCCTGTTCATCCAGCGCCGCCCCCGCGGGATGTTCCCGCTGAAGGGGCGGGCGGTGGAGGCATGAGCGCCCGCATCACGTGCATCGCCCTGGTGCTGGTGCTCGGCGGCGCCCTGCTGCTGGCCCTGGGGAACCTGGCGACGGCCGAGCAGTCCGCCCTGCACGCCTCGCCATACGTCATATCGCTGGCCGGCAAGTATCTCTGCTACGCCATCCTGGCGCTGGCGGTGGACCTGGTCTGGGGTTTCGCCGGCATCCTCAGCCTCGGCCATGCGGCGTTCTTCGCCCTGGGCGGCTACGCCATGGGCATGTACCTGATGCGCGAGATCGGCGCGCGCGGCGTCTACGGCAATCCGGTGCTGCCGGACTTCATGGTGTTCCTGAACTGGAAGACGCTGCCCTGGTACTGGCATGGCTTCAACATCCCCGGCTTCGCGCTGCTGATGGTGGTGCTGGTGCCGGGAGTGCTGGCGCTGGTGTTCGGCTACCTCGCCTTCCGCAGCCGCGTCACCGGCGTCTATCTCTCGATAATCACCCAGGCGCTGACCTATGCCCTGCTGCTGGCCTTCTTCCGCAACGACATGGGCTTCGGCGGCAACAACGGCATGACCGATTTCAAGGACATGTTCGGCCTGCCGCTGCAGCTCGATCGCACGCGCGACGTGCTGATGTTGGCCAGCGCGGTGGCGCTTTCTCTGTGCCTCCTGCTCGCGCGCTTCGTCGTGCACTCGCGCTTCGGCAAGGTGCTGATCGCGGTGCGCGACAGCGAGAGCCGGACGCGCTTTCTCGGCTACCGGCCGGAGAACTACAAGCTGGTGGTGTTCGTGCTCTCCGCGGTCATGGCGGGGATCGGCGGCGCGCTCTACGTGCCGCAGGTCGGCATCATCAACCCCAGCGAATTCGCCCCGGCCAACTCGATCGAGGCGGTGATCTGGGTGGCGGTGGGCGGCCGGGGCACCCTGGTCGGCGCGGTGCTCGGCGCCGTGCTGGTCAACCTCGGCAAGACCTATTTCACCGGCGCCCTGCCGGAGTTGTGGCTGTTCGCGCTCGGCGCGCTGTTCGTGCTGGTCACGCTCTTCCTGCCGCGCGGCATCATGGGCCTGCTGCCGGTGCGTGCCGAGATGCCGCTGCCCCGGGCGCCCGCTCCGGCGCAGGCCGCCGCGTCCGAGGCCGGGCCCGAGGGCGTTGCCGGGGCGGATTTCGGTCGATGAGCCACCCGATCGGCGCGGTCTCCGAGACGCTGCTCTATCTGAACGGCGTCACCGTCAGTTTCGACGGCTTCCGCGCCCTGAACAGCCTCTCCCTCGTCCTGGAGCCCGGCGAAATGCGCGCCATCATCGGCCCGAACGGCGCCGGCAAGACGACGATGATGGACGTGATCACCGGCAAGACGCGACCCGACGAGGGCTCCGTCGTGTTCGGCGCCGATACCGACCTGACGAAGCTGGACGAGCCGGCCATCGCCGCCCTCGGCATCGGGCGCAAGTTCCAGAAGCCCACGGTGTTCGAGCCGCATACCGTCTGGGACAATCTGCTGCTGGCACTCGCCGGAGACCGCCGGCCGCGCTTCACCCTGCTGGCGCGCGAGACACCTTCGGAGCGCCGGCGCATCGAGGAGATCCTGGCCACCATCCGGCTCACCGAGCAGCGGCATCGCCGCGCCGGCGACCTCAGCCATGGCCAGAAGCAGTGGCTCGAGATCGGCATGCTGCTGGCCCAGCAGCCGCAGCTGCTGCTGGTCGACGAGCCGGTGGCCGGCATGACCGATGCGGAGACCGCGCAGACCGCCGAGCTGCTGCGCGAGATCAACCGCACGCGCGGTGTCGTCGTCGTGGAGCACGACATGCATTTCGTTCGCGCGCTCGGCGTCAAGGTGACCGTGCTGCACGAGGGGAGCGTCCTGTCCGAGGGATCGATCGACCACGTCAGCGCCGACCCTAAGGTGGTCGAAGTGTATCTGGGGCGCTGAGATGCTGGCGGTGGAAGGCGTCGATCTGCATTACGGCGCGGCGATCGCGCTGCGGCGGGTTTCCATCGAGGCACGCGCCGGCGAGGTCACCTGCCTGCTCGGGCGCAACGGCGTCGGCAAGACCAGCCTGCTGCGCGCCATCACCGGCGCGCATCCCGTCAGCACCGGAACGATACGCTGGGAAGGCGACGACATCACGCGCCTGCCGATCTATGAGCGCGCCCGGCGGGGCATCGCCTGGGTGCCGCAGGGGCGCGACATCTTCCCGCTGCTGACCGTGCGGGAAAACCTGGAGACCGGCTTTTCCGTGCTGCCCCGCGGCGAGCGCCTCGTGCCGGACGAGGTGTTCGCGCTGTTTCCCGTCCTGAAATCGATGCTGGGACGGCGCGGCGGCGATCTCTCCGGCGGCCAGCAGCAGCAGCTGGCGATCGCCCGCGCCTTGGTGATGAAACCGCGCCTCCTCGTGCTCGATGAGCCGACCGAGGGCATCCAGCCCAGCATCATCAAGGATATCGGCCGGGTGATCGCGCTGCTGCGCGACCGCGGCGACATGGCGATCCTGCTGGTCGAGCAGTATTTCGACTTTGCGCGTGAGCTGGCGCAGACCATCGCGGTGCTGGACCGCGGCGACATCGTGCTCTACGGGCGACGCGAGGAGCTCGACGAGCAGGATGTCCAGCGTCGCCTTTCCGTCTGAAGCCGGTGCCTCCGAGGGCGGACTGCAGCGTGCGCGCGGCGGCCTGGTGCTCGGCTTGCGGCG
>JAFAYM010000080.1 GCA_019240395.1 Acidisphaera sp. | reverse complement strand
CCCCTTGACTTCAGTAAACGCGGTGCTTGCGCCGGCCGCACCCTGCGCCTAGATCAACTCTTTCGCCCCATCACGCCATCCGGAGGTTCGAGCGCATGGCGCGCGTCACCGTCGAAGACTGTGTCCAGAAAATCCCCAACCGCTTCGAGCTCGTCCTGCTCGCCGCGCAGCGCGCCCGCAATCTCAGCCGCGGCGAGGAACTCACCATCGATCGCGACGACGACAAGAACCCCGTCGTGGCGCTTCGCGAGATCGCCGACGAGACCGTCGAGCTGCCGAAACTCGAGCAGGACCTCATCAAGTCGCTCTCCCGTGCCCCCGAACCGGAGCCGGCGGATGAAGAGGTGCTCGACCTCATCCCGACCGACCAGAACATCTTCGGCCTGCAGGACGTCTCGGCCGAGGAGGAGGCAGCCACGCTGCCGGTCGAGAACGAGGAGCTCTCCCCCGAGGATCTCGAGGCGGCCATCGAGGCGGAGCTCGCCGGCCGGCCCCGTCGGTAGCCCGCCATGACCGGGGGCGCCAGCTTCTTGCGGCGGCCGGCGCCCCTCCGCCTGCCTGACGGCGCCGCCGCCGGCCGCCCCTCGCTCGCCGAGCGGGTCCGCGCCTACGACCCGAAGGCCGATACCGCCCTGATCGACGCCGCCTGCGCCCTCGCCACCGAGGCGCACGCCAGCCAGCGGCGCGAAAACGGCGACCCCTATATCACCCACCCGCTCGCCGTCGCCGACATCCTCGCCGGCTACCGGCTCGACACCTGCAGCATCGTCACCGGCCTGCTGCACGACGTCATCGAGGACACCCCGGTCACCCTGCCGACCATCGAGAAACGCTTCGGCGCCGCCGTCGCCGGCCTGGTCGACGGCGTCACCAAGCTGACCCGCCTCGAGCTGCAATCCGACCGTACCAAGCAGGCTGAGAACTTCCGCAAGCTCGTCCTGGCGATGAGCCGCGACATCCGCGTGCTGCTGGTCAAGCTCGCCGACCGCCTGCACAACATGCGCACGCTGCAATTCGTGGAAAGCCCCGAGCGGCGACAGCGCATCGCCGCCGAGACCATGGAGATCTACGCGCCGCTGGCCGAGCGCATCGGCATGGACGCGGTGAAGACCGAGCTGCAGACGCTTGCCTTCGCCCAGCTCGAGCCCGAGGCGCACGACACCATCATGGCGCGCCTGAACTTCCTGCGCGGCCAGGGTGCCGACGTCATCGAGGAAGTCCGGTCCGAGCTGCGGCGGGTCTGCGAGGAAGCCGGCATCGAGGTCATCGAGGTCAACGGGCGCGCCAAGTCGGCCTTCTCGATCTGGGAGAAGATGCAGCGGCGCAACGTCGCCTTCGAGCAACTCTCCGACATCATGGCGTTCCGCGTCATCGTGCCGAGCCGCGAGGCCTGCTACCAGGCGCTCGGCGCCGTGCATGCCGCCTTTCCCGTGATAGCCGGGCGCTTCAAGGACTACATCTCGACGCCGAAATCCAACGGCTATCAGTCCGTGCACACCGGCGTGACCCTGCGCGAGCCGCGCAACCAGAAAATCGAGGTGCAGATCCGCACCGCCGACATGCACGACATCGCCGAGAACGGCGTCGCCGCGCACTGGCTCTACAAATGGGCCGACGCCGACTCCTCGGCGCACGATGTGCAGAGCTTCCGCTGGGTGCAGGACCTGCTGGAGATCCTGGAGAATTCCGCGGCCCCCGACGAGTTCCTCGAGAACACCAAGCTGGCGCTCTACCAGGACCAGGTGTTCTGCTTCACGCCGAAGGGTCAGCTGATCCAGCTGCCGCGCGGCGCCACGCCGATCGACTTCGCCTACGCCGTGCACAGCCAGGTCGGCGACACCTGCGTCGGCGCCCGCATCAACGGCCGCCTGATGCCGCTGCGCCACGAGCTGCAGAACGGCGACCAGGTCGAGATAATGACGGCGCGCGGCGGCACGCCGAGCCCGCAATGGGAACGCTTCTGCGTCACCGGCAAGGCGCGCGCCCGCATCCGCCGCTACGTCCACCAGCAGCAGCGCCACCAGAACATCGACAACGGCCGTGCCGCCCTGGTGAAGGCGTTCCGCCAGGAGGGCGTGGACGGCAGCGAGCGGGTGCTGGAGGGCGCGCTCAAGGCGCTGAAATGCACGACGGTGCAGGACCTCTACATCGCCGTCGGCAGCGGCACCATCGGGCCGAAGGATGTCGTCTACGCCGCCTATCCGGAGCTGCGCCAGGCGCCGCGGGCGCCGCGCATGGTGCCCAGCGTACCGCCGCGCGCCGGGCGCAGCCCCAGCGGCCGCGGCAATACCGGCATGGAGATCACCGGCCTGGTGGCCGGCATGGCCGTGCACTATGCGGGGTGCTGCCATCCCCTGCCGGGGGACCGCATCGTCGGCATCATCGCCACCGGCAAGGGCGTCACCATCCACACGAAGGAATGTCCGACGCTCGAAAGCTTCGCCGCGACGCCCGAGCGCTTCATCGACGTGGACTGGGACTTCGCCGTGCTCGGCCGCGAAAAGGGAGCCTCGCCGCACACCGGCCGCATCAGCGTGATCGCCGCCAACCAGCCCGGCGCGCTGGCCAATCTGACCAATGCCGTGTCCAAGCATGACGGCGCCATCGCCAACCTCAAGATCGTCAGCCGCCAGCAGGATTTCTTCGAGATCCTGGTGGATGTCGAGGTGCGCGACCTGCGGCACTTCTCCACCGTCATCGCCGGACTGCGCGCTGCCCCCGGCGTCACCGAGGTGGAGCGGGCGCGCGGATGAGGGTGCGGCCGGCTTGATCCTCGGCCTCGGTTCCGACATCTGCGACATCAGGCGCATCGAGGCGGCGATCGCGCGGCATGGCGAGCGCTTCATCGCCCGCATCTTCACGCTGGCCGAACGGGCGCGCGCCGAGCGGCGCCATGAGCGCATCCGCGCCGCCACCTACGCCAAGCGCTTCGCCGCCAAGGAGGCCTGCGCCAAGGCGCTCGGCACCGGCTTTCGCCGCGGCGTGTTCTTCGCCGATCTCGGCGTCGTCAATCTGCCCAGCGGCCAGCCGACCCTGCACCTCGCCGGCGGCGCGGCGGCGCGGCTCGCGGCGATCACGCCTGCGGGAATGCTGGCGCAGGTCGCGCTGTCGATGACCGACGAGTATCCCTACGCCTACGCGCAGGTGGTGATCTCGGCGCTGCCGGCTGGCTGATTGCGCGCGTCGATGCCGCCGCTTTGCTCTGTCGGCGGGGCGGCTATGCCAGCAGCACGCGGGTCACGTCCTGTCCGGTCTCTGCATCCAGTACCGTGAAGGCGAGCGCCTCTGCCTCCCAGGCGCGGAGCGTATCGAGGGACACGTAGCGGCCCGCAGCCGCGTGGTACAGCCGGCTGCCGCCATACCGCTTGATGACGATCGGGGCGCTCGCGGGCGTGTCGACCATGGACCGACCTCCTGGTGCCGTTCAGCGATGCCGTAGCCGGAGGCCATTGCTTGACAGGCGGGGGGGTGGGGGGCTTCATCCGCCGCCGCCTTCCCCGCGAAACTCCTCCGGAACCCACAGCCTTATGGCGAAGCGCAAATCGGGCACCCTGCTCGAGAATGTCAAGACGATCGTCTATGCCGGGCTGATCGCCGTGGGCATCCGGACCTTTGCCTTCGAGCCGTTCAACATCCCCTCGGGAAGCATGATCCCGACCTTGCTGGTCGGCGACTACCTGTTCGTCGCCAAGTACAGCTACGGCTATTCCCGCTACTCCTTCCCGTTCTCGCCGCCGCTGTTTTCCGGGCGCGTCTTCGGCGGTCTGCCCAAGCGCGGCGACGTCGTGGTGTTCAAGCTGCCGCGCGACCCCAGCATCGACTACATCAAGCGCATCATCGGTCTCCCCGGCGACCGCATCCAGATGCGCGAGGGCCAGCTCTATATCAACGGCACGCAGGTGGAGCGCCAGGCGGCCGGGGACTACACCGCGACCGGCGAGGGCCCGCCGATGCTGCTGAAGCGCTACCAGGAGACGCTGCCGAACGGCGTGCAGCACTATCTGCTGAAGGCGTCAGACGACGGGCCGCTCGACAACACGCAGGAATACAAGATCCCCGACGGCTTCGTGTTCGCCATGGGCGACAACCGCGACAACAGCCTGGACAGCCGGGTGCTGAACGCGGTGGGCTACATCCCCGTCGAGAATCTGGTCGGCCGGGCGGAGTTCATCTTCTTCTCGGTGGATGCGACGTCGCCCTGGTGGGAGGTGTGGGATTGGCCCTTCGAGGTGCGCTGGAACCGCCTGTTCACGGGGATTCGCTGACCGCGGTACAGGCGATCCTGGGCCACGATTTCGCCCGGCCGGAGCTGCTGCGCGAGGCGCTGACGCACCGTTCCGCCGCGCGCAGCCGGGGTGCCGGCTCCAACGAGCGGCTCGAGTTCGTCGGTGACCGCGTGCTCGGCCTGCTGATCGCGGAGTGGCTGGCCGAGCGGTTCCCCCGCGAGCAGGAGGGCGAGCTCGGCCGGCGGCTGGCGCATCTCGTGTCGCAGCCGGTGCTGGCGGGGATCGCCGAGGCGGTGGGCCTGCCGGCGCTGCTGTCGGTGGCGCCGGGCGAGTCGCGGGCCGGCGTGCGGCGGCGGGCGACCGTGCTGGCCGATGCAATGGAGGCGGCGATCGGCGCGCTGTTTCTCGATGGCGGGCTCGACGGGGCGCGGCGTTTCGTGCGCGGCGCCTGGCAGGGCGTGATGACGGGTCAGGAAACCCCGCCGAAAGACGCCAAGACGGCGCTGCAGGAATGGGCGCAGGCACGCGGCTTCGATCTGCCGTCCTACCGGGTCGCGGAGCGCCGCGGACCGCCGCACGCGCCGGAGTTCGAGGTGCAGGTCAGTGTCGCAGACACCATCGGGACGGGCACCGCCGGCTCGAAGCGCGCCGCCGAGCAGCGCGCCGCGACCGACCTGCTGGGCCGTCTCGGATGACCACGCGCTGCGGCTACGCCGCCATCCTGGGCGCGCCAAACGCCGGCAAGTCGACGCTGCTCAACCGGCTGGTCGGCGCCAAGCTCTCCATCGTCAGCCCGAAGGCGCAGACCACGCGTTTCCGCGTGCTCGGCATCGTGCTGCGGGGGGAGACGCAGATTCTGCTGGTGGACACGCCCGGCATCTTCCGGCCGCGCCGGCGGCTGGATCGCGCCATGGTGGCGGCGGCGTGGGCGGGGGCCGAGGATGCCGATCTCGACCTGCTGCTGGTCGATGCGCGTGCCGGGGCGACCGAAGAGGTGCGGGAGATCGCGTCGCGGCTGGCGGGCAGGCGCGCCTGGCTGGTGCTGAACAAGATCGACCTGGTGGCGCGGCCCGGCCTGCTGCCGCTCGCCGAGGCGCTCGGCGGACTGGCGGCGTTCGAGGCGACGTACATGATCAGCGCGGCGACCGGCGACGGCGTCGCCGGGCTGCTGGATGCGCTGGCCGCGGCGATGCCGGAGGGGCCGCATCTGTATCCCGGCGACGACCTGACCGATCTGCCGGACCGGCTGCTCGCCGCCGAGATCGTGCGCGAGCAGATATTTCTGCAGACCCATGAGGAGGTGCCGTATGCCGCGACCGTGGAGACCGAATCGTGGCAGGAGCGCCCGGACGGCGCGGTGCGTATCGAGGCGACCGTGTATGTTGCGCGCCCCGGCCACAAGGCGATCCTGATCGGCGAGGGCGGACGGCGCATCCGCGACATCGGCGCACGCGCGCGCCAGGAACTGGCCGGCCTGCTGGACCGCCCTGTGCACCTGTTCCTGAACGTCAAGGAGCGTCCCGGCTGGGACGAAGAAACGGCGCGTCTGCGCGCGATCGGCCTTGAGTAGTCGGATCCGGGGGCCGAGCCCGCGCCTTCGCCGGACCGCCTGATGGAATGGGAAGCCCCCGCGATCATCCTGAGTGCCCGCCCGTACGGGGAAGGGGACGCAATCGCCTCGGTGCTCACCGAGGAGCACGGCGTGCATCGCGGCCTCGCGCGTGGCGGCGCGTCCAGCCGGCATGCGGCGGTGTGGCAGGGCGGCAACCTGGTGCAGGTGCGCTGGGTCGGGCGTCTCGCCGACCAGCTCGGCAGCTACACCGGCGAGCTCGTGCATGCCGCGGCGGCGCTGGCGCTCGACGACGCGTTGACCTTGGCGATGCTGACCTCGGTCTGTGCCGTCGCCGAGGGGGCATTGCCGGAGCGCCAGCCGCATCCGCGCGTCTTCGCCGGCATGCTGCATCTGCTGGCGAACCTGGCGCATCGCGAGGAGGCGCTGGCTGATCTGGTGCGCTGGGAGGCGGCGCTGCTGGCCGAGCTCGGCTACGGCCTCGATCTCGCGCGCTGCGCCGTCACCGGCAGCGGCGAGGACCTGGCCTTCGTCTCCCCGAAGACCGGCCGGGCGGTGTCGGCGGGCGCCGCGGGCGCGTGGAAGCCGCGCCTGCTGCGTCTGCCGGCATTCCTGCTGGGCCAGGGGCCGGCCGGCCCGGCGGATTGGCGCGACGGCTTGCGGCTGACCGGGCATTTCCTGGCGCGCGACGCTTTCGGCCATCACCATCGGCCGCTTCCCCCGGCGCGGCAGCTTCTCTATGACCGGGTCGCGGATCTCGCGGAATGAGGGAATGCCCGACGACCTGAAAGAAAACGGCGCCGGCCATATCGAGGACACGCGGCTGGTGGATGCGCTGAGCGAGCGCTACCTCGCCTACGCGCTCTCCACCATCATGTCGCGCAGCCTGCCGGATGTGCGCGACGGGCTGAAGCCGGTGCACCGGCGGCTGATCTATGCCATGCACCAGCTCAAGCTCGATCCGGCGGCGGGCTTCAAGAAATGCGCCCGCGTCGTCGGCGACGTGATCGGCAAGTTCCACCCGCATGGCGACGCCGCCGTGTACGAAGCGCTGGTCCGCCTCGCGCAGGATTTCGCCGCCCGCTATCCGCTGGTCGAGGGCCAGGGCAATTTCGGCAACATCGACGGCGATAACGCCGCGGCGATGCGCTACACCGAGGCGCGGCTCACCGAAGTGGCGCGTGCGCTGCTCGCCGGCATCGAGGACGACGCGGTCGATTTCCGCCCGACCTATGACGGCGAAGAGCACGAGCCGGTGGTGCTGCCCGGCGCGTTCCCGAACCTGCTCGCCAACGGCGCGGCCGGTATCGCCGTCGGCATGGCGACCAGCATTCCGCCGCACAATGCCGGCGAGGTCTGCGCCGCCGCGCTCGCCCTGGTGCGCAACCCCGAGGCGACCACCGCCGACTTGCTGCGCCACATGCCCGGCCCGGATTTCCCCACGGGCGGCACGCTGGTCGAGGACCCGGCCACGATCGCCGCCGCGTATGAGATCGGCCGCGGCGGCTTTCGCCTGCGCGCGCGCTGGGCGGTCGAGCCCGGCCGTCACGGCACCTGGCGCATCATCGTCACCGAAATCCCCTACCAGGTGCAGAAGGCGCGGCTCATCGAGCAGATCGCCGAGCTGATGGAGGGCAAGAAGCTGCCGCTGCTCGGCGACATACGGGACGAGAGCACCGAGACGGTGCGGCTGGTGCTCGAGCCGAAATCGCGCGGCATCGAACCCGAGATGCTGATGGCTACCCTGTTCCGCGCGACCGCGCTGGAGACCCGCTTCCCGCTCAACATGAACGTGCTCGATGCGACGCGCACGCCGGTGGTGATGGGCCTGCGTGACGTGCTGCGGGCGTGGCTCGATCATCGCCACGAGGTGCTGGTCCGCCGCTCGCGCCACCGCCTCGCGGCGATCGAGCGGCGGCTCGAGATCCTCGACGGCTACCTCGCGGTATTCCTCAATCTCGACGAGGTGATCCGCATCATCCGCGAGGCGGATGAGCCGAAGCCCGGCCTGATGCAGCGCTTCGCGCTGACCGATGCGCAGGCCGACGCCATCCTCAACATGCGGCTGCGCAGCCTGCGGCGCCTCGAGGAGATCGAGATCCGCCGCGAGCACAAATCCCTGGCGAAAGAACGCCGGGAGATCCAGGCCCTGCTGAAGGACGAGGCGCGGCGCTGGACCCGCATCGGCGAGGAGCTGGAAGAGACGCGCCGGCATTTCGGCGCCGGCCCGCTCGGCAGTCGCCGCACCGGCTTCGGCACCGCCCCGGTGCTCGACGTCGCCGCTGCCGAGAGCGTCGCGGAGCGCGAGCCGATCACCGTGATCCTTTCGGAGAAAGGCTGGCTGCGCGCCGTGCGCGGCCATCTCGCACCGGATGCGGAACTGAAGTTCAAGGAAGGCGACCGGCTGCGCCTGCTGCTGCAATGCGAGACCACAAACCGGCTCTGCCTGTTCGGCACCAACGGCCGCGCCTACACGCTGAAGGCCGCCGACCTGCCGCGCGGCCGCGGCGACGGACAGGCGGTGCGCCTGTTGGCCGACCTCACCAACGAGGACGAGGTCGCCGCCCTGTTCATCTGGCGGGAGGGCATGCGCTGGCTGGTGGCCTCCGTCGGCGGCCGCGGTTTCCTGGTGAAATCGGAAGACCTGCTGGCGGAGAAGCGCACCGGAAAGCAGGTGCTCAACCTGCGGCCTGGCGAGGAAGCGGCACTCTGTGTGCCGGCCGAGGGCGACCATCTCGCCGTGGTCGGCGACAATCGCAAGCTGCTGGTTTTTCCGCTGGAGCAGGTGCCGGAACTGGCGCGCGGTGCCGGGGTGATGCTGCAGAAATACCGCAACGGCGGCCTGCGCGATGCGCGCGTGTTCCGGTTGCGCGACGGGCTGACCTGGCGGCTGGGCGAGAAGACGCGAAACGAAATCAATCTGCGGGACTGGATCGGGGAGCGCGGCCAGGCGGGCCGGCTGCCGCCCAATGGGTTT
Source organism: Acidisphaera sp. (assembly GCA_019240395.1). Classification (GTDB taxonomy): domain Bacteria; phylum Pseudomonadota; class Alphaproteobacteria; order Acetobacterales; family Acetobacteraceae; genus JAFAYA01. The sequence goes on along the minus strand of JAFAYM010000080.1, from coordinate 3,237 downwards.
CCGAAGTCGGGGCGATTCGCATAACCGACCGCGCATTTCTGCCTGAAGGGTAGTGAACGCTTCATACCAGTTCTCGGGAGCGCTGACCCATAGCGGTCATTCCCGCGAAAGCGGGAATCCATGTGCGGCGTGGACCCCCGCTTTCGCGGGGGTGACGATAATGGATGGCGCTCTGTGGGAGCTCGTATGAGCGGGTAGCGAACGCTTAACGATTGCTTGCATTACTTGGACCTGCCGCTTTCTCGCGGACGGTGCAGGGGTGATGGAATTGGCAGCTTCGAAGTGTCGCATGCTTGCAATTTGCGTTCTCGTGATGGTCGGCAGTGTTGCGGCTCGCGCCGATACCGCCTGCGACAAGCCGCGCAATGACTTCGACAGTCTCTACTGCCTCAGCAAGATTTACCAGCAAGCCGACCAGGATCTGAACGCGAGCTATGCGCGGCTCCAAGGGCGACTGAACGATCCAGAAAGGGACGCGCTTCGGACGGGGCAGCTCGCTTGGCTTCGTAGCCGGGACGAGCAGTGCAGCCGGCGCGAGCCGGAGGGTTTCTATGTCAATATGGCGTGCGCGACGCGAACGACGATCAGCCGAAATCGCTTCCTTGAGGACCGCTATCGCGAGTGCATCAGCTCCGGCTGTCTCAACAGCCGACTGTCGGAGCCGCAGTGATCATCCCGAGATAAAGCCGGGCCTCCCCACAAAGCATAGAGTAGGAACGCGAGCGAACGCATACCGACCTGAGCACGGCTAGGGTCTGGCCGTGCTCTGGCTCCGGCAGCGTTACTCCGGTACGCGTGCGATCAGAAGACCGGCAGGTTGGGCAGCGGCTTGTGGAACCACTTCTGGTACAGCACGTCGAGCTCGCCGTTGTTCTTGACGAAATAGACGAACGTGTTCACCCACTGGTGCAGGTTCCACTGGTCCTTGCGCATGGTGATGCCGTTCGGCTGCTGCAGCAGGGTGAATTTGCGCTCGATGCCCGGACCGGGGTTGGCAGCGTAGAACTGATCGCCGGTCAGCCCGGTCTCGGCGATGGCGTCCACCTGGCCGGTGAGTAGCGCCTGGTAGGTGCTGGGATCGTCGTCGAAGCGCGCCATCTTGGCGTCGCTGCCCAGCGCCTGGGTGAGGATGACGTCCTGCACGGTGCCGCGCGGCACGCCGACGCGCATTCCCTTGAGGTCGGCGATGCTGCCGATCTTCTTGTCCTTGGGCGCGAAGACGACGTTCTCGATGGCGCTGTAGGGGATCGAGAACAGCACCTGCTTGGCGCGTTCCGGCGTGACGCCGAGGGTGGCGACGATGAGGTCCACCTTGTTGGTCACCAGGAAGGGGATGCGGTTCGGCCCGGTGATCTGCACCAGGTTGACCTTCACTCCGAGATACTTGCCCAGCAGCTTGGCGACATCGATGTCGTAGCCGTCCGGCTCCTGCTGGGCGTTGAGGATGCCGTAGGGCGGCAGATCGACGAGCACGCCGATATTGACGGTGCCGCGGCTGAGGATTTCGTCGACGGTCTGGGCCTGCGCCACCCGGTACGGCAGCAGCAGCAAAGCCAGCACGAAGAGGCAGTAGAATCGGCGCATGTGGTTTCTCCCTTCCGCCGCGCAGCGGTCAATGAGGTCCAGGAGGCTTCGGCCTCCTGGTGGGGTCCGGGGCAAAGCCCCGGCCTTGCTATCTCCTGTAAGCCGTCGCCAGTCTCCGCTCCATTCGCCGGCTGGCGACGGTCAACGGCCAGCAGAGCACGAAGTAGATCAACGCCACAGTGCCGAAGATGAGGAACGGGCGAAACGTCGCATTGTTGAGCAGCTGGCCCGCCCGGGTCAGCTCGACGAAGCCGATGATGGCGGCGAGCGAGGTGCTCTTGACCAGGTTGACCATGAAACCGACGGTCGGCGCGATGGCGACGCGCAGCGCCTGGGGCAGCACGACGCGCAGCATGAGCGGCAGGTAGTGGAGTCCGAGGGCGCGCGCCGCCTCGATCTGCCCGATCGTCACCGACTGTATCGAGCCGCGCCAGATCTCGCCGAGGAAGGCGGCGGCGTTGAGGCTCAACCCGAGCACGGCGGAGATCCACGGCCCGAGCGGCACGCCGAGCATGTCGCCGCCGAAGAACACGAGGAAGAGCTGCAGCAGCAGCGGCGTGCCCTGGAACACCCTGATGTAGCCGATGGCGAGCCAGCGCAGCGCCCGGGTCTGCGAAACCCGGGCGAGGGCGATCAGCAGCCCGAGCACGCCGCCGCCGAAGAACGCCGCCGCGGAGAGCACGATGGTCCAGCGGGCGGCCAGCAGCAGGAAGCCGAAATCGGCGAGGATGAGCGTGCGCATCAGCGGCTGACCGGCCGGCCGAAGGCGAGGCGCTCGATGCTGGCGAACGCCGCGGTGAACAGCATCGACAGTCCGAAATAGATCGCCGTCGCGACGATGTAGGCCTCGAAGGCACGAAAGGTCCGGGACTGGATGTCCTGCGCCGCGGCGGTGAGCTCATCGGCGGAAATGACGGAGACGACGCTGGAGTTCAGCATCAGCAGGATGAACTGGCTGCCGAGCGGCGGCACGACGACGCGCAGGGCCTGCGGCAGCACGACCAGCCGGAAGGCCTGCAGGGTGTGCAGGCCGAGGGCGCGGGCGGCCTCGACCTGGCCGTGCGGAATGCTTTCGATGCCGGCGCGCACGATCTCGATGGTGTAGGCGCTGCCGTTGAGCACGAGGGCGATGAGCGCGCCGGTATTGGCGTCCAGCCGCAGCCCGACGGTGGGCAGGCCGAAGAAGATCAGGAAGATCTGCACCAGGAACGGCGTGTTGCGGATCAGCTCGACATAGGCGGCGACGAGAGCGCGCAGCGGCCGCGGGCCGGAGGTGCGGGCGAGTGCGCCGAACACCGCGACGATCAGGCTCAGCAGCATGGAAAGAGCCGAGAGCCGCAGCGTAAGCAACGTGCCCCACAGCAGCTCGGGCCAGGCGTTCCAGATGTCGCCGAAATGGAACACGTAGTTCATGCCGGCCTCGCCGCCGCGGCGACCCGCCTGAAGTGGGGGTGCTCCCCGCCTCGCTTGCTCATCGGCTTTCCGCCCCGCAAGCGACGTCCGAGCGCAGGCTCAACGCAGCAGGGCTTCGGCCGGCACGCCCAGCCCCTCCTCGTCCCGGGAGATCGCCTCCGGCTCGCCCGGATCGAGATCGGCCTCGGTCAGCATGCGCCAGATGCCGCCGGCCAGCACCTCGCTCGGCCGGAAGCGCGC